>CAVFCI010000063.1:0-11596 GCA_963620985.1 Hallerella sp. | reverse complement strand
ATGTCCTCTGTCCAAAATGTACCCCCTCTGTGTCCATTTTTAGCTTACCACTTCAGCGCCGATTTCGGTGCTGACAAAACTTGCGCCGCACTCGCGGGAGGCGAAACGCTGTGGTTTATGCCAGTTTTTCGATACCGTGCTGACGCAATCTGCGTATAGGTAGGTGCGTCAATGCGCCTCTGAAAAAGAAAAGAAGTAGGATTTGAAAACCTTTGCGGCGGGGGAGATCACATCGTCGGGCGGGGTGACGGCGCAGATCTCGACGACCTCGGGCGGGTCGAGCGGCACATAGGCCACGGCATCCGACAGCTCGTCGGCGATGACACGGTTGACCAGCGCAACGCCCAGTCCGGCCTTGACCATGCCGCAGGCGATGAAGCTGTCGGGCGTGGAAAAGCTCAGATTCGGCGTGATGCCGCGGTCGATAAAGCACAGCGTGTTGTCGGTCTGAAGGCCGGTGTGTATCTCAATAAAGGGCTCGGTCTCGAATATCGTCGCCGGAACCGACGCGCTGTGCGCCAGCGGATGCTCCGGCGGCAGCATCGCAACGAGCTCATCGTGCAGTATGACGGTGCTCGAAAACGCCCCCTCGCGGCGGCTTATGATGCCAAAGTCGAGCGCCTTTGCGCTCATGCGCGCGGCAAGCTCCGTGCTCGTACCCGAGCAGAGCTCCACCGTGACACCAGGGTACTTCTCATGAAAGCCCGACACTATCTTTGTCAGCCACGGGAAAAACTTTACATACGACGAGCCGACCGCCAGCCGCCCGACCTGCACACCGCGCAGCTTCTGCGCCGTCTGGTCGAACTGTTCGGACCAGTACGCGATCTCGCGCATTGACGGCAGCAGCTCCTCGCCCTCTCGCGTCAGCTTCACGCCGCCGCGCCCGCGGCTGAGTATCGGAAAGCCGACCGACTTCTCCAGTGCCTCGACTGCGCGGCTGATGCCCGACTGCGTATAGTTGAGCTCATCCGCCGCCGCTGACATGCTGCCGTTTTTGAGTATGCTCAGCAGAATAGTGCATTTCTCGCTGTCCATAAGCGTCACCTCTGATATATGAGTAACAGTCATATAAATATTGACTATACCTCGCTTTACTCAAGTATAAACCCGTATTATACTGCTGTCAAGAGGAGTGATGGATATGACTCAAAAACAGGCACAGCTGCTGCTGGCAGCGGTAATTCTGACGCGCAGCAGCGCATATTTGTTTACAAAAACGGGGCTTGCCACGCTCGGCACATTCAATCTGCTCGCCGCGCGCTTTTTACTGGGCTTTGCGGTGCTGCTTATTATATTCTGGAAGCGGCTGCGGCACATGAGCCGCCGCGATCTCATAGGCGGCGCGGTGGTCGGAGCGGTGTTCACCGCCGTCATGACGCTGGAGCTGACTGCACTCAAAACGACCGACACCTCGACGGTGTCGTTTCTGGAAAACACGGCGATCGTGTTCGTGCCGCTTATAGAGGCGGTGCTGATACGCAGACTGCCCAAACCCGCGAGCATCGTCAGTGCGGCGCTTGCGCTGTGCGGCGTGGGACTGCTGACCCTGCGCGGCGGCACGTTCGGCTTCACGCCGGGCGAGGCCTGCTGCCTGTGCGCGGCGCTTATGTACGCCGTGGGCATCATCACGACCGACCGCTTTTCGCATAAGTGCGACGCGCTGCTCGTCGGCATCATTGAGGTCGGCGCGATAGGCATTTTCTCGCTTGTGCTGTCGTTTATCTTCGAGCAGCCGCGCATCCCGTCCGGCGGCACGGAGTGGGGCTGCGTGCTGGTGCTCGCGCTTTTGTGCACGGGCTTCGGCTTCACGCTTCAGCCGGTCGCGCAGTCGCACCTGAGCAGCCAGACCTCGGGACTTATGTGCGCCCTGAACCCCGCGTTTGCCTCGCTCCTCGGTGTTGTGTTCCTCAGCGAGCCCGTCACCGTGCAGGGCGTTTGCGGCGCGGCGCTGATCCTGCTGAGCCTGTACGTTCCGCACTTTTTTCACCGGCACACACCCCCGCACATAGCGGGAACAAAGGCCTGACACTCCCAAATCAGCGTGTCAAAAAGTCTGTGACTTTTTTGCGCGCTTCACAAACGCCACATTTTTGTGAAGCTTTCGCTTCACGAAAAATCTCGCTACGCTCGTCAAAAAGCCTGATAACTCAGGCGTTTTTGATGGCTATAATCCAACTCGAGGCGGGTCTTTTCTCGCCGCGCCGACGCTGCGCTACCCCTCGAGCTCCCCCGCTGCGCGGTCAGCTTACGCAGCAGCATAGTTTTTTGACAGTCTGATGAGAGCACAGATTTCAAAGTCTGTGCTCTCATTTTTCCTGCCAATTAAATTAAGACGTTTTATATAAATATGTGTTTGCCTGACGGCAAATGATTTGATAAACACCTCATCCGTCGGCTGTCGCCGACACCTTCCCCTCAAGCTCCGCAAGGGGAAGGCATGGTGCGCAGCAATATTTGCACTGCCGCAACAATACTACTTCGCACTCGCGTGAAGCGACAGAGTTTTTGCTTTGTCGGCAATTTCCGGTCGGGACACCGCAATTACCGTATAGGTGCAGCCTAAATGCGCCATTAAAACTACTTGGCGTAGCGGTTTATGAACTCGGCGCGGGTCTTGGAGTACATGATCTTCTGACTGCTGTACAGGCCGAAGTAGCCCGAGAGCATGTAGGATATGCCGCAGGCGAGCGCAAAATACAGCAGCTCGCCCGAGCCGAACAGCTCGACCGAGAGGATGATCGACGCGATAGGGCAGTTGACCGCACCGCAGAATACCGCGACCAGCGCGATGGCGGCGGCAAACTGCGCCGGTATGCCCAGCAGCGGCCCGACGGTGCAGCCGAGCACCGCGCCGATGAACATCGTCGGCACGATCTCGCCGCCCTTGAAGCCGAAGCCGATGGTCACGGCGGTGAAAACGATCTTCCACACAAAGCCCCAGACCGGCGCTTTGCCCTCGCCGAGGGCGGAGGCGATGATGTCCGTGCCGATGCCGTTATAGCTCTCGTCGCCGACGATGAGCGTGAGGAGGATGACGATCGCGCCGCCGATAAATGCGCGCAGATAGATGCTTTTGAAGGCCTTTGCCGCAAAGCGCTCGGTTTTGTGCATGGCGACGCAGAACACGATGCTGACAAGGGCGCAGACAACCGCCAGCGCACACACGCGCAGCGCAAGGCCAAGCTCCAGCGGCGCGAGCGCCACCGAGTAGCGCATCGGCGCAATGCCGAACAGCAGCGACACGGCGTAGGCCGTGACCGACGCGACGAGGCAGGGGATAAGCCCCGAATAGTACAGTATGCCGACCGATATGACCTCAAGCGCGAATATCGTCGCGGTCAGAGGCGTTCCGAACAGCGCCGCGAACACCGCGCTCATGCCGCAGAGAGTGACAAGGCGCATGTCCTTCTCGTCGAGCTTCAAAAGCCGACCGACGCGGTAGCCGATGCCGCCGCCGATCTGCAAGGCCGCGCCCTCGCGTCCGGCAGAGCCGCCGACGAGGTGCGTGATAGCTGTCGCGGCGAAGATGACCGGCACGAGCATGATCGGCACCCTCTCACCGTCGTGGATGGAGTCGATGATGTTATTCGTGCCCTCGCCCTCCATTTTGCTGACGCGGTAAATGAACGCAACAGCGAGGCCGCCTACCGGCAGCAGGAACACCAGCCACGGGTGCAGAGCCCGAAAGCGCGTTGCGAAGTCAACGGTCAGGTGAAACGCGGAGCCGACCAGTCCGCACACGAGCCCCGTCACGACCGACAGCAGCACCCAGCGGTAAAATGTCCGAAAATATTTACCGGCGCTGATCGCGCCGTCTCTGAGCTTGTCCACGAACTCACCTCCCATGCGATTTGCAGACAACATATTAATATATCCCCCGCCGCCTCCATTGTCAATTTTTTTAGAGGCGCATTGAGGTACCTACCTATACGGATATTGCGGTGTCCCGACCGGAAATATTGGCACAAACCATAACGTTTCGCTTCCCGCGAGTGCGGTGCAAATTTGCAGCATTGAAAAAAGATAGTGTAGATTTTTTAGTCTGCACTATCTTTTTGGTATTCAATATTGAATTTCAGCTCCGACTGTGCGGACAGGGCAAGCTTTTCGGCTGCGTTGCTGCATTGCGCCAATACATTTGCTTCGTCAGCAGTCTCCGGTCGGGGCACCGCAATATGCGTATCCGTAGGAACCTCAATGTGCCTCCAAAACTAAGCGCTGAGCTTCTGAGCTTTTTCCTGCGAGGGGACGGAGTCGAGACTGCGGGTGTGAACGATGGGCTTCCAGCCGGGGTTTTTGAACATTGCCGCTATGCAGATGGGCACGAAGGTCAGCATGAACAGGGGGAAGGTGAGCGCGTAAAGCAGCTTCTTTGACGGAGTGCAGCGGATGTTCCGCCACTCGCTGAGCGTCGTTATCGCGCCGATGGCAAACAGCGTAAGATACAGGCTCATAAGCGTCTGCCCGACCGATATGCCGAGCGCCGCCCAGTCGCCGCCGCCGAGCAGATTCATGATCGCAGCGCCTACGTTCACGACGATGCTCAGCCCCGTGAGGACGGCTGCCGGCATGATCGACATGGCCATGTCGTAGCAAGAGAAGCTGCCGCGCAGCATGCCGCGCACGAGCCTGCCGCCGTAGCGTGCGAACACCTGCATATAGCCGCGTGACCAGCGCATACGCTGCCGCCACGACTGTGAGAAGGTCACAGGCTGCTCGTCATAGACGATCGCGTCCGGGCAGTAGCCGATCTTCACGCCGTCGGTGACATTGTCGATGGTGAACTCAATGTCCTCGGTCAAAAGGAAGAAGTGCCAGCCGCCGCAGCGCTCGAGGATCCTGCGCGTGAAGAGAAAGCCCGTGCCCGAGACCGCGCAGCTGCTGCCGACCGCGGCACGCGCACCGTTGAGATAGCGCGACTCGCGCAGGAACCACAGGCCGATGCCCGCGGAGATCCAGTTGTCGCCGTAGTTTTTCGAGTTGCGGTAGCAGGTGATGATGTCGTGCCCCTGCTCCGCGCAGCCGCACATTGCGGCAATATAGTTGGGGTCGAGGATGTTGTCCGCGTCGATGACGATATACGCATCGTAGCTCAGGCCGAGCTCCTGAAGCCTGTACAGCAGAAAGTTGAGCACATAGCCCTTGCCGACATGCTCCGTATCGCGCCGCTCGAAAACCCGCGCACCGCGCATACGGGCTATCTCGGCGGTGCGGTCGGTGCAGTTATCCGCACCGACAACGATGTCGATCAGCTGCTGGGGATAGTTCTGTGCGCGGATACTGTCAATGAGCTGACCGATGACGGCCTGCTCGTTTCGCGCCGCGATGAGCACCGCAACGCGCTTGCCGCGGCTTTCAAGATATGAGCCGCGCCTGTGCATTATAAGCCCGATGGGGATATAGATAAACTGATATGAATAGCACAGGAAGAATATGCACATTATTACGAAGTTGATCTTTTCGACAGTGCTCATACGCTCACCTCAATTTTTCCGGCGGCTCTGCTGCATGGAACAGAGCCGTGTTAATTTTTCTTAACTGTGTGGTGTGTCCTAACACACTTAAAATACACAAGCGTGAAACGTTTGTCAATACTTTTTTGCAAAATGTATGAAAAATCTTTGCCAACGGAGATCAGGCGCGGCGGCTGCGCGTCAGGAAGAACGCTGCGGCAGCAAGCAGAACGGGAACTCCGGCTGCCGCGCCGATAACGAGGGGCTTGTTCATCGTGCTGACGGCGAGCATATCAACGCTTATTGCGGGGCAGGTGTAGAGCTGATTCGACTCGCAGTCGGCAACGGTTGCAGTGAAGCGGAAATCGCCGACGTACATGATGCGCACGGGGATGGTGATATCCGTGCTCTGCCCCGGCTCGAGGCTTTCGATGATGCGCGACTGGAAAGCATCCGCGCCGAACTCATCGACGGGGAGCGTCTGCGTTCTGCCGACGTCGAGCACCGTCAGGAAGCAGTGCAGATCGCTATAGGCCTTGCCGTTGTTATTGGTAACGCGGATGACGATGTTATCGTGGTACACGGGGTTTGCGCTTATGCTTTCGGGCGAGATTATCTCGACGCTGATGGGCTCCGCGCTGTCGGCAAGGACAGGGAATGCGCAGGCTGCCAGCAGAAGGAGTACGGCGGTCAGACAAAGAAGTTTTTTCATTTTACTTTTCCCCCTTGAGCGCGATGCTTCTGCCGCAGTAGAGCATGAGCGCGATCGTTATAACGGCAAAGCCGACGAGCGGCAGGATATAGCCCCACTGGCTGAAAAACAGCTGCCTTTCGGCCAGAACCGCGTCCATCATGTCAAAGCAGCAGGCGATGGGGTCGATCTTGAGTATCGTAAGGCCAAGCGGGGAGAGGGTGAACAGCCCCTTGATGAGCGCCGGAACTGTAAGAACGGTCATGCCGAGGATGGAGGTCAGGATAGCGGCTCTTGAGCTCTTCATTTTGATGGAGAACACGACCGACAGCGCGGTAAACGCCGTCAGCAGCAGGATACCGCCGAAGAAGGTCATGGCGATGGCGCGCCATGTAAGACCCGAGCCCAGACCGATGGCGGCGAGGTAGGGGATGCACACGACGTAGAGCGCAACGCCGATGAGCATTACGCCGAGGTATTTTGCCACGACGAGGTCACGCTTGCGAACGGGGGTCAGCAGCAGGCTCTCCATCGTGTTTTCCTCGCGTTCTGTTGCAAAGCAGGCCGAGCCGAGCACCATGGAAATGGTCACGGTCAGAAACATCGCGGCCTTCATCGCGTATTGCAGAACATCGTTCTGCGCAAGGACAGAGCCTTCTTTTATGCTGATGACCAAAACGCACAGGCCGCTCAGGACGCATGCGCAGGCCACGATAAGCCACAGACCCTTGCAGTCGAAGAGACTTTCGTGAAATTCCTTTTTGATGATGGTCTTGTTCATTGCGCGACTGCCTCCTTTTCCGTTCCGGTTGCGAGGAAGAAGATATCCTCCATGCTCAGCGTCTGGCGTGAAAGCTCGCCGACGTCGATGCCGGTGGAGAACATTGTCGTCATGATCTCGTGCTTTGAGCGCGCGATATCGTCGGCGGTGCATTCGCTGCGGAGCTTGAGCTGAAGCTTGTTATCATCCGTTACCTTGACGCAGAGGATCTCACCGACGCTCATGAGCTCGGCAACGGCGCGCAGATTATCGCTGGTGTTGAGAGTCATGGTGTAGTTGGGCATGAACTTCTCGCGCAGCTGGTCTATGCTGCCCTGCTCGATGAGTTTGCCGTCCTTAACGATGCAGACCTTGTTGCACAGCACCTCGATGTCCTTGAGAAGATGCGAGGTTATGAACACCGTGACACCGTCTGTTTTGTTTGCATCGAGCAGCAGCTGCTGGATCTCGTGCTGACCTCTTGGGTCGAGGCCGAGGGTCGGCTCATCGAGGAATATGACCTTGGGACGGTTTATGAGCGCTTTGGCAACGCCCAGGCGCTGCTTCATACCGCGCGAGAAGCGGCCGACGGCAACGTCCTTTTTTTCATACAGGCCGACGCGGCGCAGAAGATATTCGACATACGCCGTATCGTCGTGTTTCGGGTCAAACAGCGCGGCGAAGTACTTCAGGTACTGCTGCGCCGTCATCGAGTAGTAGTAGCCGTGCGATTCGGGCACGACGCCGATAACACGGCGTATGTCCACGGGCTGCTTTGTTATGTCCATGCCGTTTATGAACGCCGTACCGCGCGTGGGCTGCAAAAGCCCGTCGAGCATACGGATCGTTGTTGTTTTGCCGGCACCGTTCGGGCCGAGGAAGCCGAAGATATCGCCCTCGTCTATCCGAAGATCGAGCCCGTCAACGGCCTTGAAGCCGTTTTTGTATACTTTAGTCAGTCCCTCTGTACGGATCATTGCTGTCTGCCTCCCTCTGTCATGCTGCACGGCGTGCGGGACGGTCGCGCACGATCATGAAGGCGAACGCCGCGAGGAAGTTGAAAAACAGGCCGAGAATAGGCCAGAGCGAGCGGTTCATGCCCTCGTTGACCGAGCTTTTGTACAGCCACGCGACGACATCGAACCAGTAAAACAGCGCAAGCACCGCCCACAGAACGCCGAGGCCGCCGATTATGGCGTAGTTTGTCGCATTGAGCGGGGTGATGCGGCTCTTGAACTCACGCTCGGAGTCATGCCTCTGTGCGGTGTCGGCAGACTGGAGCTGCTGATGATAAGAGGCCGCGTCGCTTATCTGCTGCGACAGGCTCAGAGGGATCGCCACCGCCGTGAACACGGCAAGTACGATGAAGATCACAAGGATGAGCTTGAATGCCTTTGCAAAGTCCTTTTTCATGATACGTTCTTTCATTTTGATATCCTCCTTTTTCGTTGGCGTATTTAGGCTGTGCCTATACGCATGCTGCGGGTGCACGGTGTCGAAGCATTGAAACAAATAACGCGAGTGCGCCGCTGAAGAGCGCCGGTGAGATACAGGCTCCCAAGAGACATTTTGCTTTTTTTAGGGGAGATGTATTGGGGGGAGATGTAAAGATAGAGATGAGGCATGGCTGAATAAGAGCCTGAATCTCACCGGCTATAGCGAACGGAGCTTGAGAGCCCTGAGAGAATGAGGAGCTCAATGCCCCGCCGGCTTACTGGGCTTTCGCTGCGCGGCAGCGTTCTTGCTTTGCGGCACTTTCCGGTAGGGCACCTGCAATAAATGTATAGGTGCAGCCTGAATGCGCCGCTAAAAAAGTCCTCCTTACTGAGTGATCTCAGTATAGGAGGACAGCTTAAACCTGCGATAAATGATTGTTAAACAGATATTAAAAAATTGTGACTAGATCTTTAAACGGTAGCCCACGCCCCAGACGGTCTGGATATACTCGGGCTTGGAGGGGTCGGCCTCGATCTTTTCGCGCAGGCGGTTTATATGCACGGCGACGGTTATGTTGTCGCCCATGCTCTCCAGCCCCCAGATAAGCTCGTACAGATCCTCACGGCTGAACACCTGATTCGGGTGCCGCAGCAGGAACAGCAGCAGCTCGAACTCCTTGTTTTTGAGGCTGAGCTCGCGCCCGCCGATGCTGGCGCTGTGCGCGTCGGTGTCCATGATGAAGGGGCCGCCCTCGACGAGGCTGCTTACGGCCTCCTGCTTGGGCTTCAGGCGCTCGTACTGCGCAAGATGCGCCTTGACGCGCGCAACGAGCACACCCGGGGAAAAGGGCTTTTCGATATAATCGTCCGCGCCGAAGCCGAGGCCGCGTATCTTGTCGATATCCTGTGTGCGCGCCGTGACCATGAGTATGGGAACGTCGGTTTTGTCGCGCAGCTTTTTGCAGACGGAAAAGCCGTCGAGCCCGGGCAGCATGAGGTCGAGGAGAATGAGATCGTGCCCGCCGCCGAGCGCCTTATTGAGCCCCTCCACGCCGTCATAGGCCGTGTCCGTCTCAAAGCCGGAGAGCTCAAGATAGTCGCGCTCTATATCCGATATCGCGCGGTCGTCCTCTATTATAAGTATCTTAGCCATTTTCTTCACCTCCCGGAAGATCTATAACGATGCACAGTCCGCCGCTTTTGCCGTTTTCGGCAAAGACCCTGCCGCCCATCTGCTCGGCGGCTCGCTTTACGATGGCAAGCCCCAGCCCCGAGCCGGAGCCCGGCTTTGCGCGCGCGGGGTCTGCGCGGTAGAACAGGTCAAACAGCTTGGGCAGCGCCTCGGCGGGAACGCCCCTGCCGTTGTCGGAAAATTTAATGCGTACAAAGCTGCCCAGACGCTGCGAGCTCACCTCGACCCGCGCCCTCTCGGGGCAGTATTTTACGCTGTTGCCGATGATGTTTTCAACGATCCGCCGCAGCTGCTCGCGGTCTGCGCACACCTGTGTGCCGGAAACGCCCGACAGGTCAATATCCGCCTCCGGCGTCATGTCGGAAACTATGCGAGAAAGCTCGCTTTTAAGATCAAGGCTCTCGGCCTTCGCGGGGTATTCGCTCAGCTCCAGCTTGGAAAACTCCAGCAGCCGCGCGACCATGTGCTCCATCTCGAGCTCCTTGTCGAGTATCGTGCCGAGATATTTCTGCTGCGCCTCGGGCGTATCGGCAAGCCCCTCGAGCAGCGCCTCGGTGTAGGCGCGGATGGAGGTCAGGGGGCTTTTCAGGTCGTGGCTCATTCCGGCGATGAGCTCCTTGCTGCTCTGCTGGCGGCGCTGCTCGGCCTCGAGCGAGGCCTTGAGCCTTGCCGCCATCATATCGACCGCGTCGCAGGCAGCCTTGAACTCGTCGGGCTCGGTGTAGCCTATGGGATGCTCAAGATCGCCCGAGCGTATGCGATCAACGCCCTCAACGAGGTCCTCCAGCGGTTCGGATATGTGCGAGAACAGCTCGCGTGTGAGGTGAACGTTCGTAAATAATATTGTAAGTATCAGCGCCGTGCCGACAGCGCCGGTGTACACCCAGATAAACACCTCGAAGCTTTGCAGCGGATCCTCGTACTGCTCAAGCAGCAAATGCATCTCGCGCAGATCAAGGCCGAGCTTCGGCAGATAGTTCGTTTCGAGAACGTACAGCGCTATGCCCGCCCCCGCAAGCAGCAGCGCAGCCGCCGTGAGCATCGGGATAAGGAACATATACAGGTTGGATCGTCCCAAGCGCTTTTTGACCGTCATAATATCACGCCCTATTAATGATGTGTTCATTATATCAGCAGTTTTGCCGCTTTAGTTAAACAAAATTTAAAACGTTCCGGAAAATTTTAAAGCTTTGTTTTCACTTGCGTTATACCCGCTTAAAAACTTTGGCTTAGACTTATAGCCGTGGACAGGAAAGAAGCCCGCAAACAAAATTCTCAGGAGGCCGATAAAAATGATACAGATTTTGCAACAGATATATATCTCGGCACGGCGGAGACCGCCGGAGGCGACTTATAGCTAAAATCAATGCAGCTATTGATAAAATCAATGGCAAAAAGAACGTCATAGACTTGACAAAACGTCAGGCGAATTAACACAGATTTCGATGATTTTTTAACAGTTTGCAGCTCAAAGTCGTTCTTGTTGAACGACAACGGCAAAAATAAAGAACAGTTACAGACAATTTGAGTAAATTATTTAAATTTAAGTGAACAGAATTTGAATTTGTGTTAAGAAAGCGTTAATATTGGTAAAAAACCCTTGTAATCTATTTTTTAACAGGCATAATCAATATGACAGTTGTGAACAGAAGAAAAAAACAAGCAAATTCAGAGAAGAACGGACGAATTTTCAGGAGGTAAATAAAATGAAAAACATCATGACTAACGTAAATGTGATCACCAACATTCTCGGCGCACTGTACCGCAGCGAGGAGAAGCTGCGCCGCAGCGCGGCGGAGGCAGCCGCAGCCGAGGTCGGCAGCGCATACGGCGCAAGCGGTGCAAGCGTAAAGCTCTTCACCGACCCCACCGGCAACTACGCCGAGGTCACCCTCTCCGGCGGCTATGACTGCGCCTGCGGCATGAAGCTGTGCTGCATCGTCGATACCGACAGCATGGAGGTGCGCGGTGTCTGCCCCGTCGCCTGAGATAAGCTGACGGGAGTTGAACCCTGCCGGTTTTGACAGGCTGATTTTCGCCCATGCTTCGTTAAAGCCCTTG
>CAVFCI010000062.1:0-12109 GCA_963620985.1 Hallerella sp. | reverse complement strand
AACACCTCATCCGTCGCGCAAGCGCGACACCTTCCCCTCGTAGTAAGGGGAAGGCTTGGTGCGCAGCAGCTTTTGAGATGCTGCAGCAACACTATTCCGCACTAATGGGACGCGAAACATCATGGTTTATTCCAGTGCTTCGACACCGTGTCATCGCAATATGCGTATAGGTGCAGACTGAATGCGCCTCTAGAAATCCGGTCGGGACACCGCAATATGCGTATTCGCAGCTGCGTCAATGCGCCAGTAAAAAATCAAAGCTTGACGTTGCGCTGCTGGGAGCTATAGACCTTGTTGAGCAGGGGGCGGACACCGTAGTACAGCAGCTTGTTATCGAGATTGAACCAATAGATGAGCATGCTCAGAGGTATGATGCTCAGCGTACCGATAAGCAGTTTCTTTTTCATGATATTACCATCCTTCGTAATCGTCAAAATCCACGAGGCTCGCGTCGAGGGGCTCCTCCTGCATGACTGCGGTCATGTACTCGGAGAACTGCCTGCGCATCTCGTTGCGGCTCACGGTGCGGTGGTCGAACATATCGTTCTGCACCCAGACGAGGTGCTTGTTCTTGTCCTTGGCCTGATCGTTGACAACGCCGGCCAGACCCATCGCGCCCTTGCAGGTGATATCGTCGTACACAAGGACGATATCGCAGTTGAACTTCTCCGCCTCGTCCCAGACCTCCAGCAGATGCTGATATCCGCCGGTGAGGTGGCGGCGCATGACACCGCGCTCGTAGTTGTGTGCAATGCCGATGAGCGCCGCGTCGAGGTCGTCCTCGGGGATGATGACGTTGCCGGAGAACATATCCATCTGCGCGGCGACGAGAACGCCCCAGCAGTTATATGCCCATGTGTTGAAGTCGATGTAGTAGCAGCCGGGGCCGCCCCAGGTTATCATACGGTGGCGCGCCTTGTCAAAGCTGACGACCTTGTTTTTATAAGCCCTTTCCGCGATCTTCAGCGCCTTCTTCGCGGTCTTGTCGATGTAGGGGATGCTGCCGCCGGAGAATGTGAAGTAGAAGGCGTGGAACAGAGGGGAGATGACGTGACCGAAGGCCGAGTACGGCGTTTTGGCATAGTCCCAGACCTCGAACTCGTTGCGTACCTCCCTGTTGTGCTGCTTTATGATCTTAAAGAACGCGGCCTCGTCGAACCTCTCGCCGGTCGTGTCCTCGATGAACTTTATGGTCTCCTTCATCTGCGCGAGGGCGTATTTGTCGGTGGCCTCATCCTCCCAGCGCATGGGTATGCCCGCGACGGTCGTGGGGATGGTGATGCGGCGCTCTATGAGCTGGCTGTTCATGGTCGAGGAGTCGCAGGGCATGTTGTTGGTGATAAGGCAGGCGCCGATCTGCGGATAGTCGTCGTTTATCGCAACACCGGCGGCGTTCGCGCTCAGGCGGCAGGAGTCGGCGGGCAGACCGACGTTTTCCATGATGTCCATGTAAAACGGGGCGAGGTTCTGATCCATATAGGTGCCCAGCAGTCCCTGCAGGACCTCCAGCGGCAGAGCCTTGAGCTTGGGGAAGCCCGCGACGATCTCGGGGCACATGGTCTGCTCGAGCATGACGAATTTATTTGCGTACTCGGTGTCGCCGAAGCGGCGGTCGCCCTTCATGCTGTCGGCGAGCATGCCGGTCGTGCCCTTCATGATGGCGTGCATCTGCGTGTGCGAAACGCGCAGCGCGGGGCCGCGCATACCGGCGGTGCACTTATCGACCATGTGCAGCGCGCCTATATAGCCGCCGAACCAGCGGTATTCGAACAGTCCCTTGACGATGCGCACCGGCGACTTCGCCGCAAACTGCACCAGTATGCCGAGATTTATCGCCCACTGGGTGTAATCATAGAAGGTGTCCTTCAGGCCGCGCCACTCGCGGTGCTTTGCGATGCCGCTGCCCTTGTAAAAGCGTTTTGCCTCGTTTGCCATCACTTTTTACCTCCCTGGATCTTCTTTATCTCAATGCTCTCGACAAAGGCCTGGAAGCGTGTGCGCAGCTGGCCTGCCGAGGCCATCGTGTATTCCTTTTCGACGCCGATGCAGGGTATGCCCTCGACCTCGTTCATGTCGTGTACGCCCATGACGCGCTCGTAGCTCCAAAATTCGCAGAACTTCATCTGGAGGTACAGGATGCCGTCGGCATCGTAGTCGTTTACAAGCTGCTTTAAGTAGCCGCGGCGCTGGAGCTGCTTTTCCTTATTCATGAAGCGAGGGCACTCGCTCGTGGAAAGATAGTGCCGCGCAACAGCCGTCAGCGCACTCTCGCCGTCGCGTATCTCGATCTGCTCCCTGCCGGGCAGCGAGCCGTAGCAGTAGCGGTCGGCCACGACGTATGCGCCGCAGTCCTCAAGAAGCTTCGTGAACGCCGGATCGTCCACCTCCGAGCCCGTCACGACTATGCGTGCGCGGTAATTAGGCTTGGGATCGACCTTGCGCTTTCTCACCTCTTTGAGCGTCTCCTCTAACTTTTCGAGGATGAGATACTGCGGGCAGCACTCGGAAACGAGCTGCAAAACGTGGAACTCATAGCTCGTGATCGGCGGGTTGGGGAGCTTGCGCAGGTCGCCGAGCTCCGTGATGACACGGCAGATCTCGTTGTGCTCCTCGATGGCTCTGCGTATCGCACCGTCGGAGATATCCACGCCGTAGACCTCGGCCAGAGGCTCGAGTATATGCTTGCGAAGCTGCGCCTCGTAATGCTCATAGGCGGCCTTGGTCGTGACAAAGGGCACGTCCATCATGCTCATGAAGAACTTCGGGTTCTGCTCCTTTACGAGCCCCATGATGTCAAAGTACTCGTGCGCACGGTGCATCATCTGGCAGGTCTCGGACGAGAACATGGCCGACAGGAAGTTGTAGCCGCCCTCCATGCTGCGCTCAAGCACGCTGCGCGTGAAGGGGCAGGTCTTGTTTGTCATGTAGTATGTACCGATATCGGTGTTGGTCGTTCCCGGGGCGCGAAGGCGCACCGAGAAGCAGCCGCCGAGGTTGAGCAGTACCTCGGGGACAAAATAACAGGTGTAGCCCAGCGCAGCCTTTCCCTCTGCCGAGGCCTGCTTTACCAGCTCGTTGTTCGCGTCCTGAAGCAGGCTTTCAAAGTAGATGAGGTGCTTTAGATCTTTCATAGTATCCTCCTCGTATCCTGTTTATGTTTTGCGGGCCTCGAAGGCTCGTGAATAATCACGATGAAATATTATCACATGGATATTTTTATGTCAATAAAGAACAGCCGTCCGGACTGTATAAAATCTTGACAACGGCGCGGATTTACTGCATAATATTTCTGTGACGGTGATTAATCAACCACAGACCGAAACGGGAGACGTAAATATCATGACGTTTGAAAAAATAAGCATCCCCTCGGCGAAGGAATGCTTTTTTGAAAATATAAAATCGAAGATACTGACAGGCGAGCTCACGCCTGGGCAGAAGCTGCCGAGCGAGCGCGAGCTTGCCGAGAGCACGGGAATAAACAGGTCGGCCATCCACCTTGCGATAAAGGATCTTGAGCGCACGGGCTTTCTCGACATCGTGCCGCGCCACGGGACCTACGTCGCCGACTACACGGCAGGCGGCAACTATGAAACGCTGCACGAGCTGCTGCGCTCGGGCGAGCGGTACATGACCCGCGAGCGCATCGTCGCGCTCGTCGAGACGCGAAACGCCATCGAGGGCGGCGCGCTCATACGCCTTGCGGCCTCGCATACCGATGAGGATATCCGCGTTCTTGAGGAGTATATCGAGCGCTTCAAGGCCGTGCGCGGTCAGGGACTCGGCGCGGACGAGCTCGGCGCGATGACCAAGGAGTTTCACTATCTCATCTGCAAATTAAGCGGCAACGAGGTGTTTATGCTGCTGATGAACTCCTTTGCCGAGATATCGCAGGGGCTTTGGCGGCACTGCGCCGGACACTGGGGGCTCGAGGGGCTCATAGAGCAGAGCGGGCACATAGTCTCTCTCATAAAGGCCGGCCGCGGCCTCGACGCGCAGGTCTATATCACCGATAAATTCAACGAATATGTCCTCGCCCGCGGCATTGTTTTTTAGAGGCGCTTTGGGGCTGTGCCTATACGCATATTGCAGGTGCCCGACCGGAAATATTGGTGAAAACCGCGGTGCTGACGCGCCAGCTGATAGCCGATAGCTGACGGCCGATACGCTGAAAATCTCGGCAATGCTTTGTGTATTGCCGAGATTTTGTTATTTTGTCTCAGCCGGCCTTTATCCGACGGCCTTTTCGAGCTTTTCGATGCCGGTGCGGATGCGGCGGAGGGTCTCGTCCTTACCGAGGATACGGCAGATCTCGACCGCGCCGCCGGGCGTTACGGCCTTACCGGCAGCGGCGATGCGCACGGGCCACATGACCTTCGCGTTTTTGCAGCCGCACTTTTCGGCCATGCCGGTCATCGCGGCGAGGATGCTCTCGTCGTTCCAGTCGCCGATGCTCTCGAGCACGGGCAGCATGGCGCGCAGCATCTCAAGCGAGCCGGCCTCGTCGGTCTTGCTCTTTTTATGGACATACAGCGCCGTGTCGTACTCCGGCAGCTCGTCGAAGAAATCGAGCTTTTCGGGTATGTCGGTCAAAACCTCCGTGCGCTGCTGCAAAAGCGCGGCTATCGCGGCGGGGTCGAGCTCCGGCTTCTTCACCGCCTGACGGATGAAGGGCTCGGCGGCCTCGGCAAAGGCCTCGGGGCTCATTGCGCGGATGTACTCGGCGTTAAAATATCTGAGCTTTTCTATATCGAAGATGGCGGGGGACTTGGAAATGCCCTTTATGTCGAATATCTCGGCCATTTCCCGCATGGTGAATATCTCGCGCTCGCCGCCGGGGCTCCAGCCGAGCAGCGCGACGTAGTTGACCACCGCGTCCGTGAGGTAGCCCTGCGCGATAAGATCCTCATACGAGGGGTCGCCGTGGCGCTTGCTCATCTTATTGTGCGCATCGCGCATGACCGGCGAGCAGTGGACATAGGCCGGTATCTCCCAGCCGAAGCCCTCGTACAGCAGGTTATACTTCGGCGAGGAGGACAGATACTCCGAGCCGCGCACGACGTGGGTTATGCCCATGAGGTGATCGTCGATGACGTTTGCAAAGTTATAGGTCGGCAGGCCGTCGCGCTTTATGAGCACCTGATCGTCGAGCGTTGCGTTCTCGACGGTGATATCGCCGAAGATCTCGTCATGGAAGGTCGTGCTGCCCTCCTCGGGTATCCTCTGGCGCACAACATAGGGCTCGCCTGCTGCGGCTCTCGCGTCGCTTTCCGCACGGCTGAGGCAGCGGCAGGGATCGACGGTCTTTTCAAAGCCCTCCGTCTCCTCCTGCTTTTCGCAGAAGCAGCGGTAGGCGTGACCCTTTTCGATGAGAAGCTCCGCGTATTTCCCGTAAAGGCTGCGGCGCTCGGTCTGAACATAGGGGCCGACAGGACCGCCGACATCGGGACCCTCGTCGTGGTCAAGGCCGCACTGCGCCATCGTGCGGTAGATAACGTCCACCGCGCCCTCGACGTAGCGCTCCTGATCGGTGTCCTCGATGCGGAGAATGAATTTTCCGCCGCCGTGACGGGCGATGAGCCAGGTGTACAGCGCCGTGCGCAGATTGCCCACATGCATGTAGCCCGTGGGGCTGGGCGCAAATCTCGTGCGTACCTCGCCGTGAGGTATGCGCGCCTCCATCTGCTCGAACCATGTCATATCCATAAATTTGTCCTCCGAAGGTATTTGGGTATTATGTCATAAGTGTAAAATGCTTTTTAGCAGTTGTCAAGTGAGAACTAAAATGGTACAATGACAAATTGAGTTAGCAGCTTTATTAATAAGTCAGTATCTTTTAGTAGGAGATAATATAATGGAAGAGATAAAAAAGAAAACAATGCTGTCGGGCATCCAGCCCTCTGGCGACCTGCATCTGGGCAATTATCTGGGCGCGGTGAAGAACTGGGGCGCGAGAGCCGAGGAATTTGACTGCTATTACTTCATGGCGGATCTGCACACGCTCACCGTGCGTCAGGATCCCAAGCAGCTGCGCCGCCGCAGTCTCGAGCAGCTTGCACAGTATATCGCCTGCGGCATAGATCCCGAGAAAAACGTCCTGTTTTTGCAGAGCCATGTGCATGAGCACGCAGAGCTCGGCTGGATACTCAACTGCTACACCATGTTCGGCGAGCTCAGCCGCATGACGCAGTTCAAGGATAAGTGCGCAAAAAACGCCGACAATATAAACGGCGGCCTGTTCACCTACCCCAGCCTCATGGCGGCGGATATCCTGCTGTATCAGGCCGACTTCGTCCCCGTCGGCGAGGATCAGCGCCAGCACTGCGAATTAACGCGCGATATCGCCGTGCGCTTTAACAACATATACGGCGAGACCTTCAAGGTGCCCGAGGCCTACGTTCCCAAGGCCGGAGCCCGCGTCATGGGTCTGGGCAATCCCACGTCGAAGATGAGCAAATCCGACCCCAACGGCTGCGTCTTCCTCATGGAAAAGCCCGAGGATATCGCCCGCAAGTTCAAGCGCGCCGTCACCGACTCCGACACGGAAAACTGCGTACGCTTCGATCAGGCGAACAAGCCCGGCGTTTCAAACCTCATGAGCATCTACGCCGCAGTCACAGGCAAGAGCTTCGAGGAGATAGAGCGCGAGTTCGAGGGACAGGGCTACGGCGTGTTCAAGCCCGCCGTCGGCGACGCAGTCATTGAAACGCTGCGCCCGATACGCGAGGAGGCAGCGAGGCTCCTGAACGACAAGGCATATCTGTGCAGCGTCTACACCGAGGGCGCGCAGAAGGCGAGCGCCATTGCTCGCAGGACCCTGCGCAAGGTATATAAAAAGGTCGGACTGGTCGAAAAGCCCTTTTAACATTAAAATAAACAGTCCCCGGAGAGATAAATATGATCGATCTTAGTATTGATGTCTGGAAGAACATACTGCTCGCGCTCGGCGTTGCCTTCGTCATTTCCTTTGCCGCGACGCCCGTTGTCAGCTCCTTTGCCAAAAAGGTCGGCGCGATAGACATTCCGGACAAGAAGCGCCATATTCACAGCCACCCGATACCCCGCATGGGCGGGCTTGCGATATTCCTCGGCTTCCTGCTGTCGGTGCTGCTGTTTGCACACATCACGCCGCAGGTGCGCGGGATACTGCTGGGCGCTATCCTCATCGTCGTCGTCGGCGCTATCGACGATGTGATGAACCTCAACGCATGGCTCAAGTTCTGCGTGCAGATAGTCGCGGCGGTCATCGCGGTCCTGTCCGGCGTTATCATAAACGTCGTGTCAAACCCGCTGCTGATAACCAGCGAGCAGGCCGTTACCATCGGCATCCTCGCAGTTCCCGTGACGGTGCTGTGGATAGTCGGCGTTACGAACTCGGTTAACCTCATCGACGGGCTTGACGGCCTTGCCTGCGGCGTTTCGGCGATAGCCTCGATGACGATGCTCGTCGTGTCGCTGCTGGTGTCCGACGCTAACATCAACGTCGCGGTGATCCTCGCCGCGCTCGTCGGCGGCTGCCTCGGCTTTATCCCGTATAACCTCAATCCCGCGAAGATATTCATGGGCGACACCGGCGCACTGCTGCTGGGCTATGTTCTCGCAACGGTCTCCGTTATCGGCATGTTCAAGTTCTACGCCATCGTCACCTTCGTCCTGCCGGTGCTGGCGCTGGCCGTTCCGCTGTCGGATACGATATTCGCCTTCACGCGCCGCATCCTGCACGGACAGAGCCCCTTCCATGCCGACAGAGGGCATTTCCACCACAAGCTGCTGGACATGGGGCTTAACCAGAAGCAGGCGGTCGCGGTGCTGTACGCGGTGTCGGCCATCCTCGGTCTCGCGGCGGTGCTGCTGGCCTCGACCGGCATAGTGCGCATATTCGTTGCGCTCATCGCCTTTGCGATAGCCGTCGGCGTATGGCTGTCCGTATTCAGGCATAATAACAACATCCACCCTCTGCCGCATGAAAAGCCGGCGGAGGAGTCCGAAAAGGACGGTGAAAGCAATGGCTAAGCTCAAGGTCATGTCCGTTTTCGGCACGAGGCCGGAGGCGATAAAAATGGCGCCGCTCGCGCTGGAGCTTCAGCGCCGCGAGTGCATCGAAAGCATCATCTGCGTCACCGCGCAGCACCGCGAGATGCTCGACTCCGTTATGAGCTGCTTCGGTCTGAACGCCGACGCGGATCTGAACATCATGGGTAAGAACCAGACCCTCACCGACGTGACCGTCAGGGCGCTGAAGGGTCTCGAGGGCTGCCTTGCCGAGAAAAAGCCCGATCTCGTGCTCGTCCACGGCGACACGAGCACGACCTTCTCCGCGGCGCTGGCCGCGTTTTACGCGAAGATACCCGTCGGCCATGTCGAGGCCGGACTGCGCACCTATGACCGCTACAGCCCCTTCCCCGAGGAGATGAACCGCTGCCTCGTCGGACGACTTGCGACGCTGCACTTCGCACCTACGGCGAAAAACGCCGAGAACCTGCGCGCAGAGGCCGTCACCGGCGACATTTTCGTCACCGGCAACACCGTTATCGACGCGATGAAATACACCGTCGGCGACGGCGGCTTTACCTCGCCCGAGCTCAACAGCATCGACTTTTCAAAGCGCGTCATCGCCATGACCTGCCACCGCCGCGAGAACTACGGCGAGCCGATGAAGAATATATTCTCCGCCGTGCGCGAGATAGCGCTCACGCACCCCGACGTTGAGATAGTCTATCCCGTGCACCTGTCGCCGGTCGTCCGCGGCGCGGCGCGAGAGCAGCTGGCAGACCTCGAAAACGTGCATCTGATCGAGCCGCTTGACGCGATGGACATGCACCGGCTCATGAGCGCAAGCTACATGGTCATGACCGACTCCGGCGGCATTCAGGAGGAAGCGCCCTCGCTGGGCAAGCCCGTGCTCGTCCTGCGCCGTGAGACCGAGCGCCCCGAGGCCGTCGCTGCCGGGACCGTGAAGCTCAGCGGCGTTGAGCGCGGCGATATCATCCGCGATGCGTCCGAGCTCCTTACCGGCGGGCAGATGTATCAGCGCATGGCACACGCCGTCAACCCCTACGGCGACGGACACGCCTGCGAGCGCATCGCCGACGCGATAGAATTCGCCTTCGGCCTGCGCCCCGACCGCCCCTCCGAGTTTTCGATAGCGCATTGAGGCAGCTACCTATACGTTGATTGCGGTGGCACGGTATCGAAACGCTGGAACAAACCATAACGTTTCGCCTCCCGCAAGTGCTGGGCAAGCTTTGCCACTACAGGTTTTGGTCAGCACAAATCGGCGCACCCTACCTTCCCCTTACTACGAGGGGAAGGTGTCGGCGATAGCCGACGGATGAGGTGTTTATCAAATCATTTGCCGTCAGGCAAACACATATTTATCTGGAGCGCAGCGATTTAGCCGGCAGAAAAATGAGAGCACAGATTTTGAAGTCTGTGCTCTCGTCAGTCTCAGAGCCGGCAGCCGCAATCACCGTATAGTCAGCTGCGTCAATGCGCCTCCAAAAGATTTTACATGGATTTTACATATAAACGCTGTTTTACATTACGCTTTACATATAAAATTAAGGCAAAGCGAGGTAATGACAATGATATTTTGTGTTGAAGACGATGCGGGCATCAGAGATCTTATGATATACACGCTCAACGCCTCGGGCTTTCAGGCCGTGGGCTTTGGCAGCGCAGGTGAGTTTTACGCGGCTGTGGCGGACACCGTGCCGGAGCTGGTGATGCTCGACATTATGCTGCCCGGCGAGGACGGCATATCCATCCTCAAGCGCCTGAAGGCCGATCCGCGCACGGCGGACGTGCCGGTCATCATGGCGACTGCCAAGGGCAACGAGTACGACAAGGTCATCGGTCTCGATCTCGGCGCGGACGACTATCTGGCCAAGCCCTTCGGCATGATGGAGATGGCCTCGCGTGTGCGCGCGGTGCTGCGCCGCAGCGGAAGAGCATCCGAGAAAAAGGCACGGCTCATCTGCATCGGCGGGCTTGAGATGAACCTCTCGGAGCACACGGTCACCGCCGACGGGCGCAGGGTGCAGCTCACGCTGAAGGAATACGAGCTGCTGCACACGTTCATGACAAACCCGGGCCGTGCGTTCACACGCGAGCAGCTGCTGTCCTCGGTCTGGTGCGAGGACTTCATGGGCGAAACGCGCACGGTGGACGTTCACGTCGGCACGCTGCGCCAGAAGCTCGGCAAGTGCGGCGCGTATATCCGCACGGTGCGCGGCGTGGGCTACAGAATGGAGGCGTAGAGCATGACAAAACGCATTTTCCGCTCGATATTCACGGTCGCCGCGATCGTGCTGCTGGCGGCGTTCGTGCTGATAACGGGCGTGCTGTACGAGTACTTTTCCAACAAGCAGATGGATCAGCTCAACATGCAGACCCACCTCGCCGCGCAGGGCGTTGAGGCCGCCGGTGAGGACTACTTTGACGACATGGAGATCGACGGCTGCCGCATAACATGGATCGCCGCCGACGGCACGGTCCTGTACGACAGCCAGACCGAGCAGGCGGGCATGGAAAACCACGCAGGCCGCGAGGAGGTCAGCGAGGCGCTCAAGACCGGCCACGGTGAGAGCATGCGCTACTCCACGACGCTCATGGAGCGGCAGCTGTACTCAGCCGACCGCCTGTCCGACGGCACGGTCGTGCGCATATCCGACATGCAGTACACGCCGCTGACGCTCATCCTCGGCATGCTCCAGCCGGTCATCATCATCGCGCTTTTGGCGCTGCTGCTGTCGCTGTATCTGGCCTCGCGCATGTCCAAGCGCATCGTCAAGCCGCTCAACGAGCTGAGCCTCGACGACGCCGACAGGATCGAGGCATACCCCGAGCTCACGCCGCTTATCGATAAGCTGCGCAGTCAGCAGAAGCAGCTGCGCGAGCAGGAGACCGAGCTGCGCCGCCGCCGCGACGAGTTCGAGGCCGCGACCGGCAACATGACCGAGGGTCTGGTGCTGCTGAGCGAGCAGGGCAGCGTGCTGAGCATCAACAGGTCGGCGACCAGGATCCTCGATATCAGCCGCTACTGCATCGGCAGGGACATCCGCGAGCTCTCCGCCGCGCCGCAGCTGCGCGAGCTTGTCGAAAAGGCGCTCGGCGGCGAGCACTGCGAGACGCACATCAGCCTCGGCGGCGTGAGCTACAGGTTCTACGCAAGCCCCGTCGCATCGGGCGACAGGGTCACGGGCGTGGTGCTGCTGATGCTCGACACGACCGAGAAGGAAAAGGCCGAGCAGCTCCGGCGCGAGTTCTCCGCCAACGTCTCGCACGAGCTGAAAACGCCGCTGCACACCATCTCCGGCTGTGCGGAGCTTCTGGCAAACGGCATCGTAAAGCCCGAGGATGTGCCGCACTTCCTCGGTCAGATACAGTCCGAGGCAAAGCGCATGACCGCGCTCATCGAGGACATCATAAAGCTCTCGCACCTCGACGAGGGCGCGGACGATATGCAGCGCGAGGATGTTGACCTCCTTGCCGTTGCGCGGCGCGAGGCGGAAAACCTCCGTCAGACCGCCAAGAGCGCCGGTGTTGCGCTCAGCGTCTCCGGCGAGAGCGCCGTCATAAACGGCATACCTCAGCTTCTCGACGCGATCGTCCACAATCTCTGCGAGAACGCGATAAAATACAACCGTGCGGGCGGCTTCGTCCGCGTGAATGTCCGGCGTGAGGATGCAAAGGTGCTGCTGACCGTCGAGGATAACGGCATCGGCATCCCGCCCGAGCAGCAGGAGCGCATCTTCGAGCGCTTCTACCGTGTCGATAAGAGCCATTCGCGCGAGGTCGGCGGTACGGGGCTCGGCCTCTCTATCGTAAAGCACGCCGCCTCCCTCCATAACGCGAAGATATCCGTCACCTCCGTCCCCGATAAGGGCACCACCATAACCCTTGTTTTTTTGGAGGCGCTTTGACGCAGCTACGGATACGTTTTTTTCACTGGCGCATTGACACACCTACGGATACGTTTGTTGCGGTGTCCCGACCGGAAATATTGGAATAAACCATAACGTTTCGCTCCCCGTGAGTGCAGTGCAAGCTTTGCCCGCACCGAAATCGGCGCACCCTCATGCCTTCCCCTTACTACGAGGGGAAGGTGTCG
>CAVFCI010000061.1:0-12292 GCA_963620985.1 Hallerella sp. | reverse complement strand
ACCTCATCCGTCGGCTGTCGCCGACACCTTCCCCTCGTAGTAAGGGGAAGGCATGAGGGTGCGCCGATTTCGGTGCGGGCAAAGCTTGCACTGCACTCGCGGGAGGCGAAACGCTATGGTTTATTCCATTGTTTTGATACCGTGCTGACGCAATCACCGTATCCGTAGGCGCGTCAATGCGCCTCTGAAAAAGAGCGAAACGTTATGGTTTATGCCAATATTTCCGGTCGGGATAACACAATAAACGTATCCGTAGGTGCGTCCGTGCGCCTCTAAAAATGCGCCATCAAAAAACAATGAAGCCGGTGACGATGAGGAACTCTGCCAGCAGATAGGTCAGCATAACGCCGAAATGCGTTTTGAAGGGCTCGCCTTTGCGGAAGCGGACGTAAAACAGTATGGAGTCGGACACGAAAAAGCTCAGCGCACCGGCGTACATGATCGCCGCCGCGAGGCAGGGCACGGTCACGAGCTGGAACAGCGCAAAGCAGTTCATCGCGCCGTTTACGACGAGGTATCCCATCATCCCGACGTACAGTGTTTTCGGCCTGACATGCCCCACGAGGCCGCGGAACACGAGCGCGACCGCCGTTATGTACGCCAGCGCCGCGAGCACGATCACCCAAACCGGCACGAGCGCAAAGTCAACGTGCATGCAGTAGGCCGCCGCAAAGCACAGGTGCGAGATGAAGAAGCTAGTGCCGCCGAGGGCAAAGCCCACAGGGCCGAATATCAGCAGCACATCGCCTATCCAGCTGGCCGCGACCGCGGCGGTGACGATCTCAAGCGGAGGCTGCGCCGTCGTCAGGTACCAAGCCAGAAGCGACGGCAGCAGGAACACCTTCGTCACGGCGCGCAGCACCCTGTCGCAGCGCCAGCTCGCGTACAGATGCACCGCCGAAAACGCGGCAAACGCCGCAATAAACACATAATTCATCAGTTAACTCCCACAATGCGCAGTTACAAATACAATACCATACACCGTGTACTATTTCAAGGCTTTTGCCTGCGGGTTTTTTCGCTGGCTCAATGCGCCAGTAAAAAAACTACTCGTTGGGAGAGAGGGGGCGGCGGCTGAGGTCGATGCGTATTTCCGTGCCGCGGTCGGGCTCGGAGGCGGCGGATATGCGGTGGCCGAGATTATTGCAGACGCGGCGGCACAGATACAGGCCGAGGCCGCTTGCGCGCAGATCGTCGCGCCCGTTGAGGCCGGTGTAGCCCTTTTCAAAAATGCGCGGCAGATCCTCGGGCGCGATGCCGATGCCGGTGTCGCGTATGCAGAGGGTCTCGGGCTCGGCGAGGTATATCCTTACGCTGCCCTCGCGTGTATATTTCAGCGAGTTTGAAAGCACCTGCTCAATGACAAAGGCCAGCCACTTCTCGTCGCTCACGACCCGCGCTCCCGTCGGCTCAAGCTCAAGGCTCAGGCGCTTTGAGATAAAGTCTCCGGCGAATTTCTTCACCGAGCGGAGGATGAGCGGATCGAGCTCAAGCTCGCGTATGACATAGTCGCTGCTCTCGGAATCGAGCCGGAGATACGCCAGCGCCATCCCGACATACTGCTCGATGCGTCCGAGGTCGGAGGACAGGCGGCGCGACTCGGGCGAGTCGAAGCTTTGCAGCGTCAGGCGCATGGACGCGATAGGCGTTTTTATCTGATGCACCCACACGGTGTAGTAGTCGAGCATATCGCTGCGGCGGCGCTGCACGCTGCGGCTGAGGCTTTCTCTGCTGCCGGCCAGAAGTCCGATGATGCGGCGGTAATCGGCATCGTCGATGCTCCGCGCGGGCGGCAGCATTTTCTCGTCCGCGGCGCTGAGCTCCGTGAGCGAGAGGAACTCCTCGTGGCGGCGCTTTACGCGCAGAAAATCCACGGCAAGGAACACCAGCGCCGGCACAAGGCAGAGCAGCGCGGGATAGACCACCGCGAGCAGCGGCAGCTCATACAGCGCAAAGCTCACGGCGAATATTGCCGCCGCGCCGAGCGCCGCGAGGATGAGCCGGACATGCTCCCTGAGATATGCGAAAAACAGTTTCATTTCTGCCTCACTCCACGATGTAGCCCACGCCGAACTTTGTCGAGATAAAGCCCTCGAGCCCCGCCGCGTCGAGCTTTTTGCGCAGTCTGCCGACGTTGACGGTGAGGGTGTTCTCATCGACGAAGCTGTCGGTCTCCCAGAGCTTTTCCATGAGCCTTTCGCGGCTGACGACCTTGCCGCGGCTGCGCATGAGGCACAGCAGGATGCGGTACTCGTTCTTTGTAAGCGCGATGCTCTGCCCGCGGTAGCTCAGGCTGTTGTCGTCCGTGCTCAGGATAGCGCCGCGGTGCTCGATGACGGGCATGCCCTGCGCAAAGTCGTAGCTCCGGCGCAGCAGCGCGTGTATCTTGGCCATTGCAACGCCGCCGTCAAAGGGCTTGGCGATAAAATCGTCCGCACCCATGCTCATGGCCATGACGATGTTCATGCTGTCCGAGGCCGAGGATATGAAAATTATCGGCACCCTTGACACGGCCCGTATCTCGCCGCACCAGTGGTAGCCGTCGAAAAAGGGCAGACCTATATCCAGCAGCACGAGATGCGGCTGAAACTCGGCAAACTCGCCCATCACATTGCGGAAATTTTCCGCGCATCTGACCTCCAGACCCCAGCTCTCGGCCTGGCGCGCAATGCCCTCGGCGATGCCAGGGTCGTCCTCGACTATGTATATGCGGTACATTTACTCTTCCTCAAAAAGCTCCTCGGCAAGCTCGGCGGCATCCTCGACGCAGCCGCGGCAGGCTCTGAGAACAACGCCCGTGTCCCTGCCCTTGAGCTCGCGGCAGAACACCGAGCCGTTTTTCGCCTCGAACCTGCGCAGAAGCTCCGCGGCCTTGTCCGCCGCCGCACCGTCGAGCGCAGCGGGATCGGAGGCATTGCAGCTCCCCTTTGCCATATTCATCGCGGCGACCGCGCCCAGCAGTGCGCCGCAGTATTTATACGCTCCGCCGCCGTAGCGCCGCGTGAGCGCCTTCATCTCGTCCTCGCTTGCTCCGGCTCTGTCGCAGAACGCGCAGCCGACCGCCATCGCGCAGTTGCAGCCCGAGGCGTGGTACTGCGCGGCAAGCTCTTTTTTTCTCATGCTCTTTTCCCTCCGCAGCCAAAATTTTTTATGTAAGTATATCATAAACTATTGTTTCCCCGCTGTCAAACGGCATACAGAATGTATTTGTTTGTGTTGACAGAGTGCTTCAGGCATAATATACTAATTGCAATGATAAAAGATAAACGAATTCATAATTTTTTAATGATCGGGAGGGAATATGAAAGATTTACAGCACCTTATCTACTTTGAGCACCTGCTCGACGAGGCGGCAAACGAGCTCGTCATGCAGGCGGTGTCGGAGGGGCGCAGGGCCGTGGGCTACACCTGCTATCATATGCCGGAGGTACTGCTCAACCTTGACAACTGCTTCTCCGTCCGAATGCGCGCACCGCGCACGGGCTCGCTGGAGATATCGACCTACTACATGACAAACTACCTTTGCGGCTACACAAAGGCGCTTGTCGAGCGCGGCATCGAGGGCGGCTACAATTTTCTGTCCGCGCTCGCCGGCGGCGAGACCTGCACGGAGATGAACCGCACGCTGGAGCATTTTGAGCTGCTTCAGCTCGTGAAAAACGACAAGTTTTTCGTCTCCTTCATCGACGTGCCCTTCAAGGTCACGCCCCACGGCCTTGCGCACTACAAAAACCAGATCACGAAGAAGGTGCTCGAGCCCCTGCACGAGAAATACGGCACGGATATATCCGACGCGGCCATACGCAGAGCCGTCGCCGAGCACAACGAGGTCTGCCGCATCATCACCGAGATCGGCGAGTACCGCAAGCTCCCGAACCCCCCGATCACGGGCTACGAGTTCCACGTTCTGTGCCTTGTCTCCTACTGCTGCCCGAAGTACCTCATCGTCGATAAGCTGCGCCAGACACTCGAGGAGGTCAAAGGCCGCGAGACTGACGCAAGGTGCGCACACCGTGCGCGGGTCGTCGTTGTCGGCAGCGAGATAGACGACCTTGACTTCACGCGCACAGTCGAGCAGTCGGGAGCGCTGATAGTTGCCGACCGCTTCTGCTTCGGCTCGTTCCCGGGCAGGCAGGAGATACCGCTCAGCGACGATGAGCCCGCGCTCGACCAGATCTGCCGCTTCTATCAGGAGACGAGCCAGTGCCCGCGCTATATGTCGCAGGACAAGGTTCACGGGCGCTACGACTTTGTCGATAAGCTCGCCCGCGACTACGGTGCGCAGGGCATCATATACGAGCAGATGAAGTTCTGCGAGTTCTGGGGCTACGAGAGGGCGCTTGCCTCGCACGTCATGACGGAGCTGTACAGCTATCCGACCGTCTGCGTTGACAGGGAGTACACCGGCAATGCCTCCGGCCAGCTGCGCACGCGCGTTCAGGCCTTTGTCGAGAGCCTTGAGATAAAACAGATACACAAGGGAAAGGAAGGGCGCTGACATGAGGGAAAAAGCAAGAAACATGGGGCTGAGCTACATAGACAAGACCGGCGTTCGCCGCTGGCGCGAGTGGCGCGGCCTGAAGGATACGCTCATCGACTACGGCTGGTGGTGCGTCATGTGGAAGGACATGATAAAGTTCGTTCTCCAGTCCCCGCTTCAGGTCGTCAAGGGCATCTGGCGCTACCGCTGGATGCTGACCTACCTCACGCTGCCGCAGTTTATAGACCGCCAGCTGGAGGGTATGCGCGGCGTACAGCTCCGCGCCGGTCACCTGCTGTACGATATCATCATAAAGCACACCATCGACATTATCGCCGAGAGCTTCAACGCCGACCGGAACATCGGCGGCAGGAAGTCGCTCGCCGACCGCATCGTCTGCTTTGACGAGCTCGTTCCGACCGAGCTCATGGCGGGCTTCCCGAACCTCATCGGCATTCCCGTGCAGACCATACCCATCTTCCTGTCCTCCATGATAAACCAGCAGCTGCCGCCGGTGTACCTCGACGCTATCGAGAACTTCGGCGTGCCCGCGGACGTGTGCCCCCTGCCCTCGGCAGAGGCCGGCGTTGCCGCCGAGGGCGACTACCCCATCTTCGGCAAGTGCTTCATCGCCTGCAACATGCCCTGCGACGGCAGCATCATGACCACCTCGTTTCAGGATCGCTATTTCAAGCTGCCGACCTACTGCCTCGGCGTTCCGCTGCGCTACAACGACGATGTCGATGCGCAGGACTACGCCGTCGAGGAGCTGCGCGGCTGCATAGAATTTATCGAGCAGCACACAGGCGAGAAATTCGACTGGGATGCCTTCGCCAAGGCGCTTGAGAGCTACAACGAGGTCACGCGCTTCCACCTCGACCTGTGGGAGATAAACCGCACCGATTACCCGCAGGTGACCGGAGCTACGCCGTGGCTGTACCGCATGTACAGCTACCACCTGCACGGCGGTATGGACGAGCGCTTCAACAAGACCGATAAGAAGGTTCACAGGCTCATGACCGCGGCCTACGAAAAGCGCCTGCCCTGCTCAGCCGAGATGCGCCACAAGGCGCTGGTCTGGTCGTGTCCGGCAAACTACTACACGAATTTTTCAAACTGGCTCGAGCAGTGCTGGGGCATCGTCTCCGTCATGGATATGGAAACGCACATCTCGCAGGTCATTATCGACACCTCCACGCCCGAGTCGATGCTCCGCGGCGTTGCCCTGACCTATCAGCGCGCCACCATGCGCAAGCACACAAAGGGCGGCTTCCGCAACGTCGTCGATGAGATGTGGCGCGTGGCCGAGGAGTACGGCGTTGACACCATCATCATGTACGACCAGATATCCTGCAAGGGCATGGACGGACTTCAGGGCATCTTCGACGAGCAGGCGCGCGAGCGCAGCATCAACTTCATCTGGGTGCAGCAGGACCTCATGGATCCGCGCACGATCTCGCGCCGCGATATGCGCCGTCAGGTCAACCAGTACATGCAGAGCGTCCTGCGCGAGACCCCCGTCGATCCCACCCTCCTCGACTTCGACGACTGTGAAGCTTTTTAGTGGCGCTTTTTCAGAGGCGCTTTTACGCAGCTACGGATACGTTTATTGCGGCAGCACGGTGTCGAGACAATGGAATAAACCATAACGTTTCGCTCTTTTTCAGAGGCGCTTTGACGCAGTCACGGATACGCATATTGCGGTATCCCGACCGGAGACACTGGAACAAACCGTAACGTTTCGCCTCCCGCGAGGGCAGTGCAATGTTTGTGGCAGCATCTCAAATATTGCTGCGCACCAAGCCTTCCCCTTACTACGAGGGGAAGGTGTCGGCGATAGCCGACGGATGAGGTGTTATGAAATCGCGGCGTAAGCCGCAACCTTGTCATGGTATCCATGTGGCGGTTTTTGACGCAGCTTGAATCAACGCTTTATTTTAAATTTTCCGCCAAGTCGGCACTAAATTCAATATCAAACGCAAAACGAGAGCACAGACCTCAAAATCTGTGCTCTCATTTTTTCTGCCGATTAAATTATTGGGCTTTATACAAATTTGTGTTTGCCTGACGGCAAATGATTTGATAAACACCTCATCCGTCAGCCTCACGGCTGACACCTTCCCCTCGTAGTAAGGGGAAGGCTTGGTGCGCCGATTTCAGTGCTGACAAAGCTTGTGCCGTACTCGCGTGAAGCGACAGAGTTTTTGTTTTGTCGGCAATTTCCGGTCGTGCAACCGCAATCACCGTATCCGTAGGTGAGTCAAAGCGCCAGCAAAAAAGCTGCGTCAATGCGCCTGTGAAAGTCCCCAGCCGGGGAGGGGGAGGCGCTGCATTGCGCCGAAGACCTTGGACTTCATGTCGGGGTAGGTGACCGAGAGGGTTCTGATGAGCTGCTTTATCTCATAGCGCTTGCTGGCCTTATCCTGCGGGCAGGGGTTCTCGACGATGGGCACATCGAGCGCGTCCGCGAGGTTTATGATCTTCTGCTCGCCGGCGTAGATGAGCGGGCGTATCTGCGTAACGCCGCTGCGGTCCATGTACGTCACCGGCCTGAAGCAGCTCAGCCGCCCCTCGAACAGCAGGCTCATGAGGAAGGTCTCGACCGCGTCGTCGAAATGGTGGCCGAGCGCGAGCTTGGATATGCCGCGCTCCCGTATCGCGTCGTTGAGCGCGCCGCGCCGCATCTTCGCGCACAGCGAGCAGGGATTGTCCTCCTTGCGCACGTCGAAAACTATCTCCTTGATGTCGGTTTTGAGGCAGGTGTAGGGTATGCCGAGCTCCGCGCACAGCTCGCGCACGGGCGTGAAATCCATGCCCTCGAAGCCGAGCTCGATGGTGATCGCCTCAAGCTCGAAGTGCTTGGGATAGTAGCTTTGCAGATGCCTGAGCGCCAGCAGAAGCAGCATGCTGTCCTTGCCGCCGGACACGCCGACGGCGACCCTGTCGCCCTCGTTTATCATGCCGTAATCGTCCACAGCCCTGCGGATGATGCCGGAAAATTCGTTAAGTGCGCGAATGTCCATAAAAATGCACCTCGTTATATTTAAAATCGAAATCAAGCATCAAGCAGCTTTTGGGAGCATTTGCGAGTATTTGCGAGTTTCCGAAGCGAGAATTAAAACTGGTGTTGACACTGTTTAGTCACTGTGGTATAAAAATAAAGCACGCTGTTAAAGCTGCTTATTTTCAGACGTAAGTATTTTAATAGCGCCCCGTTAAAAAGTCAAAGTATATTTAATTATTTTGGAGGCACAAATATGTCCACGACAATGCTTACCAAGGAGACCGTTGAAAGAAAATGGTACGTCCTTGATGCGGCAGGCAAGCCCCTCGGCAAGACTGCTGCGACTGCCGCCGATCTGCTTCGCGGCAAGCTCAAGACCACTTATACTCCGCACGTTGACTGCGGCGACTACGTCATCATCATCAACGCCAAGGACGCAGTCCTGACCGGCAAGAAGCTCGAGCAGAAGTACTACCGTACTCACTCCGGCTGGGTCGGCGGCCTGAAGGAGACCCAGTACAAGCACCTGATGGCAAAGCGTCCGGAGCTGGCAATGCGTCTGGCAGTCCGCGGCATGCTTCAGAAGAACACCATCGCTCAGTGGCAGCTCAAGCGCCTGCGCATCTTCGCCGGTGCAGAGCACACCCACGCAGCACAGAAGCCCGAAGTTTGGGATCGCTAATAGGAGGAAGAGAATATGGCAACTTATAAGTGCAAAAGACCGTATATGTACGGCACCGGACGCAGAAAGCAGTCCGTCGCGCGCGTCCACCTCATCCCCAACGGCACAGGTGTCATCACCATCAATGGCCGTGATATCGACGATTACTTCGGTCTCGAGACCCTGAAGCTCATCGTTCGTCAGCCTCTGGTCACCACCGGCACCGTCGGCAAGGTCGATATCGAGGCGACCGTCCACGGCGGCGGCGTTTCCGGTCAGGCCGGCGCTATCCGTCACGGCATCTCCCGCGCACTGCTCCTCGTCGATGAGAGCTACCGCGCCTCCCTCAAGGCCGCAGGCTTCCTGACCCGCGACCCGAGAATGAAAGAGCGTAAGAAGTACGGTTTGAAAGCGGCAAGAAGAGCCCCCCAGTTCTCCAAGCGCTGATTTATCAAGAAAAGCCAGAAACCGCAACGGTTTCTGGCTTTTTTCTTTAGGTTTGCTTTGATTCGTTTTGACTTGTAAGAGCACTTTTGGAATGGGCTAAAACTGGGCTAAATCCAGAAAAAAGGGCTAAAAATTGGGCTAATTTTTCTGCTCTTTTCTCTTGCGTATTTGCCCGGTAAGCAATAGATGATATGGAAATCTAAGCGGCAGCTGCCATGAGAGCAGCTGCCGCTTTAATATTTCCGATGGCGCCGATGGCGTGAGTAATATCCAATCCATTTCCCTGTCGTTATTCTGGCGTCACATGGCCGACCTGCATCTTTGGGAATGATCCAGGCATGGCCGACCTTTCCGGCACCAGCGACCCTGCCGAGGTTGCACAGGCGAAGCACGCTTGCCATAGTCATACCCCATTGCTCCGCAGCTTCTCTCGTAGACATGTAATCGTCAACAGCCATATTCTCCGTCCCTTTCGCCAAAACAATACAAAAGCAACTGATATTCAGCCGATTTCTCCAACGCAAAGCGGAACGGAAATGACAATTTTTCGCTCCGGCAACTACGCGAAAATCGGGGTCGGCGAGCCCGCGGCAAAGGGCCGCCCCCTCTTCACAGTACCTTGCGCCTCTGGCGTCATGATACCAGCTCGGAACGCTTTGGAACAGGCAAACCGGGTGGGTGATCTTGCACTTTCCCGAAGTCCTCTTTTCGTGCGATATGCTCTTTGCACGAAAGGAGGGCTTTTATGCTTGTTGCAACGCGCTACACGGTGTCTTTGGACATTGGCAAGGGTGTTTATGTGGTGAGGAACAAAGACGCGCCTATGTGTCCTGAATGCGGCGCTCTGATGTCCGGCTACGATCACCGGAAAAGGAAGGTCATAGGAGCAGACGGTAAGCCTCGCATCTTTCTGATCCGGCGGTTGCGCTGCCCGGTGTGCAGACAGATCCATGCGGAGATCCCGGACAGCTTGATCCCGTACAAGCACTATGCGTCTGAGGTCATCAAGACAGTACAGCAGGGGGATGATTCTCTCTGCCCAGCCGATGACTCCACGATCCGCAGGTGGAAAAAATGAGTTTACCCACCCGCTTTGCCTGTACTTACCCGCTCCGCCTCAGTATGCTTTATCTGAACGAATTCGTATCATCTTGTAGTAGGAGGGGATATTTGAAACAGTTATGCTGGGCATCTATCAAAAAATAGAAGGGAGCGAAACATCATGAAGAAATCATCAAAACTGTTCTCTGCAATTTTGGCTGTGTTGCTTATGGTCTCCGCTTTGGGCACTGTTCCCGCGAATGCCGCAGAAGCAGAGGTAACGGTGAATTCTCTGCCAGAGCTTCAGGAGGCCATAGCTGCAGCGGTCGATGGGGACACGATCCACATTGCCGGGGATATAGAAATCCAGGAAGAAGTGAGCATAGGGACCGTTGATAAAACCGTGTTCCTCGCCGGAGCCGAAGAGACAAGCGTTGTTCTTTCAATATCGCCGGATTTTCCAGATGGGCAGTCTGTCTCTTTTGCAAATCTTGTATTTTGCGGCGGTCAGAACAGCGGCCTTTCATTTGTCCAGAGAGGGGGTGTTTCTCACTTCCAGGCAGTAAGATTTCAGCATCCGAATGAAAGTTCCGGGAAAAGTGCCTGTCTCATCGAGGGTGGCAGTGTCACTTTTTTAAACTGCCACTTCGAGGAGGGGCGCGCAGAAAAAGGCGGTCACATCTATGCAGGAACTGGTGCCGCAGTCCGCGCGAATAACTGTGTCTTTATGACAGGGGCTGCGTCTAAATACGGCGGCTCCATTTACGCACTCGGCTCCGTCAATATTACGGACTGCTCTTTTTCCAATGGCTGCGCTGAAAACGCAGGAGGCTCCATCTATGCGGCAGGATCGCTGCGGTTGATAGACTGCACCTTTTATGGCGGAAATTCCGGCATGGGCGGGCAGCTCTTTTGTTCCGATACCGCCGCCGAAATCATTGGCTGCTCTTTCACTCAGGGGTACGCCTCACAATATGGAGGAGGGATCGGCTCAGATGGAGGCATCTCCATTGCCGATTGCACGATCACCGGCTGCTCTGCCGGAGAGCACGGCGGCGGAGTATGGAGCGCAGGCACCGCCGAGATCCAGCGGTGTAAGATCTATGGCAACTCCGCAGAAATTGCGGGTGCAGACTTGTACGCTGCGAATGGCCTCACTGTGCTTGACACCGCAGAGGACTATCTGGCGCTTTATGAAAGCGAACTCGCCGCTGCAGAGATGAACGCCGCAGGCTGGTATCTTGATGATGCCTCGCAGCGCTATGCCGGGAATTCTCCAGCTACGGCATTTGCAACCCCAAGTGAAGCTGGCGGCCAGCCGGTCGCGCTGGCGTTCGCCTTTAGTCGGGTTTCGTTGCCAGAGCCGCCGGAGGAGGATTCCGACGATGACTCCCAGCCTGATCCGCCGGCGCCGGCAACACCGCCTTCATCATCTTCCGGGCATCACAGCAGCGGGACAACTTCACCAGCGCAAAATAATAAACCCACAAGAGCTCCGCTACGTTGCGGTACCGCCGAGATCAACACTTCTGCAGCGGTGGAGCTGTGCCAAGTATTGCCGAAATACATTCCAGAAAGCAAGATCATCTCCCGCGCAGAAGCAGCTGGCTATCTCTATGGGATTTTGAATCGTGAAGAAACCGCCGACACTTCTCCCAAGACGCTGACCTTTTATTCCGACACAGAGGACAATGCCTATCGAAAGGAAATAGATTCGCTCACGGAGGATGGGATATTCTCCGGATGCGGAAATAGCCGGTTTGCCCCAGACAGCCCTCTGACCCGCGCGCAGATGATTATGATTTTTGCTCGCTTCGCAGAGCCGCAGGAGTACGACATCAAACACATGGACATAGCCGGGCACTGGGCGGAATCCGGAATAAAAACAGCGGTTGCGCTGGGCTGGATGGAGGACAGCCCGATTGATCTTCATGCCGCAATTACTCTGAGCGATTTTGCGTCCTTCTTGTCCAAGGTCGTAGGCGAGCAATGATCAGAATTCAGCTTTCAAAGCTCCTGGGTGAGAAGCGGCTGACCCAGGCAGACATAGCAAGGATGACCGGGATCAGGGCTGGTACGATCAACGACCTATACCATGAGATCGCCACGCGAATCAGCCTCGAACACCTGGACCTGCTCTGTGAGGCCCTCGACTGTGACATAAGCGACCTGCTCACCCGAAGCAAAAGAGATTCACCCTATGTAGCACAGCAACTCCGCCACCGTGCCGGGCATAAATGAAGAAATAGCAGGCGCCAATCTGACGCCTGCTATTTTTATATCTCTGTCCCATCGGGGAATTTGAAATGACAAACAAATTCCGCTCCAAGTGCGGAAGCAATCGCATCGAGATCGGCAGAAGAAAACTTTCCGGTTTTGATGCGCTGGCCGAGGGCCTGCGAAGTTGTCCCCATTTTGCGGGCAAGTTCAGCTTCACTCATTTTCGCATAGGTTTCCGCAAGCTTGATCTTTGTTGAAATATCCACATGCACACCTCCTGAACATAATATAAATGAAAACCTTTCTAATGCCAAATAAAAATTTTCAACTATATAGGAAAACATTAAAGAATATAGTTGACATTTGAAAGGAAATCCTTTATAATAATACTCGTAAGGCAGAGGAACAAACCTCTCCGGAAAGGAGGACAGGCCGATGG
>CAVFCI010000060.1:0-12398 GCA_963620985.1 Hallerella sp. | reverse complement strand
AAGGGCTTTAACGAAGCATGGGTGAAAATCAGCCTGTCAAAACCGGCAGGGTTCGACTCCCGTCAGCTTAAGCATACAGCCCGAAAAAATCTCCGTATCGTTGCCGATACGGAGATTTTTTTACTTAATTTCTAAATCTGAGCCTGTTCTTAGTACATGCCCATGTCGCCTGCGGGAGCTGCTGCCGGTGCGGGAGGCGTGGGGATATCGGTGACGAGGCTCTCGGTGGTGAGAACCATGGAGGCCACGGATGATGCGTTCTCCAGGGCGCTGCGGCAGACCTTGGTCGGGTCGATGATGCCGAGCTGGATCATGTTGCCGTACTGCTCGGCAGCCGCATCGAAGCCGTAGGATGCCTCGCTGCTGCCGTAGACCTTATCGAGGATGACCGCACCCTCAAGACCCGCGTTTGCCGCGATCTGCATGATGGGGGCCTTCAGAGCCTTTGCGATGATGGCAGCGCCGGTCTTTTCGTCGCCGTCAAGAGACGCAACAAGTGCGTCGGCAGCCTTTGCAGCCGCGACATATGCCGTGCCGCCGCCTGCTACGATGCCCTCTTCAACTGCTGCACGGGTGGCATTGAGCGCGTCCTCGATGCGCAGCTTCTTTTCCTTCATCTCGGTCTCGGTAGCTGCGCCGACCTTGATAACGGCTACGCCGCCGGAGAGCTTTGCAAGGCGCTCCTGAAGCTTTTCCTTGTCGTACTCGGAGGTGGTGGTCTCGATCTGAGCGTTTATCTGAGCGATACGCGCCTTGATATCGGCAGACTCGCCTGCGCCGTCAACGATAACGGTGTTCTCCTTGGTGACCTTGACCTGACGTGCCTGACCGAGCATGTCGATCTGAGCGTCCTTGAGCTCCATGCCGAGGTCGGAGGAGATGAGCTGGCCGCCGGTGAGGATGGCGATATCCTGAAGCATTTCCTTGCGTCTGTCGCCGAAGCCGGGAGCCTTGACGCATACGCAGGTGAAGGTGCCGCGCAGCTTGTTGAGGATGATGGTAGCAAGAGCCTCGCCCTCGACATCCTCGGCGATGATAAGGAGCTTTCTGCCGGCCTTTACGATCTGCTCGAGCAGGGGCAGGATCTCCTGAATGTTGGTGACCTTCTTATCGGTGATGAGGATCAGAGCGTCCTCAAGGACAGCCTCCATCTTCTCGGTATCTGTGGCCATGTAGGGGCTGAGGTAGCCGCGGTCAAACTGCATGCCCTCGACGACCTCGCTGTAGGTATCGGCGGTCTTGGACTCCTCGATGGTGATAACGCCGTTCTGCGAGACCTTTTCCATTGCCTCGGAGATCAGGGTGCCGATGACCTCGTCACCGCTGGAGATAGCGCCGACGCGGGCGATATCGCCGCTGCCGGATACGGGCTGGGAGTTTTCGCGGATAGCTTCGACCGCAGCGTCGGTGGCCTTTTTCATGCCGCGCTTCATGGTCATGGGATTTGCGCCGGCGGCGAGGTTTTTAAGTCCCTCGTTTATCATTGCCTGAGCAAGGACTGTCGCGCTCGTGGTGCCGTCGCCGGCCACGTCGTTTGTCTTGGTGGAGACTTCCTTAATAAGCTGTGCGCCCATGTTCTCGAACGGGTCCTCGAGCTCTATCTCCTTTGCTATGGTAACGCCGTCGTTCGTGATCAGCGGTGCGCCGAATTTCTTATCGAGCACAACGTTGCGGCCCTTGGGACCGAGGGTGATCTTAACGGTATCTGCAAGCTGGTTCACGCCGCGCTCTATGGCCTTGCGTGCCTCTTCGCCGAAAATTATCTGTTTTGCCATGATATAAGTGCCTCCTTATTCTACAACAGCGAGAATATCGCTCTGACGGACGATGGTGTATTCCTGCTCATCGAGCTTTATCTTGCTTCCGCTGTACTTGCCGACGAGAACCTTTTCGCCGACCTTGACTTCCATTTTTACTTCGTTGCCGTCAACAATGCCGCCGGGGCCTACCTCGACCACTTCATATATCTCGGGCTTTTCCTGTGCAGACGCGGCGAGGAAGATGCCGCTCTGGGTCTTTTCCTCGGCTTTGGACTGCATAAGCACTACTCTGTCTGCCAAAGGCTTGAGTTTCATCATATATACCTCCAATTATTAATATACGAAATTAAAAATTCGACCGAGTTAGCACTCTTTTGCCCTGAGTGCTAACTCGGTTATTATAATAGCACATATTTTTTAAATTTCAAGCCCTAAAATGAAAAATTCGCAAAATTTTTTATATATTTTTTCTCGCGAGTTTATTTCAGGTACATGAACAGATCGCATTTGATCATTCCGTTATAGAGCTTTCGCTTTTTATCGGCGGCTTTGCCGAAGGTTCGCTCAAACTCCGTATGCGAGGAAAGAAGGTACAGCTTCCAGTTTTCCGTTTTGCGCCACGCTGTGCCGAAAAGGCGGTATAGCTCCTCCGCCTCGCGCTTTTCCATGATGCGCTCGCCGTAGGGAGGATTCGTTACAATGATGCCGTTTTCGGTAACGCGGTCGAATTTCGCTGCGTCGGCGGCTTCAAAGCGCACGATATCCGAAACTCCGGCGCGCTGCGCGTTCTCGCGGGCTATTTTGAGCGCGGCGGGGTCGATATCCGAGCCCACTATATTATAGCTGCCGTTAAACTCGCGTGAGACGGCCTCCTCGCGTGCAGGCTGCCAGACCGAGCGGTCGAGGCTTCGCCAGTGCATGGCCGAAAACTCGCGGTGCAGGCCGGGGGCACGGTTTTTTGCGATGAGCGCAGCCTCGATGGGTATCGTTCCGCTGCCGCAGAAGGGGTCGCAGAAGTCCTCCCTGCCGCGATAGCGCGAAAGGCTGACCATGGCGGCGGCCATAGTCTCCTTCAGGGGCGCGGCATTATGCGCCGGACGGTAGCCGCGCTTGTGCAGTCCCTCGCCGGAGGTGTCGATGCACAGGGAGGCAATATCCTTCATTATGGAAAACTGTATCTGATAGGTCTCGGCGGTCTCGGGAAACCACTCGATGCCGTAAACGTTCTTTAAGCGCTCGACTATCGCCTTTTTGATTATCTTCTGGCAGTCGGAGACGGAAAAGAGCTTTGAATTGAGGCTGTAGCCCTTGACGGGGAAGGCCGCGTCCCTCGGGATGAGCTCCTCCCACGGCAGAGCCTTCGTGCGCTCGAAAAGCTCGTCAAAGCTCTCGGCCTTAAATCTTCCGAGCTCGAGCAGAACGCGCTCGCCGATGCGCAGGTTTATATTTGCCTTTGCTATCTCCCCTGCGCCGCCCGTGAAATAAACCCTTCCGTTTTCGTTCTGAATATCCTGCATCCTCATGCGGCGCAGCTCGTCGGCTATGGGGCCTTCGAGGCCGAGCAGACAGGGCACGCAAAGCTTAAACTTATCCATATGCTTCTCCGTTTGTATCAAAATTCATTGCATTTTATCATACTTCATGTTTTTGCACTTGTAAAGGAGCATTTATCCTTAACATACATGTTAATAGCTTTATTTAACAATATATTAACTGTCTTTTGTGTAACATGACAAAATGTAATGCTAAAAATTCGACATAAGTACTTGATTTTCACAGCGCTCGGATATATACTGTTAACATCTTTGAACAAAAAATTAACGAGTTTAATGGTTTGTTAACAGGAAAGGGTGAGACGATGACACGGCTTGAGGCAATAGATAAGCTCTGCGAGAGCTATTCGGTGTATTTCGATGTTGAGCGCTTTGAGGAAAACGAGGAGCTTCTTGCCGCGACGGCAGCTCTGTACGTCCACTCGGAGAAATATGTTCTCGTCAAGGCGGCCAAGCTCTGGGAGGCCGACAGCAACGAGTATGTTTACATTTTCAGCGTCCCGCATCTGACAAAGGAGCTATTCCTGAAATGCCGTGACTACGCCCACAGGGAGGGCATGAGCCGCATCGAGCCCAAGCCCGGGCACATGTGCTCGTACATAACGGCGCTGTTTATCTGTGATACCTGCGACCCCGACGCGCTGCGGGCGCTCAAGAGAACAAGGATATATAAAAGCTTCCGTCTGTCTTACTACGGCTGGATGGATTTCCACGCCGGACTTATAGAGCTTCAGACGGGAAGGACTGCCGCAAACGGCAGCGGAAGAAGTACAGCACAGCTTTTGAAAAAAACGCTGCTGAAATAATATCATAAAAAGGAGAGAACAAAACCATGAATGCTGCTGTATTACTTATTGTCAGCATAGTCATTCTGCTCGCAGGCTACATTTTCTACGGCAGATGGCTGTCCAAAAAATGGGGCGTTGATCCCAACAAGGTCACTCCCGCTCACACCATGGAGGATGGCGTGGACTATGTTCCCGCAAAGGCTCCCGTTCTTATGGGGCATCATTTCTCCTCTATCGCCGGTGCAGGCCCGATAAACGGACCTATTCAGGCCGCCGTCTTCGGCTGGGTGCCCGTTGCACTGTGGGTGCTCATAGGCGGTATATTCTTCGGCGGTGTGCACGACTTCGGCTCGCTGTTCGCATCTGTCCGCAACAAGGGCAAGTCGATAGGCACTGTCATTGAGGACAGTATCGGCCTGAAGGCAAAGCGCCTGTTCATCATCTTTGCTTACCTGACGCTCTTGCTCGTCATTGCGGCCTTTGCCTCGATCGTTGCAAACACCTTCAAAGCAACCTTCCTGGAAAACGGCGCGATAGACTACGCGGCAAGCGCCGCAAACGCCAGCACCGCGATGATCTCCATCTTCTTCATCGTGCTGGCCATCCTGTTCGGCTTCTTCGTCTACAGAAGAAACGCCCCTCTCGGCATTTCCACCATCATCGGCGTTGCTCTTATCGCCGTCGCCCTCGTGGTCGGCCTGAAATGGCACCCGATCTACCTCAGCTACGAGACATGGATGATCATCTGCGGCGTTTACATTCTCGTCGCCTCCGTAACGCCTGTCTGGATCCTGCTCCAGCCGCGTGACTATCTGAGCTCCTTCCTGCTCTACGGCATGATGATCCTCGCCGTTGTCGGCATCATCGGCTGCCATCCGAGCATCGACGCAATGCCTGCGTTCACGGGCTTTGTGGACACGATAGCTCCGACAGGTTCCTCCATCGGCTACCTGTTCCCCGCTCTGTTCGTCACCATCGCCTGCGGCGCCATCTCCGGCTTCCATTCTCTCGTCGGCTCCGGCACGACCGCAAAGCAGCTTGACAGAGAAAGCGACGCACGTCCCATCGCCTACGGCGGCATGCTCATCGAGTCCGCTCTGGCCATCATCTCCCTGTGCGCAGTCGCGTACATCTGGAAGGATTACGCCTCCGGCACGACTGTCGTCCCCACCGCGGTATTCGCAGGCGGCCTGTCCCAGATGCTCGGCCAGCTCTTCGGCTCCGAGGCTCAGACCGTCACCTATTCCCTGCTGATCCTCGCGGTCTCGGCCTTCTGCCTGACCTCGCTTGATACGGCTACCCGTCTTGCCCGCTACATGTTCCAGGAGTTCTGGATGAAGCCCGGCGAGAGCGTAAAGGATATGACCGGCGCACGCAAGGTGCTGACCAATCCGTACATCTCCACCGCTATCACCGTCGTTATCGGCATTGCGCTCGGCATGACCGGCTACGCAAAGATCTGGGCGCTGTTCGGCGCTGCAAACCAGCTCCTCGCAGGTCTGGGTCTGCTCGCAGTCGCGGCATGGCTCGGCAAGATCGGCAGAGACAACAAGATGTTCTACTTCCCGATGGTGTTTATGCTTCTGGTCACGCTGACCTCTCTGGTATTCACCGTCAAGGCTCAGATCGGCCTGATCTCCGCCGGTACGGACACCACGTGGGCGATCGTCCGCGCAGTCATCGCCGTCCTGCTCATCATCCTTGCCATCGACCTCGTCATCGAGGGCTTCAGAGCTCTCGGCAAGCACGCAAAGGCCAAGCAAGCACAGTAATAAGCAAGACCGCAAAATGCAAACCGCATTATACCCCATGGAAGCCGTCGCAGGACGGCTTCCTTTTTTACAGTTTTTTAACTAAAACTCTTTTTTTATCTGTATAATTATTATATAATACTGCTGTAAGGAATATTTTCGTACAGACAGAAATAATAATTATGCTCCAAGGGGGAAATAATATGAGCAAAAAAGCCCTTGTTGTTGAAGACGACGTAAATATCGCCGAGCTTCTCATGCTCTATCTTGAAAAGGACGGCTTTGAGGTCAGCATAGCGCACGACGGCGGACGCGGCATTGAAATGTTCAATGAAACCTCGCCCGATCTCGTGCTGCTCGATCTCATGATGCCCGTCATGGACGGAATGCAGGTCTGCCGCGAGATACGCAAGACCTCCTCGGTTCCCATCATCATGCTCACCGCCAAGGGAGCTGTGGGAGACAAGGTGGCCGGTCTCGATATCGGTGCGGACGACTATATCACCAAGCCCTTTGAGGTCAAGGAGCTGCTCGCACGCATCCACGCGGTCATGCGCCGCTCGGAGACCGACAACGCTCCGAAGGAGAAAAAGCTCTGCTATGACAAGCTCATTGTAAATCTCGACTCCTACGAGCTCATAGTTGACGGCGTAAAGGTCGATACTCCGCCCAAAGAGATGGAGCTTCTGTATCACCTCGCCGCATCGCCCAACATTGTTTTCACGCGCAACCAGCTTCTTGACGAGGTATGGGGCTTTGATTACTTCGGCGATTCCCGCACGGTTGACGTTCACATAAAGCGTCTGAGAGAAAAGCTCGAGGGCGTGTCTCCCCAATGGTCGCTCCAGACCGTATGGGGCGTCGGATATAAGTTTGAAGTCGTAAAATAAAAGGGGCACGCTCCTATGAAGAGCATATACTTACGCAATTTTCTTGCAACGGCGCTGCTCGTTTTCTTCTCGTTTGCCATAATCGGCACGGCGTTCTTCTTTCTGGGCAGGAGCTATCTTATAAACTCCACCCGCGAGAGGATGAGCGCCAGCGCCGACGAGGTCGTCAAGTCCGCGCTCGCGCTTTCCAGAGAGGAATCGCTCAGTAGCTGGAACCTGCGTCTGACGATAAGCCCGATAGCAAACGTCACGTCAAGCCACATATTCATTTGCGATCAGGACGGTCTTGTACTGTCCTGTTCCGATTTGACCCTGTACTGTGAAAAGCATCAGGGCAAGACCCTCGATCCCTCGGTCATTCAGGCCGTGAGCGCCGGAGGCGAGTTTGACAGCATGACGACGCTCATGGGCTTTTATTCCGAGCAGCAGTACGTTGTCGCAAAGCCCATAAGCTCGTCAGGCGAGACGCTCGGCTACGTTTTCGTTGCGTCCGACGGCATGAATATGCTCAGCAACGGTCAGGCCTTTCTGGGCGTTGTATTCGCCGTTGCGATAGCCGTTGTACTCGTCGCCATTCTCATGAGCCTTGTGTACTCGAAAAAAATGGCCGAGCCGCTCGATGAGCTCACGCTCGCTGCGCGAAAGTTCGCGCTGGGCGATTTTTCTGTGCGCGTAAAGACAAAGGAAAAGCGAGACGACGAGATCGGAACGCTCATAGAGTCGTTCAACCTCATGGCCGACTCCCTCGAAAAGAGCGAAAATAAGCGTCAGGAGTTCATCGCCAACGTTTCGCACGAGCTGCGAACGCCGATGACGACCATCGCCGGCTTTGCCGACGGCATACTCGACGGCACGATACCGCGTGAGCAGGAGGATAAATACCTGCACAAGATAGCCGACGAAACGCGCCGCTTATCGCGCCTCGTGCGCAGCATGCTCGACCTCAGTCAGGCCGAGAGCGATGCCGTCGATCTGTCAAAGCGCAGCCGCTTTGACCTGTCCGAGCTTCTGCTGCAATGCCTGCTTAGCTTTGAGAACAGGGCAAAGGACAAGGGGCTTGACGTTGATCCCCAGCTTCCGGAGGATCCCATCGAGGTGTTTGCCGTGCGCGACTCGATAACGCAGGTCATCTATAACCTCACGGACAACGCGATCAAGTTCGCCGCCCCCTGCAGCACGATAACGATAAGACTGTACAAAAAGGGCACGAAGGCCTATGTTTCGATAAAGAACATCGGCGAGCCCATACCCGAGGACGACCTTCCCTACATCTTCGACCGCTTCCATAAGTCCGACCGCTCGCGCAGCATGGACAAGGACGGTGTGGGGCTCGGCCTGTACCTCGTAAAGAAGATACTCAACAGCCACGGCGAGGAGGTCGCGGTGTCCAGCCGCGACGGCGTGACGGTGTTCGTATTCACCCTTGCCCTCGCTCCGGCAAAGCAGAAGAAAGAAAAGGCCGAGCGCAAATAAGGCGCGGCGGCAGATCGGAGATATTTATGAGCTGGTATGACACAAACGGCAGCAGCTGGTACAGGCCGAACGCACAGGCAGGCTCCCGCGCCGCGCCCTCGACGGCGAATCTGCCCACCGCGAGCCGGAGAACGCGATACACCGCGCTCATCATCTGCCTGCTCGTGCTCGGCTTCGGCATATTCTTTGCCGCAAGCGGCCTGAGCTCCGGCTCAGGAAGCTATAATTCCGACGGTATGCCCTCGAGCTGGCGCGCTTATTTTGATGAGCTCTACGGTGAGGAGAGCACGGTCTCGACGGCGCAGGTGAATATACCGCTGGCCGAGGATCGCGGCAGCCTGAGCATCATAAACGGTGCGGAAACAGCGGCGCTCGACTTCAGCCAGATATACGAAAAATGCAGTCCCTCCGTCGTCGGTATAAAGGTCTTCAAGGACGGCGGCGGCAATGACTATTACGCCTGGGGCAGCGGCGTTATCGCCTCCTCGGACGGATACATCATCACAAACACCCATGTCATCGACGAGGGCGACTCCGCAAGGGTAGTGCTGTACGACGGCAGCGAGCACGAGGCGAAGCTCATAGGCTTTGACGCGACGAGCGATATCGCCGTCATAAAGATCGACGCAAGCGGCCTCACGGCGGCGGAGTTTGCCTCCAGTTCGACCCTGAGCGTGGGCGACAGCGTTGCCGCCATAGGCAACCCACTCTCCCCTGACCTGCGCCTTACCATGACGCAGGGCATCGTCTCGGCTCTGAACCGCGAGATGAGCTACAACGGAGCTACCATGTCGCTTATCCAGACTGATGCGTCCATAAACGAGGGCAACTCCGGCGGTCCGCTGTTCAACGACCGCGGTCAGGTCATCGGCATAACGAATATGAAAATGATATCGAGCTTCGGCTCGGGCGTGGAGGGGCTCGGCTTTGCGATACCCTCGGACACCGTCGAGAGCATCGTTCAGGCGCTCGTCGAGGACGGCGCAGTGTATGGCCGCGTGTCGATAGGCATAACGATAGGGCCGGTGAGCGAGGACGTCGCAAAATACTACAGCATTCCGCAGGGACTTTACGTCAGCGCGGTCATGAAGGGCTCGGATGCCGAGGCCAAGGGCATAGTGCGCGGCGATATAATCACCAAGGTAAACGGCGAGGATGTATTCACGACCGCCGACGTTGCCGAGGCCAAGGAGGGGCTCGAGGCCGGAAACAGCCTCAGCTTCACCGTCTGGCGCAGCGGAAAAACACTGGAGCTCACGGTAAAGCTCATGGATCCGGCGGACATGAAATAACAAGGCAGTACTCAGGCCGCCGGAGGCTTTCCGGCGGCCTGCACATTATAAAACAACAGGAGGAAAAGAGAATGGATAACGAACGCCGCATAAGCACCGGCATCGACGGCCTTGACGAGGCCATCGACTTTCTGCGCCCCGGCGACACTGTCGTCTGGCAGTGCGAGCACATCAGCGACTATATGTACGTCGCAACGAGATTTGTCACAAACATCGCCCGTCAGGGCAAGCGCATCGCCTACCTGCGCTTCGGCGACCATGAGGAGGTCATGGATGCCGCCGCTCTGTGCGAGGGCGGAGCAAACGTTCAGGAGTATAAGCTCGACCCGCGTGTCGGCTTCGAGACCTTCGCCGTGCAGGTGCACAGGATAATCGACAAGGAACCGTTGGGCACGTTCTTCGTGTTCGACTGCCTCTCGGATCTGCAAAAATACTGGTTCTCCGACCTCATGATATCGAACTTCTTCCTGCTGATAAGCCCCTTCCTTATCCGCCGTCAGGCGATAGCGTATCAGCCGATAGACTATGAAAAGCATACCTACGAGACGATATCGCGCATCCGCAGGGAAGCGCCGCTGCTGGTCAATATCCGCACGATAGACGGCAGCGTTTACATGCACACCGTCAAGGTCCGTGGCCGCTATACCCCGACCACCTACTTCCCGCTGAAGATCAGCGGCACGAAATGGCGCTCGCTCACCTCGAGCGCGGACAACTACGCGATATTCGAGCGCTTCACCCAGACCGGCGAGCGGCGCGACTGCTGGGACAGCATGTTCGACTCCGTCGCCGACGGGAGCGAACCGACCGACGAGGCAGGTCTGCTTTTAAAGGAAAATATCCTGCGCTGCCTCCTTGGCAACGAGCCGACCCGTCTTGCCCTGTGCCGGAAATATTTCACGATGAAGGATCTTATGTACATCAAAAACCGCGAGATCGGCACGGGCTGCATCGGCGGCAAGGCCGCCGGCATGCTGCTTGCGCGAAACATCCTGCGCGACGAAGCGCCCGAGCTGTACAGCTCCCGCATCGAGCCGCACGACTCGTACTACATAGGCGCGGACGTGTTCTACACCTACGGCGTTCAGAACGGCCTGTGGAATTCCCGAATCCGCATGGTCGAGGCCGAGGACTACCTCAAATGTGCGCCCGATATCCGCGAGCTGCTGCTCAACGGCACCTTCATGCCGAGCATCAAGGAGCAGTTCATGTCCATGCTCGAATACTTCGGCCAGTCGCCCATCATCGTGCGCTCAAGCTCCATTCTCGAGGACGGCTTCGGCAACGCCTTTGCCGGAAAGTACGAGAGCGTGTTCTGTCCCAATCAGGGCAGTCTGCGCGAGCGCTACGAGGTTTTCGAGCGTGCGGTAAAGCAGGTCTATGCCTCGACGGTAGACCCCGACGCGATAAAATACCGCGCCGAGCGAAACCTCCTCGACCGCGACGAGCAGATGGCGCTGCTGGTCATGCGCGTGTGCGGTGACGTTCACGGCGAGTATTACTATCCGCATATAGCCGGTGTCGGCCACTCGAAAAACCTGTATCTCAACAGCCAGAACTCCTCGACGAAGAACAAGGGCATGCTGCGCCTCGTTTTCGGCATGGGTACGCGCGCTGTTGACCGCGAGGCCGACGATTATGCGCGGCTTCTGAACATGGACACGCCCACCGCTCCGCCCATGGTCGCATACGGCGACGAGTACAAATACTCGCAGCACAAGATGGACGTTATAAATCTCCGGAGCAACCGCTTCGAGACGATAAACGTTGACAGCATAGACAAGCGTGAGCTCAAAACCGACTCGAGCCTGTTCATGGAGCTCGACTATCCCACCGCCGCAAGACTGCGCGAAATGGGTCTGAGCGCCGCCGACGCGCCGGATATTTTAAACTTCCGCAAACTGCTCGGCAAAACCGATTTTACCGCAGTCATGACTGAGACGATGCGCATGCTCGAGGAAAAATACGACTATCCCGTCGATATCGAATACGCCTGCAACTTCAACGAAAGCGGCAATTACCGCGTAAATCTCCTGCAATGCAGACCGCTCCAGACGCGCGGCGTGGGTTCTGTCGGTGTCATGCCCAAGGTCAGGGAGCATTACTTCCGCACAAAGGGCAATTTCATGGGCGGCAATATGTGCCTGCCGGTGAGATACGCCGTTATGGTCAAGGTCGAGCCCTACCTCGCGCTTCCCGAGCAGCGCAAATATCAGGTCGCGCGGAAGCTCGGTGAGCTGAACAACATCCTGCGCGGCGAGGGCACCGTTCTGCTCGGTCCCGGGCGCTGGGGCACGACCACGCCCAGCCTCGGCGTGCCGGTGCATTTTATGGAGATAAACCGCTTTGACTGCATCGCCGAGCTCGCCTACAGCTCGCACGGCCTGCGTCCGGAGCTCAGCTACGGCAGCCACTTCTTCCAGGATCTTGTTGAGGCGGGCACCTTCTATGTCGCGCTCTACCCCGGCGAGAACGGCTGCGTGCTCAGCGAGGAGCTGCTCGACAGCTGCGAGAACGTTTACTCAAAGCTCATGAACGCCGAGGCGGGCGACCTCATGGCCGGTGTCATAAGCGTCTATGATCTCGGCGAGGGCGGTGCGATCCTCTACTCCGAGCTCGAAAGTCAGGACTGCTTCCTTGCAAAGGTGTAAAAAATAATGTATCTGCACGGACAGCAGAGCGAATACGGCTCTCCCGTATATGTGGAGCCGGTCAACGCGGTATGCTATCTGATTCCCTTGGCTGTAATTAACATTGTCAGTGTAGTTTCAAAGAAGCATTAGGTCAAAATATTAATTAAGGACACTGCTGTACCCTTACGGGTATCGCAGTGTCCCAGCTTGTCAAAAAAGTCCCGCGAGGGACTTTTTTGACTGCACTTTTCCGCCGAG
>CAVFCI010000059.1:0-12499 GCA_963620985.1 Hallerella sp. | reverse complement strand
GTTTGGCCATGTTGTCTCTCTTTTTTTGGTGTTGCACTTCATATGATAATCTGTCCACCTTCCCCTCGTAGTAAGGGGAAGGCTTGGTGCGCCGATTTCGGTGCGGGCAAAATTCGCACTGTACTCGCGGGAGGCGAGACATTCTGGTTTATGCCAATATTTCCGGTCGGGACACCGCAATAAGCGTATAGGTGCTGATTGAATGCGCCTCTAAAAAAGCGCGAAACGTTATGGTTTGTTCCAGTCTTTCCGGTCGGGACACCTGCAATCACCGTATAGGTACAGCCTCAATGCGCCAGCAAAATCAAGGCAGGGCGTATTTTTCGGAGTAGCGGCGGTACTGCTCGCCGAACTCGGGGATATCGACGCGCTCATGCTGGGTCTCGTGGACGCTCAGGGTGTGCTTTTTCATGTCGAGCACGCACAGCGCGACGTTGGAGCAGTGGTCGGACGCGCGTTCGAGGTTGGTCAGCAGGTCTGACCACACGAAGCCCGCCTCAATGCTGCACTCGCCCTTTTTCATGCGCAGGATGTGCCGCGTGCGCAGCTGGTTTTTGAGGTCGTCCACGACCTGCTCAAGCGGCTCGACGCTCTTGGCGGCCTGCGCGTCGTTGTCGGCAAAGGCCTTCACCGCGAGGTCGAGCACCTCGCCGACGGCGGCGGTCATGACCGACAGCTCGTATCTGGCTGCCTGCGAGAACTCGAGCTTTTTGCCGTGCAGCTCCTCGGCGGACTCGACGATGTTCACCGCGTGGTCGCCGATGCGCTCAAAATCGCCGATGAGCTTGAGCAGCTCCGTGACCTCCTCGCTGTCGCTGTCGCTCAGCGGCTCCGCGCCGAGCCGGAGCAGGTATGTGCCGAGCATATCCTCGTACTTGTCGGTCCTGTCCTCGGCCTCGCGCACCTCCTGCGTGACGGCGGAGTCGAAGTCCAGAACGCAGCCGGCGGCCTTTTTCATCGCGTCGGCGGCGCAGCGGGCCATGTCCTCGGTCACGACACTGCACTGCTCGAGCGCGAGCGGCGGAGTGGCCAGCAGGCGCTCGTCGAGCGTAACGTCGTCCTTCTCCTTCTTGCCGTCCGGCACGATGCGGATCGCAAGCTTTTCAAGCAGCGCCGACTGCGGGAGCAGCAGCGCGGTGCAGGCAATGTTGAAGACTGAGTGCACGATGGCGATGCCGTACATCGTCGCGCTCTCGCCGAGTATCGCGGGAGCTGCGACGGCGCGCACGATGCAGAAAACGCTCAGCCACACGATGGTGCCGATGACGTTGAAGGACAGGTGGACGATAGCGGCGCGGCGTGCGTTGCGGCTGGTTCCGACGGAGGACAGCAGCGCCGTGACGCAGGTGCCGATGTTCTGACCCATGATGATGGGGATCGCGGCGCCGTAGCTTACCTGACCGGACATCGCCAGCGCCTGAAGTATGCCGACGGAGGCCGAGCTCGACTGGATGATGCCCGTCAGCACAGCGCCCGCCAGTACGCCGAGCAGGGGGTTGGTGAAGGCGATGAACATCTCGCGGAACGCGGGAACGTCGCCGAGGCCGGACACCGCGCCGGACATCGTGTCCATGCCGAACATGAGCGTGGCAAAGCCCAGCAGCACCATGCCGGTGTCGTTTTTGCGGCTGTCCTTGCTGAACATGTACATTATAATACCGATGAGCGCCAGCACCGGCGTGAACGAGGTGGGCTTCAGAAGCTGCACCCACAGCGCGTCGCCGCTGATACCGCCGAGGCTCAAAAGCCACGCGGTCACGGTCGTGCCGATGTTCGCGCCCATGATAACGCCGATGGCCTGCCTGAGCGTCATCAGCCCCGAGTTTACAAAGCCGACGACCATGACGGTCGTGGCCGATGAGCTTTGGATTATCGACGTTATAACAAGGCCGGTCAGGAAGCCGGTCAGCGGCTTGCCGGTCATTTTGCTGAGCGTAGTGCGCAGACGGCTGCCGGCACGGCGCTCGAGCGCCTGACCCATCACATTCATGCCGAACAGGAACAGGCACAGGCCGCCTATCATCTCCAGTGCGTCAAATAAGTCCATCAAATGTCCCTCTCTTTACAATTTACAATCAATTTTACAATCCCCATTTTATCTGCCGTTTATAAAATCAATTATCTCTGTTTTGTAAAATCAATGTAAATTAACCTTTTTTCAATAGCGCTTTGACGCACCTACTTATACGTTTATTGCGGCGGCACGGTATCGAAACACCGGAATAAACCGTAACGTTTCGCGCTTTTTTAGAGGCGCATTCAATCAGCACCTATACGCATATTGCGGTGTCCCGACCGGAAATATTGGCATAAACCGTTGCGTTTCGCACCCCGCAAGTGCAGCGCAAGCTTTGTCAGCACCGAAATCGGCGCACCAAGCCTTCCCCTTGCGGAGCTTGAGGGGAAGGTGTCGGCGATAGCCGACGGATGAGGTGTTATGAAATCGCGGCGTTAGCCGCATCCTTGTTATGGTTCTCCTGTGACGGCTTATGACGCGGCTAAAATCAACGCTTCATTTTAAATTTCCGCCATGTTGGAGCTACACTTAATATCAGACGCAAAACGAGAGCGCAGACTTTGAAATCTGTGCTCTCATTTTTTCTGCCGATTAAATTAATATGCTTCAGATAAATATGTGTTTGCCTGACGGCAAATGATTTGATAAACACCTCATCCGTCAGCCTTGCGGCTGACACCTTCCCCTCGTAGTAAGGGGAAGGCTTGGTGCGCCGCAGTATTTGGGATGCTGCAACAAACATTACTCCGCACTCGCGTTACGCGACAGTGTTTTTATTTTGTCGGAAACTTCCGGTCGGGCAACCGCAATCACCGTATAGGTGCAGACTAAATGCGCCTCTAAGAAACGGTGTGGGTGAGGAGGTAGTCGGTGAGCTTATGGCAGTAGCTCGGCTGCATATGCACACCGTCGGGCGAGGCATCGTCGGGCAGCGAGCCGTTGACAGCAAGTGCCTCAAAGCCGTTGACGTAATAGACCTGCTTCTGCGTACACATGCCGAGGATGCGCTCGTTGAACATCTGCACTCTTTCGTTTGTGAGCATATCCGAGCTCTGCGCGGCCTTCGCGCCGACGGGCAGGATGCTTATGACGTATATCTGCGCCTCGGGATGCGTCTCGCGCAGGAGATCGACGATGCGTCCGTAGTACTCGATGAATTTATCAAGATTGTACCAGCCCAGCTCGTTTATGCCGAGCATGACGTAGACCTTGCCGTATTTAAGGTCGTTGTGCAGCGCGTCGGCGACGGTGACCGTGCCGGAGTCTGTCTCGATATAAGGCTTGGTGAACACGTCCGCAACGTTCAGTCCGACGTGCGTGTAGACCGAGGAGTGCTCAAAGCTTGAGAAGCCCATGATGCCCTCCATGCGCGAATCGCCGACGAAGGCCGCGTCCTTGAACCATGACTCGTCCTTTGCCTCGGATGCCGGAACGGGCTGAGAATAGTCGTACTCCGGCGCGGGAGTCGGCGTGACGGCGGGCTCGGCAGAGGGCTCTGCGGTGGGAGTGACGGAGTTTGCGGCATAGTACGCCGCAGACTCCTTCTCAACGGCAGCTGCATCCGCGAGAAGCTCCTTCAGCTTGCTCTCGACCGTTGCCGGATCCTTGGCCACTATCATGACCGCATAGTCGCCCTGAGTGAATATGACCGCATTTTCAAGCATCTCGACGCTCTCGGGGCTGTAGAGCTCAAAGGTCTGGCGCTGCATCTCGCGGCGGCTCTCGAGCGCGTCGGTCAGCGTCTTCATATCCGTGCCCTTGGCGGCGACAAGTACGCTTATCTCATCCGACTTCGCAGACGAGGAGTACACTATGGCATAGTCGCGAACAGCGCTTGTCTCAATGCCGTAGAAATAGTAAAATTTATTGGTAAAGCTCTGATCGTCCGAGCCTAAGAGCGTATCGGCGTTCTCGGGCTTTGCCGAGTTCATCGTCGCCGCGATAAGATCCTTTGCCGAAACGTCCGCTGTTTTATCCCCGCCGTTATTGCATGCGCAGACCGAGAACATACAAAGCACGGCAAGCAGCAGTGCTGTAATTTTCTTCATAGCTGTCCCCCTGATAATTTTCACTGTATTGACAGGATAACAATCCATGCCCTTTAAGTCAACATAATTCTGTTACTTTAAGAACAAATTTTTTCACATAAAAAGAAGCCCGAATTTGTGCACTTTTTCTGAGAGAAAAAGGAAGCACTATATATTGTGTTCACTTCTCAAAAGGGCATACAAGTCCTCCCTGTTTTCGGGCGTAATGATATATAACTGGCAGTCGGGATGACTGCGGACGGCGCGCAGAAAGCCGGTGTTGCGTGCTTTTACGGCGGCGAGCACGTCGTAGCGCCCCGAGAGTATTTTCATGACGGCGGCCTTAAAGCGCTCCTCCCGCTCCTCCAGCGTCCCCAGCTCGTCGAGCACGACGAGGCTGCCCTCGGGTATTGCTTCCAGAATTGGGGCTGCCATACTGCTCATGTATTCGGGGTGCCGCTCGATATCGCTGCCGCGGATGCGCATTATGACCTGCGCGTCCTCTATCCTCGCGGGCGGAGCCGAAATGTCGTAGAGATAGACATGCGAAACGCCGCTCTGATCCTCCGGCATACGCACGGTGATGTATCCGCGGGGCGTGCGGTGCATGTCCGAAACGAGCCTGCGTATGAGCGTGGATTTGCCGGAATCAATATCTCCGCAGAGCAAAATTTTCATTTTATCCTCTCCTGTTGCACAAGCGCTTGTAAATATTAAAATTTTGTTGTATATTTATCAATAGTATATGACTGAGCTTTAAACTTGTCAAACGAAAGGAAGATATTGTATGGCAGAAAAAATCAACATCGGGGATCTTATGGTCGAGAGCTATTCGGACAAGACCCTTAAGGACTACTCCGCGATGATAGCAGACCCCAAAAGCGTTTTCGGCCTCGGCTCGGCTGCGGCGGGCTCGTCGATGTGCGCCGCGTCCATGGCGCTGCGCGCCCTGCGCCTGACGGTGAGCGAGGATGCGGACGTGCTGCACGCCGAGCAGGATACGGAGAAGCTGCGCGTGTATTTCCTGCACCTGATCGACGAGGAGAACAAGGCGAAGAAGCCGCTTGAAAAGCTGCTCGCTCAGGAGAACCCCGACGAGGCGGAGCTCGAGGCGGCCTACCGCACGGCCTGCTGCATCATCGACGAGGTGTTCTATATGTCCATCCGCCTTGTCGAAGTTCTCGCGCCCGTGGCCGCTAAGCTGAGCGCGGAAGCCGCTCCCTTTGCGTCGGCGGCAGTCCACTTTGCAAAATGCGCAATGGACGCTGTGCGCATCCAGAAGGCCGCGTACTCGACGAAGATGAACGAGCCGGTGTTTGCGCACACGACAAAGCGCGAGCCGGAGATAGCCATCGAGAACAACAAGGAGCTGTTTGACGGCCTCGTTTCCGGGCTTGAAGCAATGATAAAGTGATACAAACGAAAAAAATCCCCGACCGCGGTCGGGGATTTTTAATGCGCAGATTACTTGCCGAGGCGGAAGGCGTTGCCGTCCTTGTCCTGGAAGTACTGATTTGCGTAGTTGTCCTGAATGCAGTGGACGACCTTGGTGAGGATGTCGCAGGTCGGGGTGGGGATGCCGAGCTCCTTGCCGTACTCTGCGATCTTGCCGTTGAGAACGTCGATCTCGGTCTGGCGCTGATGGAACAGTGCGTCCTGGCACATAGAGGGGTAGTAGTCGCCGATGTTGGTGACGATGTCGGCGTGATCGTGAGCGATGAACTCATCGGCGTTCATGGGAACACCCTTTGCGGTAGCGACGGCGCAGGTCTCGCGGATAACGCCGTGGAACAGCTGCTGGCCCCAAGGATCAGCCTCGACCTCACCGATCTTCAGACGCAGGACTGCGCAGACGGTGTTGACGGTCGCGTTGACGCAGACCTTTTTCCAGATGAACTTGTAGATGTTGTTGTCGGTGCCCGGCTCGCCGTCGCGCCAGTATGCGTCGCAGCCGCCCTCGCGGTAGCACTTGAGCATCTCTGCGCATGCAGCGTCGTTGAGCTCGCTTCTGACAGCGCCGCCGAAGTTCATCTGTACGCCGCCGGCAGGAGTGGAAACGCAGTGGCCGGGCTCGGGCAGTGCGGTGCCGAGAACGCCGGAGCCGATGACGCAGCGCTCCTTCGGGAAGACCTTGAAGAGGTTGTCGTCGTTGCCGAGGCCGTTGATGAGGGAGACGGCTACGGTGCTGTCGCCCACGACGGGCAGGGAGTCCTGAATGGCCTGCTCGAGCTGGGTCGCCTTGGTCATGTAGATGATGACATCGACCTTGCCCTCAGCCTCAGCTGCCGCTGCGGAGCTGGTGTAGGTGCGGAAGCCCTTGAGCTGGTAGTTGTAATCGGTGTAAGCGCCGTTCTCCTCCTGATGGATGGTGAAGTGCATGCCGTCCTCGGCGACCTTCTTCATATGTGCCTCATAGCGGTCGATGAGGATCATGTCTGCGCCGCCCTTTTTCAGGTAAGAAGCAAAAACGCTGCCTGCTGCGCCGGAACCATACATTGCAATTTTCATTGTTATTTGTCTCCTTATTAAGAAATATTTTATTTTTCGCAATACTGCTTGTCGTAGCTTTGCTGTATTGTCTGTATCATGAGCGTCAGCGTCTCGTTGACGGGTGTTGGGATGCCGAGCTCTCGTCCATAGCGCACGATAGCGCCGTTTAAAAGCCCGACCTCGGTCTGACGCTTGTGGATGAGCACATCCTGTGCCATTGAGGGATAGTATTTGGCGAAGCCCTCCCTGAGACGGGGAAGCTCCTCGAGCATTTCGTCCCAGAGCTCAACGCCCGTGAGCGCCTTGGCTACCGCGCAGCCCTCCGCCCATACGCTTTTTATGAGCTCAACGCCCGTCCCGCAGTCAAGCATGGGACCGACCTTGAGCCGCGTGAGCGCCGAGAGCGTGTTGTACCCGCTGTTTGATATCGCCTTTTTCCAGACGAAGGGGCGGATATCCTTTTCAAAGCGCGTCAGGCAGCCGCCGTCGCAGAAGCATTTTTCGAGCGCTCTGCCGGCCTTTTCGGAAACGGGGTCGTTTTCCGCCGCGCCGAAGCGCATGATAACGCCGCTTTCGGGCTTTGATACGCATTTGCCGGGCTCGGGCAGCTCCGTGCCTATCGTGCCGAAGCCGTAGAGTATCCTGTCCGCGGGGACGTAGCTTTTGAGCACATCGTCGTTGCCGATGCCGTTTTGCAGCGATACGACGACCGTTTCCCTGCCGATGCAGGGCAGCACCGAGGGCATGATGCCGTCGGTCTGCGTGGCCTTGACCATGAGTATGACCATGTCCATAAGGCCGATATCCTCGGCGGAATAGGCTGTGTGAAAGCCCGTGAGCAGCTCCTCGCCCTCGGGAGTGACGAAGCGCATGCCGCTCTCTGCGACCTTGTCCATATGCGCCTTGTAGCGGTCAACGAGCCAGAGCTCTGCGCCGCCCTTATTGAGATATGAAGCGAAAACGCTGCCGGCAGCGCCGGAGCCGATCATTGCTATTTTCATCAGCATTCACCTGTTCAAACACCACCGGTGAGCCGGTGGTGTTTGGATGTAGTTATTATTCGAGCTCTGCCTTCTTCTGAGCCTCGAGCTTCTTGACCTTGGGGATGCCCCAGACCAGCACGGGGATGTAGATGGCGAGGATGGCGTAGTAGCCGTCGTAGCCGTAGGCGTACTTGATGATGCCGCTCAGGCCGAGCAGGGAGATCGCAAAGCAAAGTGCGATGACGATAACGCCGACGATAACGCCGCGGACCTTCTCGCTCTTGATAGCGTTGGGGAAGCAGTGACCCTGGAAGCGCTGGATCATGGTGAACACGAGGGTGACGCTGGTGGATACGAAGGCGCTGAACAGCAGGACGCTGAAGATGACCATCATCCACTTGATGCCGACGAGGGTAAGAACGGTCTGGTTAGGGATGCCGCTTATTGCGTTGGTGAAGCCCTCAACGCCCGCGCCCTGAAGTGCGGCCAGCAGCGGGTACCAGCGGCAGAGCATTGCCGCGGATGCTGCAAGTGCGCAGCCGTTCATGAGCCAGCCGAGGATGTTTGCGCGCTTGATGCCCTTGAGGGTCAGACCCTCGCCTGCCGCGATCATCGGGGGAATGGAAACGCACTGGAACGCCGAGTAGATAACAACGCCGAGCCAGACAGCCTTTGCGGGGTTGTCGGTGTATGCTGCGAGCTCAAGGTTGTTTGCCGCGAGGTACTGTGCGGAGATGCTGTCAAGGTCGGCTGCAAAGCCGGTGACGACGATAACTGCGGTGGAGATGAGGATAGCTATCGACAGAACGGTGGAGGCTGCAATAACAAGCTTTACGCCGAAGATGCTCAGGATGATGAGCAGCGCAACGATGAGGAGGTTGAAAAGAAGCTTGTTTGCGGTGACGGTATAGTCAACGCCGAAGAAGTTTGCAAGAACCTCGCCCGCGCCGGCAACTGCCGCGCCGACTGCCGCGAGAAGGATTATGATATAGAATATCTCAAAGAATACCTCCATCCAGGGCTTCGGATAAAGCGCTGCGAAGGTGTCCTTATAGTTGGTAAAGCCGTTGAGCTTTGCAAACTTCATGACGGTATATATCACATATGCAAGTATGCCCATTGCCAGAATGGGGAATGCGACGGCCATCCAGCCGTACTGAGAAAAGTAGTTGACTACTTGGTTGCCGGAGGCGAAGCCGCCGCCGACGTGGGTGCCGAACCACACGGAGGCTACGGTAAACGCGGCCGCCCATGTGCCCTTGGCTGCTTTGTTGTTCATGATTTGACTCTCCTTTTTTACTAAGTCTCTTCTTTTTATAACACTGCCCGTTCCGCGCTCCGGATCCTCAACCTCGGCGCAGAATATCGGAAAGATGTTTCCTTACAGGTAAAAGCCTCAGAGAAGACAGGCGGACGCAGGAGCCGTCCGCCGAGTTCGTCTCATTCATACAATTAAGTTATGGCTTTTTCAAAACGCATGCATATTTTACATGGACGTTTACAATGCGTCAACATTTGCACTAAAAATTTAATAAATTTCGCATGTCAAAAATCAAACAAAAGGCATTTTTTCGTCATTTTCACTAAACCAAATAAAAAAAGCTCAAAATTTTTTAAAAATTAATCTGCGTAAATTAAATAGTGCAAAATTTAAAACTTTTTGCATAAATGCAGAAAGCTCGTGGAAGATATTTGTTCTGAGTAAAAAAACGTGCAATTAGGGGGCTTTGCGGCTTTTTTAACTTGCCTTTGGCACATAATGACGTGCAATTCGTGCGCAGCTCATTTATTACCAGCGCTAAATAATTGACAATGTGTGTGTTTTCATGATATAAAATAATTTAGACCTGTATACCGAAGATACATATTATAATTTATAGGGGGAAATACTATGGCCAACAGACCGAATATCCTTGCGCTGGCATCAAAGATCAGCCTCGAAAGCCTGACCTACACCGGCATCACCTACAAGGATCCCGAGTACCGGATACTTGCTCCCATCGTTGACGACGATATGTGCGCCGTCATGATGCGCATGCGTCTGGAAAAGGACTTTTCCGTTGAGGATCTGGCAAAGAAGGCAAAGAAGAGCGTCGAGTTTACGCAGGAGCAGTGCGATAAGCTCGTCAAGGCCGGCGTCATCCGCGTCCGCTATCACGGCGACCAGCCCTTCTACTACTATCCCATCTGGGTGCCCGGCATCATGGAGGGCATCCTCGGCAACCGCGAGCAGTGCGAAAAATACCCCGATCTTGCCGCCTGCTTTGAGGAGTACACCCGCATCCGCGTCGGCATGCTCGCTCCCGTGCTCGGCAAGGGCGTAAACTTCATGCGCGTCATGCCCGTCATGAGCGCCATCGAGAACAACACCCACGCCGCGTCCCACGACGAGCTTGCGACCATCATTGAAAACGCAAAGGCCATCTCCGTCGGCCCCTGCTCCTGCCGCCGCTCGCGCAGGCTCATGGGCGAGGGCTGCGGCCATCTGGAGGAGGATATGTGCATGTACCTCAACGACAATGCCATCAACTTCTCCAAAAACGGCGAGCACCGCCTCATCAGCAAGGAGGAGGCCTATGAGATACTCCAGCGCGCCGAGGACAACGGCCTTGTCCACGATGTCAATCAGGCGCCCGGCTTTGAGGATGTCACCGCTATCTGCAACTGCTGCGGCTGCTCCTGCTACGCGCTGCGCATAACCGAGATGTTCCGCTCTCCCGAGGGCGTGAGCTCGAACTTCATCGCAAGGGTCGATAAGGACAAGTGCGTCGCCTGCGGCCAGTGCGTGGAAAACTGCCAGACCAACGCCGTCAGGCTCGGCCAGAAGCTGTGCACCGTCGATCCGCACGTCTCCGACGCTTATCAGTCGGACAGGGAGGTGCCTTGGGATAAGAGCAGCTACAATGTCGATTACCGCACCACCCGCACCGACGTTATGCCCTCCGGCACGGCTCCCTGCAAGGCGCAGTGCCCGGCGCACGTTCCCGTTCAGGGCTACATAAAGCTTGCGGCTCAGGGACGCTACACCGAGGCTCTTGAGCTGATAAAGAAGGAGAACCCCTTCCCCGCCGTCTGCGGACGCATCTGCAACAAGGCCTGCGAGGATGCCTGCACCCGCGGCGATATCGACTCGCCCATCGCGATCGACGATATAAAGAAGTTCATAGCCGAGAAGGATCTTGAGGCAAAGCACCGCTTCGTTCCCAAGATGGTCAACCAGCTCGGCAAGCCCTTTGAGGAGAAGATAGCCGTCATCGGCGCAGGCCCTGCCGGTCTGAGCTGCGCGTACTACCTCGCCGTCAAGGGCTACCCCGTGACCGTATACGAAAAGGAAAAGGCGCTCGGCGGCATGCTCACCATGGGCATTCCCTCCTTCCGCCTCGAAAAGGACGTTATAAACGCAGAGATCAAGGTGCTCAAGGACATGGGCGTGAAGTTCAAGACCGGCGTTGAGGTCGGCAAGGACATCTCGCTCGACCAGCTGCGCGAAAAGGGCTTCAAGGCCTTCTACCTCGCCGTCGGCGCGTCCAAGGGCGCAAAGGTCGGCTGTCAGGGCGACGAGCTTGACGGCGTATTCACCGGCATCGACTTCCTGCGCGAGGTCAACCTCGGCGAGAAGCCGGAGATCGGCAAGAAGGTCGCAGTCATCGGCGGCGGCAATGTCGCCATCGACGTTGCGCGTGCGGCAGTCCGTCTCGGCGCAAAGACCACCGTGGTCTACCGCCGCGACCGTGACGCGATGCCCGCAGCGGACGAGGAGGTCGAGGAGGCTATCGCCGAGGGCGTGAAGTTCATGTTCCTCTCCGCTCCCGTCGAGATAAGCGGCGAGGGCAGAGCCGAGACGCTCAAGGTCGAGACCATGGAGCTCAAGGCCGGAAAGCCCGTCGGCACCGGCAAGTTCGAGACGCTCGAGGTCTCCGCGGTCATCTCCGCCATCGGCCAGAAGATCGAGCTCGGCGGCATGAAGTGCATCGAGACCGGCGCGAAGGGCGAGGTCAAGGTGTCCCTGCCCAGCTGGCAGACCAGCGTTCCCGACGTGTTCGCCGGCGGCGACGCGGTCACAGGCCCGAAGTTTGCTATCGACGCTATCGCGGCAGGCAAGGAGGGCGCGATCTCCATCCACCGCTATGTACATCCCGGCCAGTCGCAGGTCATAGGCCGCGACAGGCGCGACTATAAGGCGATGAACACCGCCACCGCAGGCATCTCCGTCGCAGGCTTTGACACCGCGCCCCGTCAGAAGGCCGCCGCGGGCTCGGCAAAGGAAGCGAAGAAGACCTTCAGCGATCTGCGCGGTACGCTCACCGAGGAGCAGATGAAGGTCGAGACCTCGCGCTGCCTCGGCTGCGGCGCTGCGGTCGTGGACGAGAGCCTCTGCGTGGGCTGCGGCATCTGCACCACCAAGTGCAAGTTTGACGCTATCAGCCTCGAAAAGGTCAGCGACTATGTCGGCGCGCCCTACTTCAAGGCGCTGCTCGGCGCGGCCGGAAACGCTCCGGCGGCAGTCGCAAAGCTCGTCACCAAGAAGATCGCAAGAAAGTAAGGGTGCTCCGCCATGCATGAGATAGGTGTCGTCCGCTCGATGGTCAAGACCGTCACGGACTTTGCCGTGGAAAACGGCATCGACGAGGTCGCCGAGATCGTTCTGGATATCGGCGAGCTGTCGCTGGTCATCCCGAAGTACGTTGAGGAGCTGTACCCCGTCGTGGTCGCGGACACCTTTCTGAAGAACACCAAGCTCATCATAAACGTCGTCCCCGGCATGGCCGAGTGCGACGAGTGCAACGAGCTGTTCAATGTCATCGAGCACGAGGGCTACTGCCCCAACTGCGGCAGCTTTGAAAAAACCGTCCTCTCCGGCAAGGACTTCCTCATCCGCGAGATCCATGTTTTTTAGAGGCGCATTTTTAGAGGCGCTTTTACGCAGCTACGGATACGTTTATTGCGGTGTCCCGACCGGAAGTTTCCGACAAAATAAAAAC
>CAVFCI010000058.1:0-12614 GCA_963620985.1 Hallerella sp. | reverse complement strand
TTTCCATTCTTCCATGACAACACCCCCGTTTCTTTTATTATACCAGAAACGAGGGAGATTGGGTAGGTTTTTTGACACGCTGCGCGGCGTTAGCCGCATCCTTATTGAGGTGCGGCAAAGCCGCACGAATCTAATTTCATTCGCTCGAAGAGCGAACACCTTCGGCTGTCAGCTCTCAGCTATCGGCTTTCAGCTGGAGCTTCAGCGCTACGGTTTCCGCAGCACCCTCGACACCGTGCCACCTCAATATGCGTATCCGTAGCTGCCCCAATGCGCTACTAAAAAAATTTGAAAAATATTTCTTCTGTGTTCACACAATATTCACAATTATCCGTACAGATTGTGTATAATATGTAAACAGAGAATGTGACTTATCTAACGATTTGACCATGATTTTCACCAGCGAATCGGCCAGATCGTATTTTTAGCGGAATTATTAAGAAAAACGTTAAAAAATTTTCAAATTTCTTGTCATTTTTTCTTTACTATTTTGACATTGTGTGTTACACTATCAAAAACGAAACAAAACACGCATATATGTATGACCTTATACATTATCAAAAGCGTTTATCAAGTCATTAAGTAATATTTATATAAACTTAGGGAGGAAAACAATGAAACGAGTATTACTTATGGTCTTCAGCATCATCCTTATCCTCGCGTGCATATTCGGACTGTTCGCCTGTGTCGCAGGCGTGCGCGACGTTCTGAATATCAACGACTATAAGCAGGCTGACGCAGCTTTTGCGAGAGAAAATCTCGAGACCGCACAGGCAGGCATTGACCAGCTCAAGGAAAACGAGGAGACCTATATCACCGGCGTAGGCACCTACACCGACGGTCTTGCTCAGTATGCTCAGGGTCAGAGCGATTACGCAGCCGGTCAGCAGACCCTCGCGGCAGGCGAGAAGACTCTGGCAGACGGCTATGCAGCGTATGCAGCCGGCAAGAAGCAGCTCGAAGAGGGCAAGGCGGCATACGAGGCCGGCAAGAAGCAGATCGAGGAGAACACTCAGGCCTACAACGAGGGCAAGGAAAAGCTCGCCAAGATCGAGCCCCTGCTGCCGTACCTGAATCAGTACGTCCAGTTCCGTGACGGCACGATAGCAAAGCTTCCCGGCTTTGACACCGCCCAGTCGTGGTTCGTCTCCGTCGTGCGTCCCCTCGCAAGCAGGCTCGGCCTCGATATCCCCGAGGATGCGACCGACTTCCCCGCATACATAAATCAGATGGTAGCAGACGGCAAGGCGCAGCTGAAGCAGTACGAAGACGGTGTTGCACAGCTGGCCGAGGCCGAGAAGACCATCGCGGAAGGCGAAGCAAAGCTTGCCGCAGCAGAGCAGGAGCTGGCAGCCGGTGAGGTCAAGCTCGCAAACGGCCGTCAGGATCTCGCAGAGGGCGCAGCAAAGCTCGCCGCGGCTGAGACTCAGCTGGCAGACGGCAAGGCTCAGCTGAGCGTATTCGAGCAGGGCGAGATCGCTCTGGCCGACGGCGCAAGAGCTCTGTTCGAGGGCATGAAGCCCTGCTTCAGCTACTACGGCGGCGAGGAGACCGTAAAGTCCCTGCCCGAGTATCTGGCTGATGAGTTCGGCCTCGAGACTCCCGACAACCTCATCATTAAGGAGAACGGCAAGGCCGCTCTGAACGAGGAGGTCTATGAGGAGTTCGGCGAGTACGTCATCAGCAATATGTATAAGGTTGACGAGAACGGCAACGTCGTCGAGAAGAACGGCTACAAGATGCTCGATCTCGATAAGTGCGACACTCTCGTTGAGCTCGCAGAGCAGTACCTCCAGGATCAGGAGGCCGATATCAAGAGCGAGGTCTATGTCCGCATCGGCATGTACGTTGCTCTGGCAGTTGCAGCCATCCTCGGCATCATCGCCGGCATCTTCGGTATCGTTGCAGCCGTCAACGGCAGCAAGCGCACCGGCAAGACTCTGGCTCTGATCTCCGCTATCATGGCAGTGGCAGTCCTCGTGACCGGCCTTGTCACCAAGTTCCACGATTATACCTACACCGTCCGTGTCGATGCCTCCGGCGACTATGTCGGCGAGACGGCCTCGAAGCTTGACTTCACTCCCATTCAGGAGTACACCGGCTCGCTCCACATGACCGCTATCTGCGTCCTCGCAGGCGCGGCGATCCTCGGCGTTATCTTCGCCTTCATCGCAAGCAAGGCAGCCAAGGATAAGGAAGCGGCTCTCGCAGCGGCGGCAGCCGAGGATAACGACGATGTCTACGCTGACACCGCCTCCGCTTACGCGGCAGGCTATGCGGCAGCAGAGGCAGCAGCAGCCGCAGCAGCGGCGGCAGCAGCTCAGAAGGCAGCCGACGAAAAGGTGATCGAGGCAGAGAAGCCCGCCGAGGCAGCTCCCGATGAGGAGACTGTCAAGGAGTAAAAAATGAATACAGGCCGATGACCAAGCGAGACGGTATTCAGACCGCTCTCCGGTCCGGGGTGAGCACGTGATGACCCCGTAAGGCTGAACCGGCAGGGAGCCTCCCCTGCCGGTTTTTTTGATAGCGCTTTTAGTCTGCACCTATACGCATATTGCGGGTGCACGGTGTCGAAACGCTGGAGAAAACAATAATGTTTCGCGTCCCATGAGTGCGGAACAGTGTTGTTGCAGCGCTTCAAAAGCTGCTGCGCGACGGATGAGGTGCTTATCAGATCCTTTGCCGTCAGGCAAACACAAATTTATATAGAAAATGCAGCGATTTAGTCAGCAGAAAAAATGAGAGCACAGATTTTAAAGTCTGCGCTCTCGTTTTGCGTCTGATATTGGATTTTATCTCCGACTATACGGAACGGCTTACTTCTTATCCTTATCGCTGTCGGAGCTCGTGTCGAACTCAAGCTCCGCGTCGCACTTGGGGCAGCGGATCGAGCCGAAGTCGAGATCCTCCTCGAAAACGGTGATGGTCTCGCCGCACTTGGGGCAGGTGACCTCGTACTCCTGCTCATCGCCGCAGCTCGAGCAGCAGCCGGTGCACGACGGCACGTCGCCGTCCACGTCCTCGCCGCTGCCGCTGCCGTAATGGAATTCATAATCATTGTCGGACTCGCCGATGCAGAGATCCTCGAGGTACTCCATGTCCTCGCTTATATCGCTGATGCTGTCGGACAGGCCCTTTGCGTGGGCATCAACGGCCTCAAGATCGCCGGCCATTGCTTCAAGCACGTCAATGACGGCGAGCATGAGCTTGCCCTCGCTGGTGCTGTCCTTTATGCCGAGACCGTCGGCAAGACCCTTGAGATATGCAACTTTTTCACTTACTGTCATTAATTGTCTCCTTTTTTAGTACCATCCGCATTGTGCCGATACATTTAGCGTCAGCCCGACCGGAAGCTGCGGGGGAAACCGCAGCAAGCTGATAGTTGATAGCCGATAGCTGATAGCTCAAAGTGTGCGGCTGTCGCCGCACGGATTTGAATAAGCAATCCCTCAGTCATTGCTGACGCAATGCTAGTTTTTAGAGGTGCAGTCACATTGTGCCGATACGTTTAGCGTCAGTCCGACCGGAAGCTGCGGGGGAAACCGCAGCAACGGTGCTGACAAAGCTTGCGCCGCACTCGCGGGGAGCGAAACGTTACGGTTTCCTCAATTGCTTCGTTACCGTGCAGCCGCAATAAACGTATCCGTAGGTGCCTCAATGCGCCTGTAAAATCACTTGGAGCGGCTGAGGTACTCGCCGGTACGGGTGTCGATCTGGATCTTCTCGCCGGGCTCGATAAAGAGGGGCACCTTGACCTCTGCGCCGGTCTCGAGGGTTGCGGGCTTGGTCGCGTTGGTGGCGGTGTTGCCTGCAAAGCCGGGGTCGGTGTCGGTGACGACGAGATCGACGAAGAAGGGCGGCTCGACGTTAAAGACCTTGCCCTTGTAGGAGTAGATGGTGCACTCCATATTTTCCTTTACGAACTTGAAGCTGTCGCCGAGGTTGGACTCGTCAACGGGCTCGAGCTCATAGGTCTCGGGATCCATGAAGTAGTAGAGGCTGCCGTCGTTGTAGCTGTATTCCATGGTCTTGCGCTCGACGGTAGCGGTCTCGAACTTTGCGGTGGGGTTAAAGGAAGTTTCGGTGACTGCGCCGGTGATGACGTTCTTCATCTTGGTGCGGACAAAGGCCGCGCCCTTGCCGGGCTTGACGTGCTGGAAGGAAACGACCTGCATGACCTGGCCGTCCATCTCGAAAGTAACACCGTTTCTGAAATCACCTGCTGTAATAGGCATATTGGATATCCTCCTATGTAAAGTCTAAAAATAAAATTGTCTATAGCCTTATTAGTCTACATTATATTGCGCCATATTGCAAGATTATTTTAGTCTTTTGCTCTTATTTTCCTTTGCCGGAGCGTCATTTTCGCGTTTTCCGGTGCGTTTTTCAAATGCGATCTGGAACATATACACGACCATGGCCAGAACGCCGATTATGTACAGTATGTTCCGCAGCCCTGCCGGAAAGTTCGGAATGAAGCTTTGCAGCAGCGCCGTCGCGCACACGACAACGAAGCCGATGAACAAAAACGGTGTCATCGACAGGTCGAATTTTTTGTTTTTCTTTTTTCCCTTTGCCATAATTTTCTCTCCCTCATAAAATGACCAGCTCTTTGTCTGCCTTGGTTATGTCCTCGCAGCCGCCCTCGTGCAGGATGAGCACGTCCTCGATCCTCACGCCGAATTTTCCGGGCAGGTATATGCCGGGCTCGGCGGATATCACCGCGCCGCACGGCATCGGCGTTGTCACGGACGGTGCAGCCGCGGGAGCTTCGTGGATGTAAAGCCCCAGCGAGTGGCCGAAGCTGTGCCCGAAATACTCGCCGTAGCCCGCATCGGCAATGACCCTGCGCGCAGCGCCGTCTATCTCCGCTCCGGTAACTCCGGCGGCGGCCTTTGCTATGCCCGCAAGCTGGGCGCGAAGCACGGTGTCGTAGACGTTTTTCATCTCGTCGGTAGCATAGCCGACGGCGACGGTGCGCGTCATATCCGAGCAGTAGCCGTCCTTCTTGCAGCCGAAGTCCATGGTCACGAAGTCACCCTCGCGCACGACGGCATCCGAGGGCACGCCGTGCGGCATGCTGGAGTTTGCGCCCGTGACGGCGATGGGGTCGAAGCTATTGCCCTCGCCGCCGTGCTTCAGGAGCCTGTAGGTGATCTCTGCGGCAATGTCGCGCTCGGAAACGCCGGGGCGGACGATGTGCAGAACGTCGTCGAGCGCCCTTTCCGCAATTGCCTGAGCACGGCGCATGCTGCGCTTTTCGCTCTCGTCCTTCGAGGCGCGCAGCGTGTCAAACAGGCTCTGGCAGGGCTGAAGCTGCACTCCCAGCGCCTTCTGCCAGCCCAGATACGCCCCGTGCGAGAGCGAAAGCTCCTCCGCGCCGGGCGCTGTCACCCCGCACTCGGCCATGTCCCTTCGCACGAGCTCCGTAAGGCGCTTGCCCGCGCCGAACATGCGCAGCGTGATATCACGCGAGACGCTTTTCTCCGCCGCCTCGATATAGCGCGAGTCGGTAAACAGAAACGCCTTGTCGAGCGTCACGAGCACAGCGCCGTCTGTGAAGGCAAAGCCCGTCGCGTAGCGCGCGTTTAATTCGTCCGTTATCAGCACCGCGTCGAGCCCGAGATCAACGAGCCCGCCGCGGATCTTCGCAAGTCTATCCATCGTCCGCTCCTCAGAAGTTCTTGACCTCATCGCCGTCTGTCAGGCTGAGAGGGTCGGTCTCCACGCTGTCGGGGAGCTGGAGATCGACGAGCAGTATCGAGCCGTCCTTGCCGCTCTGGAATATGCCGCGTATGATCTGCGTGCCGTCGGCAAGCCAATAGCTCACGGCAATGTTCGGCGTTGCATCGGGGATATAGCTTATGACCTCCACGCCCTCGCCGCTGGTGAGGTAGTTGCGCTGCCACAGCGTGCGGCTTTCGGTGTAGACCCTCACGTCGTACACCGTCTCCTCAGCCGAGAGCACGACGCTCTGCCCCTCGGCATCGACCGTAACGGTGTCAAGCAGCTTCAGGCTGTCCCTGTCCACGGTGAAGCCGTTGTCGGCGAGGATCATGCCGTTGTCGCCCTCGTAATCGACGGGCGCAAGCTCCATGCTCAAAAACTCCTCCAGCGCCGAATAGGGTATCTCGAACAGCAGCACGCCGCTGCTGTAGGGGGCGATATCGTAGGGATTGGCGTACACGACGAGCCCCTCGTCGTTGAGGTACCAGTTGCTGCCCGCATCGACGAGCTCGCCGATGGCGGTCTCGAAGTCCTCAAAGAGTATGCTCTCGCCGTTTTCCTTGTACTCGTCTCCGGCGGCAAGGCCGATGACGTAGTTTTTGATGAAGGTCTTGAGCTGCTCCTCGTTCTTTGCGATATCCGCAAGGCTCAGCAGTGCGCCGGTGTCGGCGTTATAGCTGCGGCTTATGCGCGTAAAGTCGGCGTGAAGGCCGCCGATATCCTGCGAAACGTCGAAGACGATGCTCAGCGCGCGCGTATCGCAGCGCGTGACGCTCGGCGTGCAGCGGTAGCTCAGCTCGATTATCTCGCCGCCGGTCTGATCCTCGGCAACGCGCCGTGTGTACTCCGCGTCGGCTCTGAATTTGACATAGAGCTCCGCCAGCGAGGCGTTTATGCGCTCGGCTGCGTGCTCGTCCTTCGAGCTTATCTGCGCCGTGCCGAGGCTCTGCCTGTAGTAGGCTGTGCCGTCGTCGTTTGAAAGCTCTGTATCGGTGAAGCTGTAGCTTGCCATCATGTCAAACTGAGGCACGGGCGTGCGCTTTTCCAGATCGATGACGTGCTGGCATGCGCACAATGTGCCCAACATCGCGCAGCACAGCAGCACGGAAATTATCCTTTTCATGGTCTTCACCCTCTTAATTGGTAACGAATTGTTAACAGAACATAAACAAAACGCTTGAAACACAATGGTTTTGCACACTTTCAACAAAGTTATCAACACATTATGTAAATCAGCGGCTTCGTATCAGTCCGCGTCCGACTCCGGCTCTCTGCCGTCCAAAAATCCCTTTATGCCGCTGAAGCAGTATGTGTCGAGCACATACGAAACGCGCTCGGGGCTCTCCTTCATGCCTGTGTCGAGCCAGTACTTCACGACGGTCGATATCGACGAGACCAGAAGCGCCTTCAGGCATTCGGCCATCTGCTCGCTCAGCTCGCCGAGGATGAGTATCTCCTGCTCGAGATAGGCCTCCGCGTGCTGCCTGATCACCTTGAGCATCGCGTCATGGTCGCCGTAGGGTCCGGCAAATACGCGGCACAGCTCCTCGTTTTCCTTCAGAAGGCGCAGCGTTTCAAGCGAATTCAAGCGCTTCGTGCCGCGCTCGCGCAGGCGCTGCTCCATTGCCTCGGACAGCTGAGCCTCCAGACTGCGCTTGAGCTCGTAGGGGTCTGAGTAGTGCGCGTAAAACGTGCCGCGGTTGATGTCCGCCTCGCGGCAGATCTCCGTAACGCTTATCTTTTCGATCGGCTTTACGGCAAGCAGGCTCAGAAAACCGTCTCTGATGGCCTTCTTGGTGTATTTTACACGTCTGTCTTCTTTTTTCGGCTTTGTGTTCTCCACACGAACCACGCTCCTTATTATTATCTTTAAATACATATTACTATACAGACGTAAGAAAATCAACACTTGTTTTTTGGGGGCGCTTTGGGGCAACTACGGATACGGATATTGCGGTATCCCGACCGGAGACATTGGAGGAAACCGCGGCGCTGGCGCGCCAGCTGTCAGCTATCGGCTTGCTGCGGTTTCCGCAGCACCCTCGATACCGTGCTGACGCAATAAACGTATCCGTAGCTGCGTCAATGCGCCACTAAAAAAGCCTCCGTTCGACACGAACGGAGGCTTTATACGCTGTCTATCAGGTGAAGCTGGAGATCATGCTGATGGGCCAGGTCAGGATATCGCCGACGAGGCGGACCTTGCTCTGGACGAACAGGCGGGTGTCTTCATCGGAGAGCTTATCCTTGATCTGCTGAGCCACGACCTTGGGCTTGATCTCAAGAAGCTTGCCCGCGACGCCGAGGAGCTTGCCCGCGTCGAGGTACTTAACGGTCTCAACGAGGTTATCCTTTGCAGCCTCGTAGTCAAAATTGGCTATTGCCTTGATGCACATGTTGTTTTTCCTCCCATATAATCTTTGTTGTTCAGATGCGGTAACTATACCACATTAAGCTACATTTTGTAAACAGTATTCTTCCATACCGCGTAAAACATTTTAACACAAAGCGTCCGATATGTCAAAAAGAAAAACTTTCAAGACCGCCTTTTGTGCAAAAGTGCATGAGCGAGCGCCCTCAGCCCGCCCTTTTCGCGGTTCGCGGCGCACAGCAGCGCACGCACCTGCGCCTCCGACACCGCGCCGGTGAAACGCGCAAGGCCGCGGTAGGGCAGATTCATGGCAAACTCGGTGTTGTTCGCGTTCTCCCTGTCGCCGATGAGCCGGAAAAAGCCCCTGACCGCGCACAGCATACGGTACAGCAGGCGGCCTATGCCCGGGCGGTACGCACCCTGAACGAGGGCGGAGTTAAGCTCCAAAGGCGCATCCCTGTCCCACAGCCGCGGCGGTATCTCTCGCCCGAGGAGCGCTGCGAAGCTTTCATCGGGAACGCGCTGCACATCTGCTCTGCGGTATGGCTCGAACACGGGATCGGCGTAGGGGGCTGCCGCGCCGTCGCCGTCTTTTTCGACAAAGCCGCGCAGCCGTATATCGCGCGAGGCGGCGCCGACGAGGATCTCATAGCGCCCGCCGGCGGTCGCCCAGCGCTGCTCGACCGTGCTCCAATACTGAAACGCCCGCTCCGGCAGCGCGACAAAGACGCGCCTTTCCTCATCGGGAGCAAGGCTCACCCTCGCAAAGCCGCGCAGCTCCTTTTCGGGGCAGAATACCCTGCCGCGCGGCGCGGCAACGTAGACCTGCGCGATCTCGGCTGCCTCGACCTTCCCCGTGTTTTTTATCGTAAAGCTAACGTCCTCGGGCGAAAGCTCAAGGCCGGAGTATTCAAAGCTCGTATAGCTCAGGCCGAAGCCGAAGGGGTATTTCACGGCCTTTTTCGCCGTGTCGTAATAGCGGTAGCCGACGAAGATGCCCTCGCGGTACTCGCTCGTGCGCTCAGCGCCCGGGTAGTAATTGAAGCACGGCGTGTCGGAAAGCTTCAGCGGCATGGTCTCGGCCAGCTTTCCGGAGGGGCTTATCTTGCCCGTCACGAGCCGCGCTATCGCCCGCGCTCCGGCCTGACCGCCGAGGAAGCCGTGCAGCAGCGCCTTGCAGCCGCAGTCCCAATCGGTCTCCACGGGACTGCCGCAGGACAAAATGACGGCAACGTTCGGGTTTGCGCGGCTGACCGCGTGCAGCAGCTCGATCTGATTGTCGGGTATGCGCATATGAGCCCTGTCAACGCCCTCGGCCTCGCTGCCCTCGTCGAGCCCCAGCCACACGAGCACCGTGTCGGCTCGCAGTGCAAGCTCGCAGGCGCGGTTTATGAGCCTTTGGCTCCTGCCGCCGCGGCGCTTGAAGCCGGGCTCGAAGCCTATGACGTTAACGCCCTCGCTTTTGAGCGCATCGAGGCCGCATTCGAGCTTTGTTGGCTCTATGCACGAGCTGCCCGCGCCCTGATAGCGCGGCACGGCGGCAAAGTCGCCGATCACAGCAGCACGCGCACCCTCGCGCAGCGGCAGCATGCCGTCCTCGTTTTTCAGCAGCACCGCGCTCTCCTCGGCAAGACGTGCGGCAAAGGCGTGGTGCTCGTCCATATCGCAGGCAGGCGCGTTTCGGAAGGCCTCCTGCGCGTCATCGACAAGGCGCAGGATGCGCGATACCCGCTCGTCGAGCAGCGCCGTGCTCACTCTGCCCGAGCGCAGAGCATCGAGCACCTGCCTGTCGGTCTCGCCGCCCGTGCCGGGCATTTCGAGGCTGTTTCCGGCTATGAGGCCGAGCACACGGTCATTGCTGCCGCCCCAGTCGGTGACGATAAGGCCGTCGTAGCCCCAGTCGTGCGCGAGGATATCCTGCAAAAGATGGGGGTTTTCGTTGGTATACTGCCCGTTTAGCATGTTGTACGAGGTCATCAGGCACTTGACGCGCCCCTCCCTGACCGCGAGCTCAAAGGCCGGCAGGTATATTTCGCGCAGCGTGCGCTCGTCAACGACCGAGTCGTTCGTCATGCGCAGCTTCTCCTGCGAGTTTGCCGCAAAGTGCTTGACGCAGGCGGCAACGCCCCTTGACTGCACGCCGCGTATGAGCGCCGCGGCGCATTTTCCGGCCAGCAGCGGATCCTCCGAGTAGTATTCAAAGTTGCGCCCGCACAGGGGGCTGCGCTTTATGTTCACGCCTGGACCGAGTATCACGCCGACGCGCTGCTCCAGCATCTCATCGCCGAGGCGCTGTCCCATCTGCTCTATCATGTCCTCGTCCCAGCTGTTGGCCGCTGCCGAGGCCGTCGGGAAGCAGGTCGCGGGGTAGGCCGCGTTCAGGCCGAGGTGGTCGTTTTTGCCGATCTGCTTGCGCAGACCGTGCGGTCCGTCGGTCAGCATCATCTGCGGGATACCGAGGCGCTCGATGCTCTCGGTGTGCCAGAAGTCCGCGCCCGAGCACAGCGAGCACTTCTCCTCCTCCGTCATTTTGCTTACGAGCTCTGTATATTTCATACACTTCACCTCACGATCATTCCTTTTTGTATATCATACCACAGCTCCGCCGCTTTTCACAGCAATTTTACGCAGCAAAAAACAGCGCCGGAAATATTGAAAACGGCGGAGCAATCGGATATAATGGTTTAATTAACAAAGCACTGGAGTGAAGCTGTATGAAAGCAATAGTAACGGTCGTCGGCAAGGATCAGGTCGGCATAATCGCGGGCGTGTGCAACACGCTGGCAGACCACAGCATAAACGTTCTGGATATCAGCCAGACCATCATGGAGGGCTACTTCACGATGATGATGGTCGTCGATCTTGCGCTGTGCAGCGAGCCCTTTGCGAGCCTGCAAGGCGTTCTGAAAACCTACGGCGAGGGGCGCGGCCTGTCCATACGCATCCAGCGCGAGGATATTTTCGACGCGATGCACAAGCTGTGAGGTGCCGCCATGCTGAGCCTTAACAACATCTTTGACACCATTGACATGATCGACCGGCAGCATCTGGACATCCGCACGATCACCATGGGCATATCGCTGCTCGACTGCGTGAGCGAGGACACGGGACGCTGCTGCGAAAGGATATACGACAAGATCTGCCGCCGCGCGGAAAAGCTCGTAAAGACCGGCGAGGATATCGAAAGCGAGTTCGGCATCCCCATTGTCAACAAGCGCATTTCCGTCACGCCCATCGCGCTCGTCGCGGGCGGCTGCGCGACGGAGGACTACGTTCCCTTTGCCCTGACGCTCGACCGCGCGGCCAAGACCTGCGGCGTGAACTTCATCGGCGGCTACTCCGCGCTGGTTCACAAGGGCGAAAGCCGCGGCGATGCGCTGCTGCTGCGCTCGATACCTCAGGCAATGGCGCAGACAGACCTTGTGTGCTCAAGCGTCAACGTCGGCTCGACGAGGGCGGGCATCAACATGGATGCCGTCGCAAAAATGGGACGCATTATAAAGGAGACCGCGCACCTTACCCGCGATACCGACGGGCTCGGCTGCGCAAAGCTCGTGGTGTTCTGCAACGCAGTGGAGGATAACCCCTTCATGGCGGGCGCGTTCCACGGTGTGGGCGAGGCCGACAGCGTCATTAACGTCGGCGTGTCAGGCCCCGGCGTTGTGTACCATGCGCTGCAAAAGTGCAAGGGCGCACCCTTTGATACCGTCGCAGAGACGATAAAAAGGACGGCGTTTCAGATAACGCGCATGGGTCAGATGGTAGCGGCGGAGGCATCGAGCAGGCTCGATACGCCCTTCGGCATCGTCGATCTCTCCCTCGCGCCGACCCCCGCGGTGGGCGACAGCGTTGCGCGCATCCTTGAGGAGATGGGGCTTGAGACCTGCGGCACCCACGGCACGACCGCCGCGCTCGCGCTGCTCAACGACGCGGTCAAAAAGGGCGGCGTGATGGCCTCCGGTCACGTCGGCGGACTGTCGGGCGCGTTCATCCCCGTGTCCGAGGACGAGGGCATGATAGCCGCCGCCGAGTGCGGCACGCTTACGATAGATAAGCTCGAGGCGATGACCTGCGTGTGCTCGGTCGGGCTCGACATGATAGCGGTCCCGGGCGACACGAGCGCAGAGACGATATCCGCCATCATAGCCGACGAGGCCGCCATCGGCATGGTCAACAGCAAGACCACCGCCGTGCGCGTGATACCCGTCGAGGGCAAGGGCGTCGGCGATATGATCGAGCTGGGCGGGCTTTTGGGCTCTGCTCCCGTCATGCCGGTGCACAAGGCGCAAAGCGCCGCCTTCATCGCCCGCGGCGGCCGCATCCCCGCCCCCCTGCAAAGCCTCAAAAATTAGTTTTAATGGCGATTTAGCGCAGCTACGGATACGGTGATTGCAGGTGCACGACCGGAAATATTGGTATAAACCGTAACGTTTCGCTCCCCGTAAGTGCGGAATAGTGTTGTTGCAGCATCTCAAAAGCTGCTGCGCACCATGCCTTCCCCTTACTACGAGGGGAA
>CAVFCI010000057.1:0-12943 GCA_963620985.1 Hallerella sp. | reverse complement strand
CGGATGAGGTGTTTATCAAATCATTTGCCGTCAGGCAAACACAAATTTATCTGAAGCATAACGATTTATTCGGCAGAAAAAACGAGAGCACAGATTTTAAGGTCTGCGCTCTCGTTTTGCGTCCGATATTAAATTTAGTTCAAACGTGACGGAAATTTAAAATGAAGGCGTTGATTCAAGCTGCATCAATGCGCCATCAGAAAGGAAAGCCCATGGGCGTGAGCTTGCTCATAGCCTCGTTGGTCGCGCTCTCGCTCTGGGTGATCGCCTCGTTGACCGCGGCGACGATCATATCCTGAAGCATCTCGATATCGTCGGGATCGACAGCCGAGGGGTCTATCTCAATGCTTTTGAGTGCGCGGGTGCCGATCATCGTTGCCTTGACCGCGCCGCCGCCGACAGTGGAGACAAACTCTCTGTTCTCGAGCTCCTGCTGCATTTTCAGGAACTCCTCCTGCATCTTCTGAGCCTGCTTCATCATGTTGCCGCCGCCCATAGCACCGCGAAATCCGCCTTTTGCCATATTAAAATTCCTCCTAAATTGTTATATAAGATTATACGAAACGAGTTTCCTTGAATTTTCTCAGTTCCTCGATATCTCTTTTTGGCTTGCTGTTATCCTCGTGCAGCTCGGATATCGTGAGCTTCAAGCTGCGCCCTGTGACGGCGGCTGCCGCCTCGCGCAGGCGCATCAGCACCGCCTGATTGTTCACCGCGTTAAAGAAAAATCCTGGCACCACCTCGAGCGCGAGCGTGTCAAAGCTCACGGTGCAGCGCGTCTGCACGGGGTTTGAAAGTATAGGTATCACGCCGCGAGGCAGCATATCCTCGGCCTTCTCGACTATCGCCGCCCACAGCGCATCGTTATCCTGCGGAGCATCGGCGGCGCTTGCCGGAGCATCTGGGTTCAGCTCAACGGGAGATGCCTTGTCAAGCAGGTCGTCCTCCGGCTGGTACTCGGCAAAGTCTGACGGGTCGAGCTCGTCTGACGGATCGGGCTCATAGCCCCGCCCCGTCTCCGGCGGCTCGTCAAGCTCAAAGGGCGCTTCGTCGAGCGTGGAGTGAAACTCCTCCTCGTCCTCGTCCTCAGCCCCGGCTGACGGCGCTGCCTGACGCACGGGCGCGTGCTTCATGTCCTCCTCGAGGCGCGATACCCTTGCACGGAGCTCGTCGAGCCCCTCGGTAAGGCGTACATCGCACAGAGATATTATGCACAGCTCCGCCGTGAGCTTTGCGCTTTTCGAGTCGCGGATCTTCAGCAGATAGTCCGAGACGCTGTTTATGCGGTTTATGAGCTCGGCCTTGGTGAGCTTTTTGCAGAAAACATTCAGGATATCGCGGCTGAACCTGCCCGATATGAGATCCGCGCCTGCCTTGGGCGCTACCGACAGCATGAGGCAGTCGCGCAGGAGCGTGTTGAGCTCATACAGCAGCGTCGCGGGATCCTTGCCGTCGCGCCAGAGGCTGTCAAAGAGCTTTAGCGCCTCGTCGGTGTTCCCTCTGACGGCGTAATCGAGCAGCTGCGCCGTGCGCCTGTTGCCGGTCAGCCCCATCGCCGAATACACCGCATCGGTGTCGATATCGCTCTCGCCCGAGCACTGGTCAAGCAGCGACAGCGCGTCGCGCATACCGCCCTCTGCAAGCCCCGCGATGAGCTCTGCGGCGCTGCGTTCGAGCTTTAAGCCCTCGCACTGCGCGACATGCTCGAGATGCCCTGCGATCAGCTGCGCGTCCAGACGCTTGAAGCTGTGCCGCTGGCAGCGCGAGAGTATCGTCGCCGGTACCTTGTTGAGCTCCGTCGTTGCCAGAATGAACACCAGATGCTCCGGCGGCTCCTCGAGTATCTTCAGCAGCGCGTTGAACGCCGCGGTCGACAGCATGTGCACCTCGTCGATGATGTACACGCGCTTTTTGACCGAGACGGGCGAGAACACCGCTTCCTCGCGCAGCTGGCGGACGTTATCCACGCCGTTATTGGACGCAGCGTCGATCTCGACAATGTCCATGATGCTGCCGTCCTCGATGCCGAGGCAGGCAGGGCACTTGCCGCAGGGGTTGCCGTTTTCGGGGTGAGCGCAGTTGAGCGCCTTGGCGAGTATCTTCGCGCAGGTGGTCTTGCCCGTGCCGCGTGTGCCGATGAAAAGATACGCATGCGAGGTGCGCCCCGTGGATATCTGATTTTTAAGCGTTTCCGTAATGTGCTTCTGCCCGACGACCTCGTCAAAGGTCTTGGGCCGCCATTTTCGATATAAAGCCTGATACATGATAGTTATCCTGTAATAAATAGAATGCGACCCTTGACAAGACTGCACACCCAACGTTGAAAACTGACATATGCCCGTTACGCCGGCAGCCGGCTCAGAACCGGCACCCTCGCGGCACACGAAAAACACCGCTTAATGCTGCTCGGTTCCCCGCCTGACATGGTTCACGGGTTCCCGTTGCGCGAGACCGGCTCGTCAACGCTGCTTACCGGGGTCAGACGACACATGACAGATCCTATGTTGGGAATTCATTCCTGCTGTAGCGGATTGCAGGTTACAGGGCACCGCTGGCTCCCCAACTAGTGCAGCCTTGTCAAAAGCCGCAAAAGTATTATAGCGCAAATTTACGATATAATCAACAAATATTTTCTTTACTTTTCTGAAAAGTGTGTTATAATACTAAAGCTGATAGCATTTGGGCCCGTAGCGCAGCTGGGAGCGCGTTCGGTTCGCATCCGAGAGGTCGAGGGTTCGAATCCCTTCGGGTCCACCATAAGTCCACCGTAATTATGATAGATTACGGTGGACTTTTTCCATGCCCGAAACCTCTTGATACAAGGCTTTCCGGCTGTTTTACAGGTATTCCGGCGTTCTGTGCCGCTGTAATCGTTAAATAGCCGCGCAATCGTCAAAATATCTCCTGTGTGGGTGATGTGACGAGGATCGAAGTCATTCCGAGGTGGCGTTGTCTGTAATGACCTGCAATTTTTTGTGAACGCCGGCATATTGTATTGCAATCAGCGATACAATATACTATAACACAGGCAGGAAAGGCAGGTGCTTATCATGGCAGCAAAAAGCGCAAATGTAACGGCTCGTGTGCAGCCGGAGATCAAGCAGCAGGCCGAGGCGATCCTTGCGGATATCGGACTGCCCGTATCGGTTCTCATCGACACACTGTATCGCCAGATCATCATGACCGGCGGCGTTCCGTATTCGCTGTCTGTTCCTAAAATCCCCACCCGTGACAGCATGACGGACGCACAGTTCGATGCAATGATGGAAAAAGGATACCGCCAGGCGAAAAGCGGTCAGACGATTCCCCTTGACGAAGCCTTCGCGCAGATTCGTGAGGGTCTTTGAGTATGGAATAGCAGGTAACGCTGACGCCGCAGGCAACGTAGCAGATGTATCAGACTGTGCTTTAAACTTTGCAAGAGCCGCAAACAGCGAAACGCCGGGCAGATCTGCTTTACAAGGAAATCGCCGGTCTGAATTTCATGCCGTCAAGATACCCTCTTACGGATGAGGAGCCTTGGCGTACCAATGGAATTCATAAGATGCCGGTGAAAAACTTTCTTGTCTGCTACCTGATCGACGAAGAAAACAAAAGCGTTTCCGTCACCGCAGTTATCTATGGACGGCGCGACCAGCTTGCTGCTCTTGCGAATATGACACAAAACTGATTTCGGAAATCAACAGTTTTTATTCAACCGCCGCGGAGCGCTCCTCGGCGGTATTTTCATGCTTTCTGTGCTTTATGCGCGTTGTCATAGACAGGACGTATCTCCTCCGGCAGACGGTCGGGGATCATAGCCTTGAGCTGCTCCTCGCCTCCGTCGTTTATCGCCTGCTCATAGTACCAGCATTTGAATTTCAGCATATCAAGCGCACGGTTCATGCGTTCTATCTCCGATTCCATGTGCGCCCTCTGCGCTTCAAACATTGCCTTGCGCTGCGGATAGGTGCTCGACCCTGCCACGCACCAGTCCATAAACTGCTTTATGTCCTTTATCTCCATCCCCGTCTTTTTCAGGCACTCGATCACCCGCAGCGCCTCAAGCTCCGACTCGCCGAAGCGGCGTATGCCGGACGTGCGCTCCAGCCTCGGGAACAGCCCCTGCTTGTCATAATAGCGCAGCGTGGAGATAGGCAGGCCGAACATCTCCGCCACCTGTCCGATCGTGTACATAAAAAATCCTCCGAAAATTTTTCAAAAATATCTTGACCTAAAGTCAGGTTTAGGTGTTATCATTATCATAACACAAACGAAAGCTGAGTGCAAGGAGCTTTTATGATGAATAAAAAGGTTCTGATTTTATCATCCAGTCCGCGCAAGGGCGGCAACTCAGAGACGCTGGCGGCAGCCTTTGCAAAGGGCGCACAGGAAGCGGGTCATCGGGCAGAGACCTTGTATCTGCGGGAAAAGCAATACGGCTTCTGCAGGGGCTGCTTTGCCTGCCTGAAGCTGGGACACTGCGTCATCAAAGATGATGCCGTGGAGATCGCAGCGAAAATACACGATGCGGATGTTCTGGTATTTGCCACGCCGGTATATTATTACAGCATCAGCGGTCAGCTCAAAACCATACTCGACCGCTCCAACCCGCTGTTTGACACGGACTACGCTTTCACCAAGGTCTATCTGCTTGCAGCGGCAGCAGAGGACGAGCCGGAAACGGTGGAGGGTGCGGTGAAGACCATCCAAGGCTGGGTGGACTGTTTTCCCCGCTGCGAACTGGCGGAGACTGTTTTTGCAGGCGGCGTGAACGAAGTCGGTGACATTGCCGGACATCCCGCGCTTGAGCTGGCCTATCAGGCTGGCAGGACGGTCTGAATAAACAATTTCTATAAAATCGACAGGAGTGAAGCACATATGAAAAGGATATTGATAGCCTATTTTTCCGCAGGCGGAGCGACCGCAAGGCTGGCAAAGACCATTGCGGGCGTTGTTGACGGTGACTTGTTTGAAATAAAGCCGCAGCTGCCTTATGCCGCTGCCGACCTTGACTGGACGGACAGCCGCAGCCGCAGCACCGTTGAGATGAACGACGAAGACAGCCGTCCCGCGATCGCCGAACGGGTGGAGAACATGCCGCAGTACGATACGGTGTTCGTCGGCTTTCCCATCTGGTGGTATCAGGCACCGCACATCATCGAGACCTTTTTGGAAAGCTATGATTTCGCCGGAAAGACCCTTATCCCCTTTGCCACCTCCGGCGGCAGCGGCATGGGCAAAACAGGCAGTATTCTAAAGGCCGTCTGCCCCGCGGCGACGTGGCTGACTGGTAAGCGTATGCAGAGCCGCGAAAGTGCCTCCGCCGTGCGCAGGTGGCTCGATGAGCTTGGAATTTGACAGGAGGAAAGCAACATGGCAGTAAAGCAAACGGCAGGCAGAGAGGCGTTGGGCGAGTTCGCGCCAAAGTTCGCCCAGCTCAACGACGATGTGCTCTTCGGCGAGGTATGGAGCAGAGAGGACAGGCTGTCTCTGCGGGATCGCAGCATCGTGACGGTAACTGCGCTTATGGCGCAGGGGCTGACCGATTCCTCGTTTCGGTATCACCTGATGTCTGCGAAGAACAACGGCGTGACCAAAACGGAAATTGCGGAGATACTTACCCACGCGGCGTTTTACGCGGGCTGGCCCAAGGCATGGGCGGCGTTCCGCATGGCAAAGGAGGTCTGGGTCGAGGACGATACCGGCGATGCAAAAGCAAAGCACGCAAGCGAAATGGTCTTTCCCATCGGCGAACCCAACGACGCTTTCGCCGAGTATTTCAGTGGGCAGAGCTACCTCGCGCCGCTGTCCACGCAGCAGGTCGGCATCTACAATGTGACCTTTGAGCCCGGCTGCCGCAACAATTGGCACATTCATCACGCGAAAAGCGGCGGCGGACAGATACTCGTCTGCGTGGCAGGACGCGGCTTCTATCAGGAATGGGGCAAGGCGGCACAGGAGCTTCGTCCTGGCGATGTTGTGAATATTCCGGTCGGTGTCAAGCACTGGCACGGCGCTGCGCCCGTCAGCTGGTTTTCGCATCTTGCTGTCGAGGTTCCGGGCGAGGAAGCCTCCACCGAGTGGCTGTCGCCGCAAGCTTAGCCTCGGCTTTGCCCCTCGGTGATATCCTTCGGCTTGAGGTCTGTTTCGCTCATCTCAACGACCTCTTTTGCCAGCCTGCGGATATCGTCCATGCGCAGCTGCTTGACCTTCGTCGGCTTTGTCTGCCGCTTCCAGTAGTCCACGCGCTCGCGCAGCTGCTCATTCTGCCGCCGCAGCTCGTTGAGCGTCTCCGGCTCGCGGGATGCCTTGACAGCAGCATCGGAGAATGATACACTACGAATGAGACCAAACTTGGTTCCCCCGAACGGCGTAGAGCGCCCTAAGGCATTGAACCATGCTTTGGTTTCTTTTTTGTTCTCTGCGAGATATAGAATGTTGCTATCGCTCAGAAGCTTATCCAAATTGTGAGAGCGAGAGCCTATGCTCCTTATCTTGTTCACGAGCGTGATGCTGTTACGTCTCTTTGTGGAATTAACACGCAGCGCTACCACTATCGGATTGCCGTTTGCGTCAAACACCTGCCCGAATACCATAACAGTATTGTCATACGATTCCGATATTGCGATAGGATGCTGCAAAATCTCAGGTATTTGCTTAATAACCGCTTTCGTGATTTCACCTTTTTCAAGGAGCTGTTTCGCGGCCTTGCTTTGATCAAACCAAATATCTGTGTTCGGTATTCCGACTTTAAGCAAAGGCTCAGAAACTCCGCCGACCCTGAATGCTCCGCCATGGTCTTTGCCGTCCCATTGGTCAATCTGCCTTGCAAAATACTTGTCCTCTGCTTTGCGCGACGACTGTTCCCTTGAATATCTGACATCCTCGTTTTGGCTGTCGAAGCGTTTTGACAGCGGTATGACCTCGCCGTTGTCGTCGTAGGTAACGGGATCGGCGGATTTTATCTGCTCAGAACCAAAAACGACATAAGACACGCCTCCGAACTCTTCATCATTCACGGCAAGCCCGTCGTAGCCATCAGAACGCAATTTGTCAACGTAGCGTTCCGCGACTTCGCGGATTCTTTCGGTCTCCCCATTTTCAAAGTCTTCTTCCAGCGCATTGTAGTCATCTGCGAAAGCGGCTATATCATCCGCAAGATCGTAAAGTGATATCTCATAAGGATGTTCTATATTGAGATAATACGAGCCCTGTCTCGCCGCGCCAATCCTGTTCTTGATGTCATGGTCTGAAAACCAGTGCCCTATCAAAGACGTTGCTCCCATTTCCCATGACGAAGCGTTCGCCATAGTATTTTTTCCGAGTTGGCTTCTGTCAAACTTCGTAAAATCATCGTCTGTCGCGTGATAAACCGTCAGAGGGGCATCAGTATCATACTCAGCTGTTATCGCACCCCAATTCAGCGCCGCTTCATCGGCCATCTTCTGCGCCGCTTCCATGTCGCCGCTTTCCACGGCGGCCATGTATTTTGCGTCAGTCTCGCGGGATGCCTTGACATTTCCCTCGGAACTGCTTATACTGTTATCAGAGGCATTTGCCGCCTTATTGACGCCGACCTTTTGGTTAGGCTGCTGTGCGGCGGATGCCTCTATTGATTTATTCGCACGCAGCTGTATCGAGTACACATAGTCCCCATCCGACTTACGGCGGACATTTGCGAGAAGGTCAAACACTTCATTGTCAATCTGCACAGTTTTAACAAAGTAATCCCAAAAGCGCACCTGTCTATGCGACTGAGTGTTTTTCCCTTGTTCAACTTTGCTGCCGTCATATTTTGAGTTTTCGACAAGCTCAAATATATTACCGTCTGCACCAACTTTCAATTTTGCATTATACCCGCTGTTAGAAGACCGCCTATCACCATAGATGTTTTTATTGACATCTCGGCTATCAAATGTTGCGTAATAAACATGTCCGTTTCGATTAAACTTAGCCGTTCTTCCCCTATACTCATTCTGCATGATTTCAAGGAATTTTTTCTGTCGCTCTTTGCGCGTAAGTGAACGAACATCTTCACTTGTCGTATAGACTTCAATGCCATCCTTGTTCTTGCCCTCAAGCGAATACTTTACCCCGCTTGTAAACGGCTCAGGTACTTTACCCTTGTTAAAATAATCGTCTATATCTTTGAGAACGACCGACGAGTGAGTGTATTTCGGATATTCGACCGACGCGACGGTATCACCGTTTGTGTTGTCGATATCAAGTATGACCCCGCCTCTGAACGACGATATGTATCTGTCAAGTGTGCTGCGCTGAGACTTGTTCGGCGCAACTGACAGATTTATGCCGCCGATCTCGGGCGAAACGCGGATGTTGCCCTCGCTCATGAATTTGACCATGCCGCCGCTGTAGTCGCCGTCGCCGTAGTCTTCGCCGAGTGCGTCTGTTATATCACGGTGGTCAACCGTTCTGTAGCCGCCCTGCGCGCCCTCGTGCCTGCCTGAAAAATCAAGCATTTTGCCGTCTGTGCAGATATAACCGGCTTCTTTGATTTTGTAGGTAGTACCGAAATACTCTTCTGCGTCTTTTACTTCGCGGGAAAATTTCTCGTTGACATTTTCCTCGGAGCTGCGTATACTGTTCTCAGAAGAAGCTTCCCTGCCCAGAGCGCCGCTTTTTGCGGAAGAGCCGTTAAGCGCTTTTCGCGCAGTGGGGAAGCTTCTTTCTTCCATTGCGCCGATATTATAGACAGCCTTGCCATCTGAACCGAGTGCAACAGAAATTCTGCATCTGTAATATTTGCCATCAAAGTCAAGGAAGTACGCAGTTCGGTAATTCCAGCCGTCCCTTGCCATTTCACCATGACGGCCATCAACGTCAGGCACGGTTTTGTTGCCTCGCGTCGATACCTGCACAAGCTCGTCTATGTGCGCTCCGGCACTGACCTTGCGCGAGTATTCCTCGCCGCTCATGGTTTTACCGTCTTTGTAGCGCGACGCGACTTTACCGGCGGTCTTTGCAGTGAGCGTGAGCACATCCCCGTCCTCGGCTATAAGCTGGACATTCTGCCCTCGGCGTATCTTGCCGTTGATATAATCTTCAAGCTGTTCGCTCCACGATGCAGGATCATTTCCGAAAATGACCTGTCTGTCGGCGCGAACATATTTTTTGCCGTCCGGCAGTGTCTCGATGCTATACTTCTCCCCGCCATTTTTCGGCGGTGCTCTGCCCTGTGTGCTGCTCCTGTCGGCGGCGTATTTGCGTATGTCTCTCTGCGCCTTGACGTAGCTTGCGCTGTTCTGCTTTGTTCCGGCGAAGATGTTTATCTTGCCCAGCGCGTCACAGCATATCTCCTCAAACGCCTCGTCAGTGCTGAGAATGCCGCCGTATGCGTTGCTGTAGACCTCGACCATCTCGTCTATCTCTGCGTCGGTGAAGTCCTTGAGCAGCCTCTCGCGCAGCTCCGCAAGGGTAAAATCGCCCCTTGCTATCGCGGCATGCCCCATCTCGTGGCGCATTATCTGCAATGGCGTGAGGTCGGAATGATCGGCGCGTACCATGACCGTTTTGTTCTCGGTATCGACAACGCCGCGCACCGTGCCGCCCTGCACTCGGATATTATCGCCGGTAAAATACGCGACCTTGTAGCCGTAGCTTTCCGCAAGCTTACGGCCTTTTTTCATATACAAGCGGCAATGACTACACGGCGGAACCTATTTCAATCCACGCGCCCCGTGCGGGGCGCGACTATCCTATGCTATTGGACTATTCCAATAGATATATTTCAATCCACGCGCCCCGTGCGGGGCGCGACCCTTATTTTTTATTTTAAAGGAGATTTTTAATATATTTCAATCCACGCGCCCCGTGCGGGGCGCGACAAAATCACAACAAGCGTATACAGACCTATCCATTATTTCAATCCACGCGCCCCGTGCGGGGCGCGACGATAGAACCAAAAGGACAATAAGCATTAATCGCCATTTCAATCCACGCGCCCCGTGCGGGGCGCGACAGCCTATCGCCGGAAAAAGTGTACTCAATCTTAATTTCAATCCACGCGCCCCGTGCGGGGCGCGACTTGTGGGTGGAGAGCCCCACCTCGGCGAGGCTCGGCAATTTCAATCCACGCGCCCCGTGCGGGGCGCGACCGCGGGCGATCTCTTTGAGATCATCCCACGCGGGATTTCAATCCACGCGCCCCGTGCGGGGCGCGACTGTATCCATTGTTGGACAAGCTCGGGGCGCGGGAGATTTCAATCCACGCGCCCCGTGCGGGGCGCGACTGCGCAGGTTACCGCGTCGAGTTCCGCGCCGACGAATTTCAATCCACGCGCCCCGTGCGGGGCGCGACTGCCGCCGGTATCGTCCTCGGCAGAGCGTGGAGCGATATTTCAATCCACGCGCCCCGTGCGGGGCGCGACTTGGCTTGACTGTCCGTTTACCGTTCGCCGCTTGTCATTTCAATCCACGCGCCCCGTGCGGGGCGCGACAGTACGCAGGAGGCGGAGACGCATGGACAACGAAGATTTCAATCCACGCGCCCCGTGCGGGGCGCGACCCCTTCGGCGTAGGTCGGCGGCGCGGAAACGTCAATTTCAATCCACGCGCCCCGTGCGGGGCGCGACGATACGGAAAAACAGACTCAGGTGCAGGAGTGGGCATTTCAATCCACGCGCCCCATGCGGGGCGCGACCACAACGCCACGGTTGCCGCGGCGCTGCAGGCAAATTTCAATCCACGCGCCCCATGCGGGGCGCGACAGCAAAATTGCACAAAATTCATCGCGCAATTTTGTAATAACAGACAATCGGAGCTGTAATCTCCGTGTGCAGCACCGTCTGTCATGGTACTTTTGCAGAGGGGCGGGCATATCCACCCGCGAAAACGCGGTGCGAAGCCCCCATGCTTTTTCTGCTCGCTTGGCCTTCGCACCAAGCGGCTAAATCATGAGCGTGTCCTCCGGCATATACGTTTTCTTGCAGCCGAAGTGCTCGATCTTTTTTTCGTACTGCTTGCCAAGATAGTAAAACCTGAGGCTGTCCCGCTCGGGATCCATGAGCTTACACAGCGTGTTTTGCAGACTGCGGCACTGCGCCGCGTCCAGCAGGCACTCAAAAACGGAATTTTGAACTCTCTGACCGTAATTGACGCACTGCTTGGCGATCTGCCGCAGGCGTTTCCGTCCGGCGGCATCTTCTGTATTCACGTCATAGGTGATCAATACAAGCATAGTCCCTCACTTCCACAAAAACGGCGGATAGCCGTCCAGATCTCCGCGCAGATACCGCGCCAGAAGCAGGCTCTGCACATAGGGCACCAGACCCCACGGCAGCTTCTCCTCCAAAAACGGATGGGTGATCGTCTCGCGCTTGCGCTCCTGCCATTTTTGGATGAACAGCTTGCGCCCGCCGTCTGTCAGCAGCACGGTCCCGTTTTCTCTGAAGCTGAGATCCTCCGGCTTTATGATACGGTTGTTGACCAGCGTCAGCACAAAGCGATCCGCAAAGCACGGACGCAGCTCCTCCATCAGATCCAGCGCGAGCGACACCCGTCCCGGTCTGTCGCGGTGCAGGAAGCCGACATATGCATCCAGCCCTACGCTTTCCAACGCGCCGGCACAATCGTGAGCCAGCAGACTGTACGCGAAGGACAGCAGCGCATTGAACGCATCCATCGGCGGCCTGCGGCTGCGCTCACGGAAAAAGAACGTCTCCTTCCCTTGCAGGATCATGTCGTCAAGGACGCTGAAATACGCGGTGGCAGCAGCGCCCTCCAAGCCCCGTAAGCTTTCCGGCGCTGTCTCCGACGTGATTAGCGGCAGCAGTTCCTGTAATTGCCGCGATACCGCCGCGAAGCGTTCGCCGTCGATCCTCAGAGCATGATCTCTGCGGGTACGTTCTATGCTCCAGCGGGCGTTATAGACCTTGCCCAGTATCATCATACGGGCGATGCGGCAGCTTTCGGATGGGTCATCCGCAGCGCGGTACTGCGTTCTCCGCAGCAGCACATTACCGTGCATCTGCCCTGAAACGCGGGCAAGGAACCGTCCTCGCGGCGTACAGAAGGCCAGTCCTATATCTCGTTGGGCACAGGCTCCCATCAATGCGGGAGAGGCTCCCGAGTAGGAAAACGATACTATGCTTTGCAGCGTGTGGAGCGGATACCGTGCGATCGCCGCACCGTCTCGGTTGGCAACGACATTCTCGCCGTCGAGCGAGAGATACACATCCTCCGATGTGACAAATAGCGTATTGAGAAGCTGTCTCATAAGCCGTCCTCCTCCGCTGCCCTGCGCACATAAGCGGAAACGGAGCGCTCACGCAGAAGCCGCGGCAGACACAGCTCCTTCAGGGAGCAGGCATTGCAGGACTTGGACGGCTTGACCTTGGGCGTTCTTCCCTTTTCGTACAGCTCGTGCATCTGCGCAAGCAGCGTCTGCACCTCCTGCCGCAGCTCCGGCGTGAACACGGTCTCTGTTCTGCGGCGCGTTTCGCCGTAGTACAGCGCACCGGCCGGTATCTCGCAGCAGAGCATTTCCTCAAGGCACATGGCCTGAGCGCACAGCTGCAATGCGTCTGCCGTGTCCGGCTTTGGCTTGCCCCTCTTATATTCCACTGGGTACGGCTGCCACAGTCCCTTTCTGCCACTGAGCTCTATTCCCGTGCCGCAGCGGTGAAATTCGAGCACATCGCAGGCTCCCGAAACGCCGAGGGTCGGGGAGAATATCCGCATATCCCTCGTTATGAGCAGCTCCGCCCTGCTTTCGCTGATCTCATTATTGTGCGCCCGCTCATGGAGGATAGCGCCGTCCGTTGTGCGGTAATTTTCCGCCCACTGGTTTTCAACATGGATCAGTGCCCACTGTCTGCGGCAAAATTTGAAATGCTGCAAGCCGGAGAGCTGCAAAAAGCTCTCCTCAGCTTGTCAAAAAAGTCCCTCGCGGGACTTTTTTGACTGCACTTTTCCGCCGAGCATTTTGAAAGTATTCAAAATG
>CAVFCI010000056.1:0-13207 GCA_963620985.1 Hallerella sp. | reverse complement strand
GGCTCTGACATGCCACCGGCATGTCATTCACTCCCGCGCCGACGCTGCGCTACCACTCGAGCTCCCCCGCTGCGCGGATGTTTTTCCGCAGCAGCATAGGTTTTTTGACAGTCTAAGCTGAAATCCCGTCCGATGGACGGGATTTCAGCTTGCTTCATATCAATCAGCCTATGCCGCCGAGGGCTGCTCCGGCGATGAGAGCCAGCAGGGCCGAGGCGCAGTAGACGTATTTGCCGAGGGGATAGAACCACTTACCTATGGGCTTGCGTGCACCGAGGTTCACGGCCTCGAGCGCAAATTTCTTGCCGCCGACCCAGAAGAACATGACCGCCGCGAGCAGTGCTCCGAGCGGGCAGATGTAGATCGAGACGACATCCATCCACTGCGAGACGATGGCCTGAATGCACAGGGCTACAGCGCAGCCGAGAACGTGGATGACCGCCGTCGCGGGCACACGCTTTAAATTAAACTTCTCCTGCAAAAACGCCACCGGCGCTTCGTAGAGGTTTATTATCGAGGTCAGACCGGCAAAGGTGACGCAGACGAAAAACACCATGCCGACGACGCGGCCTCCGGCCATGCCGTTTATGACGTTTACAAGGTAGATGAACATAAGTCCCGGGCCGCCCGAATCGAGCTGTGCGCCGCCCGTTGCCATGGCGGGGATTATGACAAAGGCCGCCAGCAGCGCCGCGAGCGTGTCGAAAACTGCGACGTTGCGCGCCGAGGACGGGATGCACTCACTCTTACTCAGATACGAGCCGTAGATAACGCTGCCGTTTCCGGCAACAGACAGCGAGAAGAAGGCCTGACCGAAGGCGTAGATCCACAGCTTCGGCTCCTTGAGACCCGCGGGGTTTATCGTGAGGATATACCTATAGCCCTCCGACGAGCCCGCGAGCGTGAACACATACACGCCCAGCGCAATAAACAGCACGAACAGCACCGGCATCATGAGCTTATTGGCCTTTTCTATGCCGTCTGCGATGCCGAAGGACATGATGGCAAAGCTCACGGCAATGGCAATGACTATCCAGATATTTGCGCCCCAGGAGCTTGCCGTCGAGCTGAAGGTGCCGGCGATGATATCCATATTCTGACCCATGGCGAGCATATCGCCGGTGAAGGCCATAAAGGTGTACTTGAATATCCAGCCCATGACGCAGGTGTAGCCTATGGCGAGCGCCAGCGAGCCGAGGATGGGGATATAGCCGATGCGCTCGCCTATCTTACGCTTGCCGTATCTTAGCTCGGTGCACCTTCCGAACGAGCCCATGGGTCCCGCGCCGCCCGCTCTGCCGAGGGCAAACTCCTCGATAACGCCGGTGGAGGCGATGAGGACGACGAAGATGAAATACGGTATGAGGAAGGTGAGCCCGCCCCATGTAGAAACGAGCATGGGAAAGCGCCATATGTTTCCCATGCCGACAGCCGAGCCGATGCAGGCGATAATAAAGCCGCTGCGGCTTCTGAAGCCGTCGCGCTTGTGTTCGTTGTTCTCCATTGTTAAAACCTTTCGCTCTCTCTTTTTTGTAAATCTAACTATACATTGTAAACAGCTCAAAGTCAAGAAAAGCCCACCGTGCAAGACACGGTGGGCAAAATGCCGGTTATGGTTAATTTTTCTTTCTGGGCGAATATGTGTGAAAAATATATTTACTTTCCCATATCTCGTCCCTGTACGAGCTGTATTCTTCCATTTTACAGCCGCTGTACAGATCGTCGGCAATTTCGAGAATAACATCCCGCAGCTCAAGCTCTTCGAGATATTTTTCGGGTATCGCACTCAAGCCCAGATACGCTCCGAGAATATTGCCCGTCACCGCACCGGTGGAGTCGCTGTCGCCGTTGTGGTTAACGGCGGCAATGAGCGCTTTGTCAAAATCATCGGAATATTTCAGCGCACAGTACAGCGCTATGGCAAGCGTCTCCTCAGCCACCCAGCCCTGCCCGAGCATATGTATCGCCTCAACATCATTGATTTCGGCGCGTGAGAGCTCTAATGCGCGGTCAATGAGCGCAAGCAGCTCATTGACATGCTCAGCGTCCTCATAGCTTGCGCTGACAGCGGCTCGCATGTACAAAGCTGCGTCGTACAGCGAAATATTGTCGGAATGGGAAACCGCACTTATGATATATGCCAGCGCATATGCCGGAATGTATCCCAGCTCGTGCCCATGCGTCAGCGCAGCGGCATTTGCACCTTCAGCAGCGGCAAATCCGGCACTTTCAAAGAACAGCCCTATGGGCGCGACGCGCATAATGCCGCCGCAGCCCTTACTGTGGTTTATCGGCTTTTCCACCGTTCCCTCAGCGTCGGATGCAAGTGCCGAAAGGCAGGTCCTGCCGGGAGCTCTGGTGTGAAACAGCTCCGGCACATTCAGCAGCCACGAGTAGCGATCTTCACCCTTATAGGGATAGCTCTGCCGCTGTGTTTTCAGCCAATCCTTATAGCATCGCAGGATATAGCCACGATACTCGCCCATGATGCCGCGCAGCCTGCTTCTTGTTTCGGCAAGGAGCAAACCGGCTGCCGTGAACAGCGTCATCTGTGTATCGTCGGAGATTTGGGCTATGCCGTCGCTGAGCTCATATTCCGTGATGCCTTTGCCGCCGAAGCGCCTGAGTATCGACTTTTCGTCGGAAAACTCCACGGCGTAGCCCAGTGCGTCTCCCGCCGCGCCGCCGATGAGACAGCCGCGGTATTTATCCTGAGATTTCATAGCGCAGCCTTTACTTCAGAAATCCCTTGACGAGACCCTTGTCGGTTTTCTGGACGTGCTTGAAGACCTCCTCGAAGCGGTTGAGGGCTTCGTCGATGATCTCGGGCGTGTCGGCCAGCGAGGTGTACAGACGGCTGCCGGCGAGGGTGACGATGCCGTTTGCCATGTAAGCCGCGCCCATGCGCTCCATGGAGTCCTTGCGGACGTACATCATGTCCTTATTGCGCAGCAGGCCGACGGCGGACTTGACAAAGCAGTTCGACGAGAAGTCGAAGCTCATTGCGCCGGTGCACTCGAGGTGGACGATAGAGCCCTGATTGTACGCAACGAAGGGCAGGCCGTAGCGCTCGATGAGCTCCTTGAGGCCGTCGCAGAGCCTGTCGCCCATCTTTCCTGCGACCTCGCAGGCGTTGGTGCGCTCGATCTCCTGGATCGCGGTGTAGCCCGCGAGGCAGGACAGCGGGTTTGCCGCCAGAGTTCCGCCGACATACGCTCTGTGCTTGCCGGTCGCAAGACCCGCCGCCATGAGCTGGGCGTACTCCTTCTTGCCGCCTACGCCGCCGGCGGAGGGGTAGCCGCCTGCTACGATCTTGCCGAAGACGGTCAGGTCGGGAACTACGTCGAAGTAGCCCTGAGCGCCGGAGAGCGCTACGCGGAAGCCGGTGACGACCTCGTCGAATATCATCAGTGCGCCGTACTTATCGCACAGTGCGCGAACGCCCTTGTTGTAGTCATGTGCGACGGGACGTGTGCCGCTCTCGGGGCCTACGGGCTCGAGGATGACAGCCGCCGTGCCGCCGAGGAGCTTATTGCGCTTGAGCATATGCTCCAGCATATTCAGGTCGTTCGGGCGAACCTCATCGGTCGTGCCGTAGCAGCCGTGGGGGATGCCGTGGGATTCGAGCAGTGCGCGGCTGCCGGGGATCTTCAGGCCGTAGACCATCTGATCCGACCAGCCGTGGTAAGCGCCGCCGATCTTGATGATGCGCTTGTTGCCGGTTGCTATGCGGGCAATGCGCAGGGAGGCCATGACAGCCTCGGTGCCCGAGCCGAGCATGCGGAACATTTCGACATTGGGCATGTGCTTGTTTATCTCACGCGCTATGAGCATCTCGGACTCGTGCAGCAGGCCGGTCACGGGGCCGCACTCGTTTAAGAGCTTTATGACCGCCTCGCGGATGACGGGGTAGTTGCTGCCGAGGATGGTCGGGCCGCCGGCCTGAAGGAAGTCGATGTACTTGTTGCCGTCCTTGTCGTAGAGGTAAGCGCCCTCGGCCTTTGCCATGCACATGGGGAAGGGCTTGTTGAAGGCGAGGTTGTGCTGAACGCCGCCCGGGATGTATTTCTGCGACTCCTCGTAGACCGCTCTGGAGGCGGTGCACTTTTCGTCGTAGTACTTCATAATGACATCCTTGTAATACTCGTCGGAGACCTCCCATATGGGCTGGCTGGTCAGCTCCTTGAGCTTTGCGTTGATCTCGTTGGGATCGTCCCATCTGCTTATTGCACAGTTATTCATGCTCGTTGTTCTCCTTTTCCTGTTTTTTCTTAGCTATATCATTGGTGTCCTTGCTGTTGCGGTAGACCACGAAGTTATCCCACAGATATTCGAGGGAGAGGTTGAGCGCCATGTTGATGGCCAGCACCGCGTATTCGTTCCAGCCGTGTATATCGGCAAGGAAATGCTCGTTCCAGATCGTAAACGGCGCAAACGGCACATAGAACAGGAACACGAGCAGCATCGCCTTGGGCACGTTCTCCGCGCTCTGGAAGGTGAATTTTCTGTTGAAGGTGAAGTTCCACAGAACGCTCAGCACGAGCGCTATCGTGTAGCACACCCAGTGGCCGGGGATCTTGATGACCTCCTCGCAGAGGATCATTGCAAGCGTCTCGATTATACCGGCAGAAGCTGAAAAAAGAATGAATTTCAATACTCTGGCGGTTTCTTTCTTTTTCTCCGTTTTCATACGTCATCCCTTCCTCTTTGAATATTTTTTCTTATAGACAAAGCGCATGAGCGCCGTATCCGCCGTATTGAGCCTTACCTTTGAGCCGAGCCCAGCCGTGTGCAGAGCGCACAGCGCCGATTTTTCGGTCAGGAGCCGCAGCGCCTCGCGGTCGTCGGGATCGTCGGCCTTGACGACCGCGCCCACGCCCTTTACAAACACCGCGTCGCGTGACCTAAGTGCCCTTACGATCCGCTTCGGTCTTGCCCTGACGCAGGGAACGTGCGAGCCGAGCATCTGCGCCATATCGTCAAGCTGGGCGTACAGCGTTTTTCTCCCGCTCGCCCACATGACGGCATAGTCTCCGCCGTTAAGCTCTGCCGTGGGTATCTCGCTTCTGACCGCTGCCATGAGCGCCATCAGCCTATTCCCCGCAAGGCGCTTGGGCGCGTCCTTTCCGATGCACAGATTGCGGCGGCAGATATCCTCCAGCAGCTGCACGCGCTCCATGGCCTGCTTTTTGTCTTTTCCGCAGACGACAACGCCGTGATTTACCATGAAAACGGTGTGCGCACCGGTCTGCATCGCAGCCTTGACCGCGTTTTTGAGCTTCTTCATGCCGGGCAGACCGTACTCCGCCTTTGCAATGCCTCCGAGAGCGTTTCTTTCGTCCTGAGTTATATCCATGCTCTCAAAGCCGGCAAGGCCGAGCGCCGAGGCGCAGTTCTGATGCGTGTGGATAACGAAGTTCACCTCGGGAAACAGCTCGTATGCCGAGGCGTGAACCCCCTTTTCGCTCGAGGGCTTGCGCCTGCCCTCCCAGTTCATTGTGCCCAGCTCAACGCAGGCGATATCCTCCGGCGTTGTTTTGAGATAATCCAGACCGCTCGGGGTGATGAGAAAATGCTCTTTGTCAAGGCGGCAGCTCACGTTGCCCCAGGTTCTTGCGACAAGGCCGGTCTTTAAAAGCTCCCTGCCGGTGCCGCATATAAGCGCTCTTGCCATGCTTTCTTCCACGCTCATGCCCTCCTTCAGCTGTTAAGTGCGGCAAAGTTCTTTTTATTGGCCGCGTAAAGATTTTTGAATACCTCGTAGTTTCGGTCGTAAAGCGCCCTGTTTCCGGCGTTCGGCTCATACCTGCCCTCTGCCTTTATGAGCGAGCCGGCTTCGGACAGACTGCCTATGCGTCCGCTGCCGACGGCAACGAGCATCGCAGCGCCCACCGCGCCCACGTCTTTGGTCGAGGCCACGGTCTCGACCGTGCGCCCCGTCACGTCCGCGAGGATCTGGCAGGTCACTCTCGACAGTGCGCCGCCGCCGACAAAGCGCAGCGTCTCGGCTGTCTTTATCTTCTTATCCTCGCATTCGAGCATCCATCTGAGATGATAGCATATACCCTCGAGCACAGCGCGGAGCATCTCCGTTTTGCCGGTGTCGAGCCTTATGTTGAAGAACATGCCCGCCGCCTTGGGATCCTCGAAGGGGCAGCGGTTGCCGTGCAGCCACGGGGTGAATATCACGCCGCCCGCGCCGGGAGGCACGGTATCTATCGTGTCGGACATGTAGTCGTAGAGGCTTTCGTACACGCTCTCCGTGCTCTCGGCAACATGTATCTTTTTAAGGTAAACGCCGATCTCGTCGAGCACGAGGTGCTCCTTGACCCACTCGAAGCATTTTCCTGCCGTCTCCATCTCGGCAAAGTAATTGTATCTGCCCTCCTGCGCGCCGACGATACCGGCGATCATGGCCTCGATATCGACCTCCTGTCTGTCGATGACCGTCGAGACCCAGCCGGAGGTGCCGGAATAGATATGCGTCTGACCGACCTCGGTGCAGCCTGCTCCCACGCCGATGAGCGTTGCGTCGCCGCCGCCGCCGTAGACCGGCGTTTCCGGCGCTAGGCCGAGCTCGCATGCCGCCTTTTCGCTAAGCGGGCCGACAACGCCGGTGCACTCGACGATATCGGGCAGATGCTTGAATTCAACGCCGTACATGTCGCACAGCGTCTTGCTCCAGCAGCCCTTCCCGGGGCGGCTGTCGTACAGGAAGGTCGAGTACGCCGAGTCGCGGGTCATGACGAAGCTGCCCGTGCAGCGGCAGATGAGATATTCCTTTACGTCGAGCCATTTGTATATTTTTTCATATACCTCCGGCTCGTTTTTCTGCACCCATTTGTACTTCCACAGTGGGTCCTTCACGCTCGTGGATGCAGCGCGCGTCCTGACAAGGCTCTTCAAGAGCATTCCGGCGTTTACGCCCGAAACGGTGATGCCGTGGCTCTGGCACTCGGCAAACTCCCTGCCGGCGCGCTGATCCATGTAGCTCATCGGGCGGCGCAGAGCCCTGCCCTGCTCATCGACCAGCACGAGCCCCTGCATCTGCGAGCAGAAGGATATGCCGCCGATCTCCTTGGGGTCGATGCCTGTTTTTTCGATCAGCCGGCGCGTGCTTTTTCTCATGGCCTCCCACCATTCGTCCGCATCCTGCTCCGCTCCGCCGTCGGGCATTATATAAAGCCCGTAGCCCTCATACTCGCCGGACAGAAGCCTGAGCGTTTCGCCGAGCTCGAAAAGGCAGGTCTTGACGCCCGTCGTTCCGATATCATACGCGATAACATACATTTTCTTTCTTCTCTCCCTATATTTAATTTTTACCTAACCCTCTATTTTCAGCGCGTTCTTCACAAAGCGCATGAAGCACTCGGTCATTTTCTCCGTATCGTCCGCGCTGCCCTCGCCGCAGAATATTTTCATACGCTCAGAGTAATAATCGCAGCTGTAGGAAAACTGGAGCATCATGAAAAGGTTATCGAGGAAAAAGGCGAAAAGCCTCGGGTCGAGCTCGGGATCGACCGCTCCGGCAGCGCGCGCATTCTCCAGAAGCTCCGAGTATACCCTCGCCGTGCGGCTCTCTATCTCACGGGCAAGCTCCCTTGCGTACTTTTTACAGCCGCCGGAGGATATCTCGTTGTACATCGCGTTGTGGCTCTTGTGCTCACGCGCATGGACAGCAAGGGCGGAGACGATGCTCCTTATGCCCGACTCTATATCCGTCTCGTGCGAAACAGCCTCTGTGAGCACCTCGTCGAGAAGGTCGAGCGAATGGCGCACGCAGGCCAGAAAGAAGCTGTCCTTATCCCCGAAATATTTATATATAACGCCGACGGAAACGCCGGCCTTTTTTGCGATTATATTGATGTTCGCTCTGTCCAGACCGCGCTCGGCAAATTCGTCGATGCCGGTCTCGAGAATGAGCATTTTGGCTTTATCGTCAAGCTTTTTGTACATGGGCTCTGCCTCCGTCGCGCCGTGTCGTGAGCGGCGGCTCACAAGTTGTGTATATTATACTCCCGCAAGCCCTGCCGCGTCAATGTTTTTTTGGAGGCGCTTTTGGGCAGCTGCGGATACGGTGATTGCAGGTGCCCGGTATCAATCATATGAAAAATATGAAAACTTTTGAAGCGCCCTGTTGAAACGCCGCTGCCCCGATGATAATATCAAGGCGCAAAGGAGGTGCGGCATGAAAAGAAAAATCAGCATTATCTGCGTTTTGGCGCTTCTGATCTGCGGCCTGTGCGCCTGCTCAAGAACTCCGCCGCAGGAGCGGGCGATGAGCATCGCCAAGGAAAGCTTCGGCCTTGACCTTAGCGGCAATTGCACGGTCGAGGAGCTTTATTATTCATATGACGACGGCAACATTTTCGGCGAGGGCACGGTCGAGTACAAGCTGAGCTTTGACAGCGATGCTTCGGTTTTGTTTGCATCGCTCGACACGCTGCCCGACATAAACGGAAACGATGCCGTGAGAAAAGCGGTCGCCATGGACGGCATTTATCTGCCCGAGACCGGGGACGGCACGCCGTTTGCGTATACGAGCAAAAACAACGAGCTCAACTGGGTTCTGCTTTTATATTACAGCGGCGAAAACACGGCGTATCTAATTAAAAGCGACGCATAAAAACAACGGATGCTCTCCCGAACATCCGTTGTTTTTTCCGTATTCAAACTTTTTATCAGCCGCCGTAGCCGAAGAAGCCGGGGAGCTGCTGGGACTGTGAGCTCTGCTGTGCCGGCGCCGCTCTCTGACCGTCCGGAGCGATCCTCAAAACAGATCGCTATGAGAGCCTGTCCTGATCAATTTCAAAATCAAAGTATCTCTAACGACCTTGTAAACAAGCAGCCAATCCGGCTCAATGCGGCACTCTCTCATGTCCTTATAGTTTCCGGAGTTAGTGAGAGCGTGATCCCGATATGCCTCTGGCAATGGCTGCTCATTGCATAACAGCGTAATGACTTCTTCCAGCTTCTTCGGATTGCAGCCCCGTTTTACCGCAAGCTTATAATCTCGTTTGAACTGCCCCGTAAACTCCGGCTTAAGCATTAAGTGCCTCCATCAGATCGTCAACGCTGTCAAACGGTCCAAACATATCCTCACCCTTGTCTGCCGCTTCCATCGCAGCATAGGTAGTGGCGTTCGGCTCGTCAACCTTGACCTCAAACGGAAGTCCATGACACCTAAGTGCCTGACGATAAAAAATCCCCGTTGCCGTACTCAAATCCAGCCCCAAAGACTTAAAAAGAGCTGCCGCCTGCGCTTTCAGCTCCGGCTCCATTCTGATCGTCATATTTTCTTTAGCCATACATAGCGCTCCTTTCTCATCACATAGCTTGCACTTATATTATACTCAATATGCATTCGTTTTGCAAGTGCACCGCAAATATTGTTTGTATCTTTTCTGTGAACACAATTTCCTCTTACGGCAACACAATATAGTGTGCATTTAGGGACTGAAAAAGCCCTATTTCATGCGGTTTTCCAGCCTCATTTTCGGAGTGGGTATATAAAAGCCCTAAAAAAACAACGGATGCTCTTCCCGAACATCCGTTGTTTTTCTGTATTCAAATATCTTCGTCAGCCGCCGTAGCCGAAGAAGCCGGGGAGCTGCTGGGACTGTGAGCTCTGCTGGCTGCTGCTGCTGTCCTGCTCGCTTGCGATTGCGGAGGTAGTCTGCTCGCCTATCTCGACGGTCACGGTGAGGGTCTGACCCTGACGGTATACACTGAGGGTGAGCTTATCGCCCGCTTCGTGGTCGGATATGATGGAGCTCAGGTCGCTCTTGCCGCTTATCGCCTCGCCGTCAACTGCGGTGATGATGTCGTTTGCCTGAAGTCCTGCCTTTTCTGCGGGGCCTCCCTCTGTGACGGAGACGACCGCAGCGCCCGCGGGAGTTCCGTAGTTTGTGGCTTCGTCGCTCACGTCGGAGACCATAACGCCGATGTAGGGCTTTGCGACGTAGCCCTTTTCGATGATGCTGTCAACGATGCTGCGCACGGTGTTGATGGGGATGGCAAAGCCGATGTTGTCTATCGACGCGCCGGAGCTCGAGGAGCCGGAATACTTGGCGTTGGTTATGCCGATGACCTCGCCGTAGAGGTTAAACAGCGCACCGCCGGAGTTGCCGGAGTTTATCGCGCAGTCGGTCTGGATGAGCTTCATGGTGACGTTGCTTGACAGGGTGACCTCGCGGTCAAGTGCGCTGACAGCGCCGGAGGTAAGAGAAAATGTGAGCTCGCCCAGAGGATTGCCGATCGCGACGACGGAGTCGCCGACGTTGATATTGTCCGAGTCGCCGACCGTCACGGGAGTGAGCCCCGTCGCGTCTATCTTCAAAACGGCAACATCGTTGCTCTCGTCGTAGCCGATAAGCTGCGCATCGTAGCTCGTGCCGTCATAAAGCGTGACCTTTATAGAGCTTGCCGACTCGATAACGTGGTAGTTTGTGAGGATATAGCCGTCGGAGGTGTATATAAAGCCCGAGCCGGAGGCCGCCGACTGCGTGGTGTAGCCCCAGAAGTTAGTGGTGACCTGAGTGGTTATGCCGACAGTGGAGTTGACGTTGGCGGCATACACCTCAGCCGCGGTCATCTGCTTGCTCGTGTCGATGCTGGCTGTGTTTATGACCGAGGTCGCACGCTTGCCCTCGTATACGGTCGTACCGCCCGAGGAGCCGCCGAACACCGCATTGCCTATCGCCGAGCCGCCGAAGCCCGCGAGCATCGCCGCAACGAGAACGCCTGCGATCATCGCGCCGGGCTTTTTCCAGAACGGCTTTTTATCCGCCTTGGGCATTTCGGGCGCGGCTGCCGCCTCCGTCTGAGTTTCGGTCTGCCCGTTCTCCGGCCTGTGGCCGTAGAAGAAGCTGTATTCTCCGTCAACGGGAGCGTTCTGCTGCTCCTGAAGCTCGTCGTTTTTGTTTTCCATGTTATCCATGATGCTGCCTCCTTAATTTATCTCATCGCCGGAGCCTCAGGCCCGGCGCTTGCTGTTGGTCTGCCGCTTTGGTGAGCGCTGCTCACGCGGTGGGCAGTAACCTGTGTATTTTGTGGAACTGTGTTGAGGATAATCCCCTTACCTGAAATGAGCTGAAAAAGATTTGTTATAATTTTGTGAACTGCTTTGACTTTTTCAGCGAGGCTGTTAAAATGGTTTCAGGTTCGTTTCAGCTAAGCGTATTATTATATGTACAGAGAGGTGATACCATGCGTATTCTTATAGCCGAGGACGAGGTCGGCATTGCAAAGGCTTTAAAGCTCGTTCTCGAAAAAAACCGTTTTGCCGTTGACATGGTGCATAACGGGCTGGACGCGCTTGAATATATGCTGTCGGTAAGCTATGACGCGGTGGTTCTGGATATAATGATGCCGGGGCTCGACGGGCTTGAGGTCTTAAAGCGTGCGCGTGAAAAGGGCATCGGCACGCCGGTGCTGTTTCTCACGGCCAAGGCCGAGGTCGAGGATCGCATTGCGGGGCTCGACGCGGGCGCGGACGACTATCTGCCCAAGCCCTTTGCCATGGGCGAGTTCCTCTCGCGTGTGCGCGCACTGACGCGCCGCAGCGGCAGCTATGCGCCCGATGTTATCAGGGTCGGCGGCACGAGCCTCGATCTGAGCTCGTACACGCTTTCGGCAAACGGGCAGAGCGTGCGCCTTAACAACAAGGAATTTCAGCTCATGGAGCTGTTCATGCGAAACCGCGGCCACGTTTTTTCTACCGACGCGCTCATGCAGAAGGTCTGGGATCTCGACACGGAGTCGGAGACCGACGTCGTGTGGACATATATAGGCTTTCTGCGCAAAAAGCTGCGCGGCCTTGACGCGGACGTTGAGATAAAGACCATTCGCGGCGCGGGCTACGCGCTGGAGGAAAAGTGATGCTCGTCAAAATGCGGCGCAGATTCATCGCCTCGGCGATGGCGGCAATGGGCGCGGTGACACTCGTGCTGCTGCTTGCGGTGAACCTGTGGAACTATACTATAACAACAAACAAGCTCGACGAGACGATAGACGCGCTCCTTACCACGGGCAAGGAGTCCTACTCCGGCTCGTCAAGCTTTACTCTGCCTGATATATTTTCAAGCGACTCGCCGGAGACGAAGTACATGACGCGCTACTTTGCCGTCGTGTACGACTCCGACGGCGACGCGCTGCGCGTTTTCAGCGACTATATCGCAACGGTATCCGCGCAGGAGGCGCTGTACTACGCCTCCGACGCTCTCAGCAACGGGCACACGCAGGGCTATTACGGCGACTACCGCTACTGCGTGAAGGAGGGCTCCGCCGGCAGCGCGATAGTGTTTTTAAACGCCTCGCCCGAGCAGCAGTCGATGAAAACGCTGCTGACTGTCTCGCTCGCCGTTGCTGCGGCCAGCCTGCTGCTGGGCTTTGCGCTGGTCACGGCCTTTTCAAAAAAGGCGATCGCGCCCTATGTGCGCAATATCGAGCTTCAAAAGCAGTTTATCACCGACGCGGGGCATGAGCTCAAAACGCCGCTGACCTCCATCTCGACGAGCGCGGAGGTGCTCAAGATGGAAAACGGCGAGAACGAATGGGTCGATAATATACAAAAGCAGACCGTGCGCATGTCGCGCCTTGTCAAAAACCTCGTTACGCTCTCGCGCCTTGACGAGGGCATGCCTCTGCCGGACAGAACGGAGTTTTCGCTCTCGGACGCTGCGTGGGAGGCTGCCGAGCCCTTTGAGATGCGCGCAAGAGCGCAGGGCAAAGGCTACAGCCAGAGCATAAGCCCCGAGCTCATGATGACCGGCGACATGGCCGCCGTACAGCAGCTCATATCCATTCTGCTCGACAACGCCTTCAAATACTCCGACGACGGCGGCGAGATACGCCTTTCGGTGTACGCTCAGCACAAGAACAACATCATCGAGGTATATAACACCTGCCCGCCGGACTCGCTCGGCGATATCGACCGCTTCTTTGACCGCTTCTACCGTGCGGACAAATCGCGCCGCTATGACGGCGGCACGGGCATCGGCCTTGCCATCGCAAAGGCGACGGCGCAGGCGCTCGGCGGCAGCATAAGCGCCGAAACGCCGGACGGAAGGAGCATAATTTTCCGCGTCACGCTGTAAAAACAAAAAACGACCCTTTCAGGTCGTTCAGCGTGTCAAAAAACCTACCCAATCTCCCTCGTTTCTGGTATAATAAAAGAAACGGGGGTGTTGTCATGGAAGAATGGAAA
>CAVFCI010000055.1:0-13340 GCA_963620985.1 Hallerella sp. | reverse complement strand
AACACCTCATCCGTCGCGCAAGCGCGACACCTTCCCCTCGTAGTAAGGGGAAGGCATGAGGGTGCGCAGCAATTTTTAAGATGCCGCAACAACATTGCACTGCCCCTGCGTTACGCGGCAGATTTTTTGTTTCATCGGCAGCTTCCGGTCGGGACACCGCAATATGCGTATTCGTAGGTGCCTCAAAGCGCCTCTAAAAAGTGACTATCTTGTAGTAGGTGTTGGAGGTTTTCTTGTACACGAGGGCGTAGAGGGCGGCGAAGACGAGGAAGCTTATGACGGTCGTGCCGACGAGGAAGCCCGTGTTGTAGAAGCTGAACAGGTACAGGATCTTGCGGATGAAGGGGAAGGCGAAGCTCAGGTGCAGTCCAGCGAAGACGAGCGGGAGGAAGAACACCGTCAGAAGCTGCGAGTTTATGCTGCGGCGGATCTCCTGCTTTGTCATGCCGACCTTCTGCATGATCTCGAACCTGCCTGCGTCCTCATAGCCCTCGGAAAGCTGCTTATAGTAGATGATGAGCACCGCCGCGCAGATGAAGACTATGCTCAGGATGATGCCGAGGAAGAACAGCCCGCCGGTCATGGCGCGCAGCTCGTCGCGTGCGGAGGCGCGCAGCTCGGTAGAGAGCATGCTCCAGCCGTCGCCGCTGCCGTCGATGTCTCCGATGAGCCTGCAGTCGTCCACAGCCGCTCCAACAGCCGACGATATCTCCAGCTGCCGCTCCGCGTCCTCTGTCGTGTTGAAGGCGTACTTCCAGTACAGGCGCACGGCGTTTTCGCTGCCGCCGTCGCCGATGATACGGGATACGACGCCGTCAAAGTCGGAGACGACCAGCGTTATCGTCGGGCTGATATCGGAGGCCTCGCTGCCGTCGGCAAGCGGCATGCTGTCAAGCCGCTTTGCAACGGTGAAGCTCTCGCCGCCGATGCTCAATTTATCAAGCGTTCCGTTCAGGCGCAGGGTGTGCATGAGCACCTCGCCCTCGCCGAGCGTTTCGTTTGTTCCGGCGGCCTTGTTGTAGTCGGAAAGCGGAACGATGGCGACATTCACCGAGCTGCCGTAGCCGGCGATGCTCGTGCTCTGAGACGTTTTGTTGTCGTTTATCGCGCCGGCTGCAAGCGTGAACAGCGCCTCGCGGTAGTCGAGCACGTCGCTTTTCTCCGCATCGCCTATCGCGTCGAGGAGCTTTTCGCGTGTGGCGCTGATCTTTTCCTCACTCAGGGCGGCAAGACGCTCGTAGCTGAGGGAAAACTGGATATCACGCGGATAGCGCGATCTCAGAGTGTTCTCCGTGCCGAAATACATGCAGGAGGTGGAGGTCACCATGACCAGCACCATCGTTGCGAGGATGCAGATCGAGGCAAGCCCCGCACCGTTGCGCTTCATACGGTAGGCCATCGAGGACACGGACACGAAGTGCTGCGGCTTATAGTAATAGCTCTTGTTTTTTTGCAGCAGCCGGCACAGCAGCACGCTGCCGGAGATGAACACGAGATATGTGCCGAGGATCACCATGACGACCGCGATGAAGAAGGTCGTGAACGCCGATATGGGATCCTCGATGCTCAGAGACAGATAGTACGCTGCGATGAGGATAACAATGCCCGCGATGCCGAGCACGGGGTTTGCCCGCGGCGGCTTTTCGCCGCGGCTTTCGCTGCCGACGAGGTCGATGGCCGTGCTCCTGTGCAGCTTTATGAGGCTGCTGATGTAGATGAGCAGGAAGATGCCGCCGAAGTACAGCAGCATATACAGCAGCGCGGAGACCGAGATGCGCAGCACATAATCCGGCTCACCGCCGACGGCGCGTACGAAGCCGAGCTCGGCAAGCTTTGAAAACAGTACGCCGAGGAAAACGCCGCCGAGGATCGAGAACGCGGCGGTAAACAGCGTTTCCCATGCCAGCACGCGGGATATGTTGCGCCGGTTCATGCCGAGGACGCTGTACATGCCGAACTCGCGGTATCTGCGGCGCACGAGGAAGCCGTTGCAGTAGAACAGGAAGATCAGCGAGAATATGACGATGACGAACACGCCGAGGCCGAGCGCAGTCTCCGCCGAGGCAGCGCCGCGCATATCATCGGGAATGCCGCCGGTCGAGAGGAAAAACATGATGTAAAACACCGCCGCGGTGCCGGCTGCCGCGAGGATATACGGCACGAACAGGCGCTTGTTGTTTTTCATGCCGTTCCACGCAAGGCGCGGATATAAGCTTCGCTTCATTTTACCTCACCGCCCGATGCAATAATAGTCAGCGTGTCGGATATCTTCTGATAAAGCTGCACGTCGCTGCTCTCGCCGCGGTAGAGCTGGTGGAACACCTCGCCGTCGCGGATAAACAGTATGCGCTGTGCGCGGGACGCGGCCTTCACCGAGTGCGTTACCATGAGTACGGTCTGACCCTTTTTGTTTATCTGCCCGAACAGGTCAAGCAGCTCGTCGGTGCTCTTGGAGTCGAGCGCACCCGTCGGCTCGTCGGCAAGGATAAGACGCGGGCTCGTTATAAGCGCCCTCGCAACGGCGGCGCGCTGCTTCTGGCCGCCGGAGACCTCGTAGGGGTATTTTTTCAGCAGCGGCTCAAGGCCGAGCTCGTTTGCTATCGGCAGCAGGCGCGAGCTCATCTCGTCATAGCTCTTGCCCGCGAGCACCAGCGGCAGCATTATGTTGTCCTGAAGCGTGAAGGTGTCCAGCAGGTTGAACTCCTGAAACACGAAGCCGAGGTTGTCGCGGCGGAAGGTCGCGGCATCCTGCTCCTTTATCCTGCCAAGATCCATGCCGTCGAGCAGCACCGTGCCGTCCGTGGGCTTGTCCAGCGCCGCCAGCAGATTCAAAAGCGTCGTTTTGCCCGAGCCCGACTCGCCCATGATGGCGACGTACTCGCCCTCCTCGACGCTGAAATTGACGTTCCTGAGCGCCTCGACCTGATTCCCGCCGAAGCGCGTGCTGTATACTTTCCTGAGATTTTCAACAGTTAAAATGCTCATGCTTTTTACCTCCGTCAGCTTATGCACCTATTGTACAGCATATCTTCCCCGTAAACCATCGATTCTTCTTACATTTTTGCCGTATCTCCTTACATTTTCGTCACTTTTTCACTGGCGCATTTAGTCTGCACCTATACGCTTATTGCGGGTGCACGGTATCGAAACAATGGAATAAACCGTAACGTTTCGCTTCCCGCAAGTGCGGAGTAATGTTTGTTGCAGCAGCTCAAATACTGCACCGCACCAAGCCTTTTCCTCGAAGTAAGGGGAAGGCAGGGGGCGCCGATTTCGGTGCTGATAAAACTTGAACTGCACTCGCGGGGCGCGAAATACTATGGTTTATGCCAATACTTTTGGTCGGGACACCGCAATAAGCGTATAGGTGCAGACTAAATGCGCCTGTAAAAATCCGTGCGGCCTTGCCGCACACCTTCGGCTATTAGCTATCAGCTCTCCACTCTCAGCTGGCGCTTCAGCGCCGCGGTTTCCGCAGCAACTTCGACACCGGGACACCGCAATATCCGTATAGGTGCAGACTAAAAGCGCCTCCAAAAAACCCTGTTAATTTAGGGAGCGGTATGTTATAATCGTGGCACAACGAATTAGAGGAGAGCGGAGAATGAAGCTTGACAACAAACGCACCATACTGACAGGCTTTGCGTTCCTGTCCATCTGCGCGTTCTGGCAGATGTATAACAGCATCGTCCCCCTGATATTGACAAATACCTTCCATCTCAACGAGACGTATTCCGGCGCGATCATGGCCGCCGACAACGTGCTGGCGCTGTTCCTGCTGCCGCTGTTCGGCGCGATATCTGACAGGACGAACACGCGCATCGGCAAGCGCATGCCCTTTGTCCTGTTCGGCACGGGTCTTGCGATCATACTCATGAACCTGCTGCCGCTGATCGACAACAGCTATGCCGCCGCGCCGAGCGGGTTCAAGACCGCGTCCTTTGTGGTCGTGCTCGGCCTGCTGCTGGTCGCCATGGGCACATACCGCTCCCCCGCGGTCGCCCTGATGCCGGACATCACGCCCAAGCCCCTGCGCAGCAAGGGCAACGCGATAATAAACCTCATGGGTGCGCTCGGCGGCGTTGTCTACCTCGGCGTAGCGGCGGTCATGTACCCCAACAGCAAGGTCGAGGGGCTCTCCCACGTCAACTATCAGCCGCTGTTCATGGTCGTGTCCGCGATCATGTTCGTCTCGGTCGCCATACTGTTTCTGACGATCAAGGAGCCCAAGCTCGTCGCCGAGCAGCGCGAGCTTGAGAGCAAGCACCCAGAGTGGAACCTTGCCGAGGACGACGGCAGCGGCAACGAGACCCTGCCCAAGCCCGTAAAGAAAAGCCTTATCTTCCTGCTGTCGTCGATCTGCCTGTGGTTTATCGGCTACAACGCGGTCGAGACATGGTTTACGACCTACGTCAGCCAGGTCATGGGTCAGGCGCTGGGCGGCGCATCGACCTGCCTGCTCATTGCCACCGGCGGCGCGGTCATCAGCTACATACCCATCGGCATCATCGCCTCCAAGGTCGGCAGAAAGCGCACGATCATGGCAGGCATCATCCTGCTGACGACCTGCTTTGCGCTGGGCTACTTCCTGACAACGGCCTACAGCAGCATAAACCTTATAATGTTCATCGTCTTTGCCCTCGTCGGACTTGCGTGGGCGGCGATAAACGTAAACTCCCTGCCGATGGTCGTCGAGATGTGCCGCGGCTCGGATATCGGCAGATTCACCGGCTATTACTACACCTTCTCGATGGTCGCGCAGGTCGTGACCCCGATCGCCGCGGGCTCGCTGATGCGGCATATAAGCTACACGGTGCTGTTTCCCTATGCCGCCGTGTTCGTCGCGCTCAGCTTCGTGACGATGCTCTTCGTGCGGCACGGCGACAATAAGCCCGAGGCCAAGCGCGGCCTTGAAGCGTTTGAGGAGCTTGAAGACTGATGAAGATATGTATTTTCGGCGCGTCCGGCCGCGAGCTGGATGAGCGCTATTACGCCGAGGCCGAGGCGCTCGGCGAGCTGATAGGCAAAAACGGCGACTCGATCGTGTTCGGCGGCGGCGCGGAGGGGCTCATGGGCGCGTGCGCCCGCGGAGTGCACAGCTGCGGCGGGCAGATAGTCGGCATAGCGCCGCGATTTTTCGATGAGCCCGGCATACTGTACCCCGAGTGCAGCCGCATGATCTTCACCGAGACCATGCGCGAGCGCAAGCAGCTGATGCAGGATAATTCCGACGCATGCATCGTCCTGCCCGGCGGCATCGGCACGCTCGAGGAGTTTTTCGAGCTGCTTACGCTGAAGCAGCTTGGCCGCGACGACCGCGCAATAGTGCTGCTCAACACGCTCGGTGCGCACGATGCGATGCTGCGCATGCTCGAGGAGCTTGCGGCGCGGCGCTTCATGTCGAAAAATTGCCTGTCGCTGTACTCCGTCGCCGAAACGCCGCAGCAGGCCATGGACTGCCTTGCGCACTACGTCCCCCGTACCGGCAGCCTCCGCCGGCTCACCGACTACGTTTAATGGCGTTTTGACGCAGCTACGGATACGCATATTGCGGTTGCACGGTATCGAGGGTGCTGCGGAAACCGCAGCAAGCTGAGAGCTGACAGCTGATAGCTGATAGCTCAATGTGTGCGGTTTTTTACAGGCGCTTTGACGCGCCTACGGATACGCATATTGCTGGTGCACGGTATCGAAACATTGGAATAAACAAATACGTTTCGCCTCCCACGAGTGCGGTGCAATGTTTGTTGCAGCATCTTAAAAATTGCGCCAGTCTCATGCCTTCCCCTTATTACGAGGGGAAGGTGGGCAGCCGTAAGGCTGACGGATGAGGTGTTCATGAAATCGCGGCGTAAGCCGCAACCTTGTTATGGAATACATGTTACGTTTTTTGAGGAAGCTTGAATCAACGCTTCATTTTAAATTTTCCGCCGCTTCGGAACTAAAATTCAATATCAGACGCAAAACGAGAGCGCAGACCTCAAAATCTGTGCTCTCATTTTTTCTGCCGATTAAATTAATACGTTTCAGATAAATATGTGTTTGCCTGACGGCAAATGATTTGATAACCACCTCATCCGTCGGCTGTCGCCGACACCTTCCCCTCGAACTTCGTAAGGGGAAGGCAAGGTGCGCCGATTTCGGTGCGGGCAAAGTTTGCACTGCACCTTCGGGAAGTGAAACGTTATGGTTTCCTCCATTGTTTCAGGTCGGGACACCGCAATAAGCGTATCCGCAGCTGCGTCCGTGCGCCTCTAAAAAGTTAACTTTCTTTGAAATTCCTTGATTGACGGGACGTTTTGTTCTATAATTACATCGCTGCGGCGTTTTTTCTGCGCGGCGGCAGGCAAACACACGGAAGGAACGAACGAAAGACCGATGAAAAAACGTATACTTAGCATGATACTGGTGTTAACGCTGGTGCTCACCATGCTGCCTGCGATGGCGGTCACGGCACTGGCTGCAACGATAAATGACGACAAGGTGTTCCTCATGCAGAGCGGCAGCGGCAAATGCACGCTGACCTCGGCGGTCATGATGCTGCGCCGCCGCGCGATCATCGACGGCAACGCGAATTGGGAGAGCATCACCGAGTCCTCGATCAAGTCGGCTGCGTGGCTGGAGGGCGTCGGCCTGAACAACAACTTCAGCTACGGCGGCATGACCGTCGGTACGGCAAGCTACTCGGGCATGAGCACCGCCGCGAAGAAGTCGGCGCTGCTGGCGATGCTCGACAAGCACCCCGAGGGCGTTGAGATATACGACGGCAGCCTCCCGCACGCGGTGCTGCTGACCGACTACGACGCAGCCTCCGATACCTTCTACTGCGCAGACCCGGGCACGGCTGCAAAGCGCATAAAGCTCTCCGCGAGCTGGAACGCACAGAACCGCGGCTCGCAGGAGGCCGTCATTGCGAATATAACGAAGATCTGGTACATAACCAACAAATCCGGCGGCGGCCCGGGACTTCTGACGGTGAAGCTCGACCCCAACGGCGGCAGCTGCACCGAGGCAAACGCTTATGTCTCCGCAGACGGCACGGTGAGCTCGCTGCCGACCCCGACACGCGAGGGCTACGCCTTCCTCGGCTGGTACACCGCGGCCTCCGGCGGCACGAAGATAACAAGCAGCTATAAATTCAGCGACGACTGCACCATCTACGCGCAGTGGAAGTCGCTGCCGCGCATAACGCTCGACCCCAACGGCGGCAGCTGCGATACCAAATACGTCTACGCCTCGGCGGACGGCTCGACGGGCACTCTGCCCACGCCGGTGTACGACGGCTTCCGCTTCCTCGGCTGGTACGATGCGCCCGCAGGCGGCAATAAGATAAGCTCCTCGACGATCATCACGAAGGACATGACCGTCTACGCCCAGTGGAAGGACACGACCATCCGCGGCGAATGCGGCGAGAACCTCAAATGGAGCCTGAACGAGGACACCGGCGTTCTGCGCATAAGCGGCAGCGGCGAAATGAACGACTACCACACAGCCGACGGTCTCGAAGCGCCGTGGTACGGCTACGCAGAGTCGATAAAGTCCGTTGTTCTCGGCGCGGGCGTGAAAACCGTCGGCAACTACGCCTTTGCGGAGCTTAAAGGCCTCAAATCGGTCGAGATAGACTCCGAGCTCCGTCTCCTCGGCAGCGGCGCGTTCTACGGCTGCACCGCGCTGAGCGATATCGAGGGCATCGACGGCGTGAAGGTCATCGGAAGCGAGTGCTTCCGCGGCTGCTCGGCACTGTCGGTCATCGGCATCCCCTCCGGCTGCACGAGCGTCGGCAGCTACGCCTTTGCGGGCACGGCGATAAAGAGCATCTCCGTTCCCAAGAGCGTGTCAAACCTCGGCGAGGGCGCGTTCTACGCCTGCCGGCAGCTTGCCTACGCCGAGCTGCCCTCCGGTCTTACGCTGGTCCCCGCCTCGCTTTTCGCGGGCTGCACCGCGCTCGAAGCCTTCTTCGTCAAGGACGACGGCAGCTACGGCGGAAGCTCCATGACGCTTCAGGCCAAGGCCTTCTCCGGCTGCACCGCGCTGCGCGAGCTGGTCATATATAACCGCGCCGAGAGCCTTGTCATCGGCCAGAACGCATTTTACGGCTGCACCGGCCTGAAGTCCGTTACGCTTGACTGCCGCAGTCTTGTCCTTGAGAACAACGCATTCCCCTCGGGTGCGAAGATCGACTACATAAACATCTCCGGCGAGCTCGGCTCGGTCGCAGCGAACGCCTTCTCCGGCGTTTCGACCACCATCGTGTATCCGGCAAACGGCACGAAGTGGGGCGAGCACAAGGGCGAGAGCTTCGGCGGCTCGCTCGTGTGGGAGAGCTATGATAACCACGTTCACGACTACAAGACCACCGTCGTCGCGCCGACCTGCTCGGCCAGCGGCTATACGATATTCGAGTGCAAGAGCTGCTCGGAAAAATTCGAGGCAAGCTATGTGCGTCAGCTCGGCCATAATTTCGTCAACGGCGTGTGCACGGTCTGCGGCGCTGCAAATCCCTTTACGGATATCGACGCGCAGGGCAGGCACGTCTACTTCACCGACGCGATCCTCTGGGCGGCGCAGAGCGGCATAACAAACGGCACGACCGCCACGACCTTCAATCCCGACGGCGTATGCACCCGCGCACAGGTCGTCACCTTCCTCTGGAGGCTCGCCGGTAAGCCCCAGCCGTACGGCAGCGTCAGCGGCTTTGCCGATGTAAAAAGCGGCGCTTACTACACCGAGGCCGTGCTCTGGGCTGCCGAAAAGGGCATAACCACCGGCGTTGACGATACGCACTTCGCGCCCGATCGGACGGTCACGCGCGCGCAGTTCGTCGTATTCCTCTGGCGCTATCTCGACAGACCGGTCTGCGGCGGCTTCAACCCCTTCAATGACGTGCCCTCAAGCTACTTTGCATACTCGGCGATACTCTGGGCATATGAAAACGGCATCACCAGCGGCACCAGCGCAACCGCCTTCAGCCCCGCAGGCGCAGCTACCCGCGCACAGGTCGTCACATTCCTGTACCGCATGAACGCGCTGGATAAATAAATCGAAATGTCATAAAATGTCATAAAGACCGCCTTGCGGCGGTCTTTTCTTATAAAAAAGCAGAGAGGAAAGAGAGAAACCCGAGATGAGAAAGAGAATACTGAGCCTTATCCTTGCAATCCTTATGCTGCTGAGCCTTGCTCCGGCGGCGCTCGCGGACGCGCCGCGCAGTCAGCGCGAAAGCTTCATGAGCATGGCCGAGTCGCAGCTCGGCTACCGCGAAAGATTCCAGAACGGGACGAAATACGGCACATGGTACGGTCTGCCCGATCAGCCGTGGTGCGCGATGTTCGTCACATGGTGTGCGCGGCTTTCGGGCGTACCGGCAAGCGTCATCCCGAGCTTTGCCGGCTGCACGACCGGCATGAACTGGTTTAAGCAGCGCGGTCTTTGGCACACGGGGGACTACGCTCCTCAGGCCGGAGACCTGCTGTTTCTCGGCGGCGGCGGCGTGGCCGAGCACGTTGCGATAGTCGAAAGCGCCGACGCGGACACGATATACACCATTGAGGGCAACACCGCCAACGAGATGGTCGAGCGCCGCGAGAGGCCGCGTGACGGCTCCGTCCTCGGCTTTGCAACGCCGCAGTACGGCAGCATAAGCGGATCTGCCGGAGACATATGGCTGTCAAAGCTCCACGCGCCCTCGGGCACGCTTCACGGGGAGGAGTTCAGCATAGGCGGAACGGTCAACTCCGCAAGCGCCATCATCTGGCTCTACGTCGATATCCGCAACCTCGACGGCGAGTTTTTCACATATAAGCTCAGCAGGCCGAACAGCAGCGTGGCCGATCTCTGGACCTTCAATGACAGCCTGAGCTTTTCGAGCCTCGGCCCGGGCAGCTATGAGCTGTACATAGAGGCCGTGGACGCAGATTATAACCGGCTCCAGCAGCGCATCGGCTTTACCGTCGCCGCGACGGACGTTGATTTCGACGGCAGGCACGCGGCCTACGCCGACGGCATACAGTGGCTCATCGACGAGGGCATCTCCAACGGCAGCAGCGGCGCGCGCTTCGAGCCCGATGCCGTGTGTACCCGTGCGCAGGTCGTAACCTTCCTCTGGCGCGCCGCGGGCCGCCCCATGCCCAAGAGCGAGACCAACTGGTTTTGCGATGTCAAGAGCGGCAGCTACTGCGAACGCGCCGTCCAGTGGGCTGCCGAGAACGGCATCAGCACCGGCGTTTCAAGCGGGTACTTCGCACCCGACAAAAAGGTCACGCGCGCGGAGTTCGTGACGCTGCTCTGGCGCTATCTCGGCAAGGTCGAGCCCGGCTGCGAAAACCCCTTTGTCGATGTCCTGCCGACGGATTTCTGCTTCCGCTCCGTGCTCTGGGCATACGAAAACGGCATCACCGGCGGCATGAACGAGTACACCTTCGCGCCCGATATGTACGCGACCCGCGCTCAGGTCGCCACCTTCCTGTACCGCGCTTTTTCACTGGCGCATTGAGGCTGCACCTATACGCTTATTGCGGGTGCACGGTATCGAGGGTGCTGCGGAAGCCGCAGCAAGCTGAGAGCTAATAGCTGATAGCTGAGAGCTCGATGTATTCGCTCTCCGAGCGAATTTTTTCAGAGGCGCATTGAGGCTGCACTATACGTTTATTGCGGGTGCACGGTATCGAGGGTGCTGCGGAAGCCGCAGCAAGCTGATAGCTAATAGCTGATAGCTGAGAGCTCGATGTATTCGCTCTCCGAGCGAATTTTTTCAGAGGCGCATTGAGGCTGCACTATACGTTTATTGCGGGTGCACGGTATCGAGGGTGCTGCGGAAGCCGCAGCAAGCTGATAGCTAATAGCTGATAGCTGAGAGCTCGATGTATTCGCTCTCCGAGCGAATTTTTTCAGAGGCGCATTGAGGCTGCACCTATACGCTTATTGCGGATGCACGGTATCGAAACAATGGAATAGACCGAAACGCTGTAGTTTCCTCCGTTGTCTCCGGTCGGGACACCGCAATCACCGTATCCGTAGCTGCGTCAATGCGCCTCCAAAAAAACTTGACGAAACGGGCTTTTTGGTGCATTATATAAGTTGATTATATAGAAACCGAAAGGATCCGAAAATGCTTTTTGCGATCGTTGCCGCGGTGATCCTCATCGCGGATCAGTGGCTCAAATACTGGGTCACGGTCAATATAACGCTTTCGACCGGCTCACAGGAGCTCATCCCGGGAGTCGTGAAGCTCGTGAATATACACAATTCCGGCGCGGCGTTCGGAATGCTTGACAATGTCGCGGCTGCGCGCTGGATATTCCTCGCCGTAACGGCGGTGTTCGTTGTCGTTATCGCGGTGCTGCTGGTAAAGCGCGTGTTCGACTCACGCTTTGCGGTGTGGTGCGAGGTGCTGTTTCTGACCGGCGCCATCGGCAACTGCATCGACCGCGTGTTCCTCGGCTACGTTGTGGATATGTTCAAGCTCGAATTTGTCAACTTCGCGGTGTTCAATATCGCCGACGCGGTGCTCGTCGTGTCCTGCCTGATGTTCGTTATCTACGTTTTCTTCGGCTCTCGCGGCGAATATGACGAGGACGAGGACGAGACCGATGCGCCCGTGAAGGTAAAGCCCGTGCCGCGTACATCTGCCGCGCCCGCCGACGATTTTGCCGATATCTTCGGCTTTAACACCGGCAGCCGTGAGCAGCCGCAGGAGGCGCAGCCGATAAAGCCGGAGGCAGCGCCGGCGCACGATGCGTTCTGGGACGATTTCGGCCCCGCCCTGCGCGGCACTGCGCCCAAGCCCGCCGAAAAGGCTCCCGAAGCGCCCAAGGCTGAGCCCGCCAAGAGCGAGGATTTCAAGCTTGAGGACATTCTTGCCGAGTTCAAGGATCTGTAATGGATTATTCAGACGATAACATCATAAGGATAACAGCACAGGAGAGCGCCGAACGCATCGACGCTCTCCTTGCGCGCTGTGTGCCGCATCTCACGCGAAGCGCCGCCGCGCGGCTGATCGACGAGGGCGCGGTCTCCGTCGGCGGCAGGGCGGTGAAGAAAAACTACAAATGCGCGTCCGGCGACGAGATCACCCTCGTCATGCCCGAGGCCGCCGGCTGTGAGCTCAGGCCGCAGGATATCCCTCTGGATATCGTGTACGAGGACGGCGACCTGCTGGTGGTCAACAAGGCGCGCGGCATGGTCGTGCACCCCGCGCCCGGCCATCCCGACGGCACACTCGTGAACGCCCTGATGTTCCGCTGCGGTGACTCGCTGTCCGGCATCGGCGGCGAGAAGCGCCCGGGCATCGTCCACCGCATCGACAAGGACACGTCCGGCCTGCTGATCGTTGCGAAAAACGATTTTACGCACCTCGCGCTGTCGGCTCAGCTTGCCGACCGCAGCCTCTCGCGTGTGTATGAGGCCGTTGTCCGCGGCGGTATGCGCGAGGATTCGGGCACGGTCAACGCGCCCATAGGCCGGCATCCGACCGACCGCAAGAAAATGGCCGTCACGCCCAAGGGCTCGCGCAGCGCCGTGACGCACTGGGAGGTCATCGCACGCTATCGCGGCTACACGCACATCCGCTGCCGCCTCGAAACAGGACGCACGCATCAGATCCGCGTGCATATGGCGCACATAGGCCACCCCCTGCTCGGCGACGGCCTATACGGCGCGCCCTGCCCCGACAGAGGGCTCACCGGCCAGTGCCTGCACGCCCGCGAGCTGAAGTTCATCCACCCGCGCACCGGCGAAAAGACCGTCATCTCCACAGACCTGCCTGAGTACTTCACCTCCATCCTCTCATCCCTGCCGTTTTGATTTTTTAAAGGCGCACTTAGTCTGCACCTATACGGATATTGCGGTGTCCCGACCGGAAACACCGGTATAAGCTACAGCGTTTCGCTCCCCGCGAGTGCGGCGTTAGCCGCAGCAATATTGAAAAAAGATAGTGCAGAGCTTTGTCTGCACTATCTTTTTGCGTTTAATATTAAATTTACCTCCGACTATGCGGAGCGGGTAGGCCTGCTGCCGGAAGCAAAGCAAAAAGCAGATGCCTGCGCATCTGCTTCCCGCGGTTTTAGTGGTTGCGGAGGAGGGATTTGAACCCACGACCTTCGGGTTATGAGCCCGACGAGCTACCGAACTGCTCCACTCCGCGATATTTTGCTCTTCAGAGCTTATATATAATACCACACAGCGGCACATAAGTCAATACCCCCGCCGCACATTTTGCCCGACAAAAGGAGACTGTCAAAAAACCTATGCTGCTGCGTGAAAATATCCGCGCAGCGGGGGAGCTCGAGGGGGGCAAGACCCGCCTCGAGTTAGATAAACCGCCGTCGAAATCCTTGAAATTT
>CAVFCI010000054.1:0-13474 GCA_963620985.1 Hallerella sp. | reverse complement strand
AGTCGAGCAGACGGCGGCGCTTACCGACCATCTTGTACATGCCCAGACGGCTGTGGTCGTCGTTGGGATGAACCTTCAGGTGAGCGGTCAGCTCGCGGATGCGCTGAGTGAGAATGGCGATCTGGACCTCGGGCGAGCCTGTGTCGCTCTCGTGGGTCTTGTTTGCCTCTATAACGGCGGTCTTGGTCTCTTTGGTGATCATAATGATACCCCTTTCTGATTTTTCATATATCCAATGACTAAGTAAAGGGAGGAAAGGTCTCCCGAATACTGAGTTCACGGACTAAGCTATATTATCACCTCGCCCGCCGTTTGTAAAGCTTTTTTTCAGGGATTGAGCCCTGCGGTCTTGAAGTACAGGCTTTTGAGCGTATCCACGTCCGCGCCCTGAGTCATTCCGGCCGACCAGCTGCGGCCTCCGAGGTACCAGTAAATTATCCCCGCGCCGTTTCCGTCGAGCTTTACGATGGGGTCTCCCTGCAAAAGCTCGAGCGTCATGATCGGATCCTCCGTCCAGTCATAGTTCATTCCGGAGATATCCTCCTGCTTATCCGTCTCCTGTGCGCGGATGACAAGGTCGCCGTAATCGGCCTGATACAGCGTCTTGTCGCCGTCGATGGTCGAGTAAACGGGGCTCCTGCCCTCAAGCTCCGGCATATTGATGCCCGCTGCCTTGAACTCCTCGGCGCTCGACTCGTGCACGGGGTTCGGTATCTGTGTGCCGCCGTCCTTGGCCGAGCAGGCGCACAGAGCCGCCGCAAGGCACAGGCACAGTGTGCAGCAGATGATGCTTTTTGATTTTTTCATTGTGCTCACTCCTTTTTGGGGGGTGTATTTTGTATGTTGATGCGTCAACGATCCTATGACGAAGTTTCGTTTAAAATTGTTCCGCAAATATTTGATATTATCCGCACATTATGATAACATACATACGATTTTATCACAGGAGAAAAACAATGGACAGTAATTTTTTCGCGCTGCTCTCGCGTATGCGCTATATTGAGCGCTGGAGCCTGATGCGCAACTCGATACAGGAAAACATTCAGGAGCACAGTCACATGGTCGCGGTCATCGCGCACGCGCTGGGCGTTATCCGCCGCGACGTGTACGGCATCCCCTGCGAGCCCGAGGCCTGCGCCGCGGTCGCGCTGTATCACGACGCAAGCGAGATACTCACGGGCGACCTGCCCACTCCGATAAAGTACCACGACAACGAGATCATGAGCGCCTACCGCCGTGTCGAGACGATAGCCTCGGAAAAGCTCCTTTCCATGCTCCCGCCCGAGCTTCAGCCGGCCTTCGAGCCGATACTCGTCGGGGACACGCAGCGCCAGCTGCACCCGATAGTCAAGGCCGCCGACAAGCTGAGCGCGTACATCAAATGCATAGAGGAGCGCAAGGCCGGAAACAACGAATTCTTAAACGCCGAGAAGCAGACGCTCGCGGCGATACACTCCTATGAGCTGCCGGAGGCCGAGTATTTCCTTGAGCACTTTATTCCGGCCTTCGAGAAAACTCTTGACGAACTGGGGACGATAGAATAATGGAAAACTCAAAGCTTCAGAGAATAAACGAGCTTGCGCGCATCAAAAAGGAGCGCGAGCTGAGCCCCGAGGAGCTGGCCGAGCGCGACGCGCTGCGCAAAGAATACCTCGACGAGTGGCGGCGCGGTGCGATCGAGATACTCGAAAACACCTACATCCAGACTCCCGACGGAAAAAAGCATAAGCTTCAGAGGAAGGACTCGAAATGACAGCCTTCACAGTCTGCGTAAATGCGGTGCTTCCGATATTCTTCCTCATGGCGCTCGGCTGCCTTGCAAGGCATCTGGGCGCTATACAGCGCTCGGACGTGCCCAAGCTCAACAAGCTGCTGTTTCGCTATTTCATGCCGGTGATGCTGTTTTACAACATCTATACCTCCGACCTGTCGAGCGCGGTGCAGCCGAAGCTGCTCGTCTTCGCCGCCGCCGGAGTGCTGATCGAGTTCTGCCTCAGCCTCACCTACGTTCTGCTCACCGAAAAGGAAACGGGCAAGCGCGGCGTGAAGATACAGGGCATTTACCGCTCGAACTTCGTCATAATCGGGCTGCCGCTGGCAACTGCGCTCGTGCCAGGCGCGGACGCGGGCTCGGTCGTCGTCCTCATCGCGGTCGTTGTTCCGATGTTCAACGCCATTGCGGTCGTGACGCTTGAGCTGTTCAACGGCAATCGCCCCTCGCCGCTGCACATCCTCGCGGATGTCTTTAAAAACCCGCTCATCCTCGGCACGATAGCCGGCATGGTCTTCCGGCTGACCGGCATCGAGCTGCCCTCCGCGCTGCTGTCCACCGTAAAGCAGATCGCCGCCGCGACCAATCCCATGATGCTGTTCATGCTCGGCGCGTTCTTCCAGTGGGGCAGCATACATAAATATGTAAAGGACCTCGTCGAGGTCTGCCTCGGCAGGCTCGTCGTCATGCCAGGCATTTTTCTCACCGCGGCCTTTCTCCTCGGCATTCGCGGCATCGCCTTCGCCGGAATGATCGGCATCTTCGGCTCGGCCACGGCCATCGCCTCGTTCACCATGGTCCAGCAGATGGGCGGCGATGATGAGCTCGCCGGCGATATAGTCGTGTCCACCAGCGCCCTGTGCTGCTTCACCATGTTCGCCTGGTCCCTGCTCTTCAAATCTCTCGGCGTTTTTTAGTTTTTTGATGGCGCTTTGACGCAGCTGCCTATACGGTGATTGCGTCAATGCGCCATTAAAAATATTTGACTTTATTATGGGCTTGTTCTATATTATATTGTGATGTATAGTATGGATTTCCGACAAAAAACTATCAAACGGAGGACAAAAACATGGCTTTAACTGCCGAGCGCTGTGCCGAGCTCAACGAGCTTTGCAGGCGCTTCAGAATCGACGTTCTGACTGCGATACACGCAGCCCAATCCGGTCATCCCGGCGGCTCGCTTTCCGTGTGCGAGATACTGACGTATCTGTATCAGGAGCACATGAACATCGACGCAGGCAGACCCGACGATCCCGACCGCGACAGGCTCGTGCTCTCGAAGGGTCACGCAGCTCCGATGCTGTACCGCAACCTTGCGGAAAAGGGCTTCTTCCCCGTTGAGGACATGATGCAGCTGCGCCGCATGGGCGGCCTTGCCGGTCATCCGAGCATGCACACCCCGGGAGTCGAGATGCCCGGAGGTCCGCTCGGTCAGGGCTTCCCCGCCGCACAGGGCATGGCGATGGCGCTCAAGCTCAACGGCTCTCCGGCCAAGGTCTATGCCGTGCTCGGCGACGGTGAGCTCAACGAGGGCGTTATCTGGGAGACCGCGATGAGCGCTCCCAAGTTCGGACTGGACAACCTTATCGCAATAGTTGACTATAACAAGGTCCAGCTTGACGGCACGACCGACGAGATCATGCCGCTGCGCGACCTTGCGGGCAAGTGGGAAGCCTTCGGCTGGACGGTGCTCGAATGCGACGGCCACGACCTTGAGGCTCTCGACTTCTGCATAAGCGTCGCCGACGGCGCTGTCGGCGCACCCACCGTCATTATCGCAGACACCGTAAAGGGCAAGGGCGTTTCCTTCATGGAGGGCAAGAGCGCATGGCACGGCAAGGCGATAGACGACGAAAGCTTCGCAAAAGCAATGGAGGAACTGGGAGGTGCTGCAAATGCCTAAGCAGATAAGAGAGGTCTACGGCTCGGTGCTCGCGGAGCTGGGCGAGACCGACAAGAACATCGTCGTGCTCGACGCGGATCTTTCCGGCTCGACCAAGAGCGCGATATTCGGTAAGGCTCACCCCGAGCGCTTTTTCAACATGGGCATCGCCGAGCAGAACATGGTCGCAACGGCAGCCGGTATGGCAGCCTGCGGCAAAACTCCGTTTGTAAACACCTTTACGGTGTTCCTGACCACGCTGGGTCTGCTCTCGGCGCGTGATCAGATATGCTATGCAAACCTCAACGTGAAATTCGGCGGCGCATACTGCGGCATGTCCGACGCGCTCGACGGTGCGAGCCATCACGCCACCGAGGATATCGCCTTCATGCGCGCACTGCCGAACATGAGGGTCATCGCTCCTGCCGACGCCGCTGCCGCCCGCTGGGCGACAAAGTACGCGGCGGAGACCTACGGCCCGTTCTACCTGCGCCTTAGCCGCGAGGTCTACCCCGATCTGTACGACGAGAACACGAGCTTCGAGCTCGGCAAGGGCAGCATCGTCCGCGAGGGCAGCGACGTTACGGTCATCGCCTGCGGCATAATGGTGCACAAGGCGATAGAGGCCGCAGAGCTTCTTGCACAGCGCGGCGTTTCCGTGCGCGTTGTCGATATGTACTCGATAAAGCCCATCGACCGCGAGCTTATAAAAAAGTGCGCCGAGGAGACGGGCGCGATAGTCTGCGCCGAGGAGCACAACATCTGCGGCGGTCTCGGCTCCGCCGTTTCCGAGGTGCTCGCGTACTTCGGCTGCGGCGTTCCGACCGAGTTTGTGGGCATTCGGGATACCTTCACCGAGTCCGCTCCCTATAAGGAGCTTCTTGCCAAATACGGCATTGACGCAAACGGCGTTGCCGCAGGCATAGAAAAGGTCCTTGAAAGAAAATAAGACTGTACGGCAATTAGACGGTGAGAGAAGGACACATTATGAACAGCTTTTTTGCTCCCGGAAGAACTGAGCTCGCGGGAAACCACACGGATCATCAGAAGGGGCGCGTACTCGCCTCGGCGGTCGATAAGGGCATACGCGCCGTTGTCGAGCCGAATTTTGAGAGCCTTGCACGCATAAGATCGGCGGGCTTTCCCGATATGACGGTCAATCTGCTGGATCTTGACGTGCATCCGGAGGAGTTCGGCTCGTCGGCGGCTCTCGTGCGCGGCGTTGCCGCCGCGATGTATGACATAGGCGCAAGCTTCGGCGGCTTTGACGCGGTGCTTGAAAGCGAGCTCACGGCGGGTTCGGGACTGAGCTCGTCGGCGGCGTTCGCCGTGCTCATGTGCAGGATCTTCAACGGTCTGTACAACGACAACGCGCTCGAGGCGCAGGCCATAGCCCGCGTCGCACGTCAGGCGGAGAACCTGCACTTCGGCAAGCCCTGCGGACTTATGGATCAGCTTGCCTGTGCGCTGGGCAAGGCCGTATACATAGACTTTTTCACGGGCGAGATCATGCCCGTCAACGCCGATTTTTCGCGCATGGGTCTGACGCTGTGCCTTACCGACACCGGCGGCAGTCACGCGGGGCTCGACACGAGCTATGCACGCATCCCCGCGGATATGCGCTATATCGCAAGCTTCTTCGGCAAGGAGCTTCTGGGCGAGGTCGATCCCGATGAGTTCTACGCAAAGCATTGGGACACCGCCGACCGTCCCGTGCGCAGAGCCAAACACTTTTTCGACGAAAATGCGCGTGTTCCCAAAATGCGCGACGCGCTCATAGCGGGCGACGCGGCGGAGTACATGCGGCTCATGAACGAATCGGGGCGCTCGTCGGAGAGGCTCCTGAACAACATCGTCACGAGCACGACCGACGACCGCAAGCTCGAAACGGGTCTGTATCTGAGCGCGAAGCTTCTTGACGGCACAGGCGCGTGGCGCGTCCACGGCGGAGGCTTTGCCGGCTGCGTTCAGGCGCTGATGCCGGAGGACTTTTTCCCGAAATACAAGGCTGAAATGGAGGAGGCGTTCGGCGACGGCTCGTGCCGCGAGCTGAAGCTGGGTTAAGGCAATGAATTTTTTTGACTCGCTTTCATCAATAAAGCTCGGCGACATCTCGCTGAGCTCTCTCCTCTCGGCGCTGATAGTATATCTGCTGTGCTATATCGCCATCAGGATACTGTGCAGGGTCTTCGGAAAAATGCTCGACGCGAGCCGGCACCTCGACGCGAGCCTGAAGTCCTTCTTCCGCAGCTCGATAAAGGCCGGACTGTGGACGATCGCGGCCATCATCATCGCAGGCACGCTGGGCATTCCGGTCACGAGCCTTGTCGCGGTGCTGTCGGTCGTCGGCGTTGCGCTGTCGCTTGCCTTGCAGGGGCTTTTGTCAAACCTCTTTTCCGGCATAACGATCCTGACGACGCATCCGTTCAAGGTCGGCGATTATGTCGAGATCGGCGGGTACGAGGGCACGGTCAAGAGCATCGGCCTGTTCTACACCGGCGTTGCGACGAACGATAACCGCATCGTTTACGCGCCCAACGGCAATGTGACCTCGGGTCAGATAATAAACCACTCGGCTGAGGCGCTGCGGCGTGTCATCGTTCCCGTCACGGCCTCCTACGGCAGCGCGACCGAGGATGTCCGCGCAGCCTGCCTCGACGCGATAGCCATGACCAACAAAACGCTCAGCGATCCGCCGCCCTTCGTTGCGATAACGAGCTACGGCAGCAGCTCCATCGAATACACCGTGCGCGCATGGTGCGCCTCGGGAGACTACTGGGATGTGTATTTTGAGCTTATCGGCAACCTGCGCAGCAGTTTTGAAAAGCACAACATCGAAATGTGCTACGATCACCTGAACGTCCACGTTTTTCCGGAGGCGCATTAACGCAGCTACGGATACGTTTATTGTATTATCCCGACCGGAAATATTGGCATAAACCATAACGTTTCGCCTCCCGCGAGTGCGGCGCAGATTTTGAGCTATCAGCTATCGGCTTTCAGCTCTCTGCTTGCTGCGGTTTCCGCAGCACCCTCGACACCGTGCAACCGCAATATGCGTATCCGTAGGTGCGTCAAAGCGCCTATAAAAACCCGAGGAGCTCGCCCCAGAGCTCGACGATGCGAAAGCGCAGCTCGTAGCCGTCAGCCTCGGTGATGAGTGCGCGGTCGGGCGCGGTCATGGTCTCCAGTGCGCTGTCCTGCTCTGCTGCGGAGACGCACAGCGGCGGGAACACGACGCACCACCAGTTGTGCCCCTTTCCCTCGCCGAGCGTGACGCGCAGCGACTGATACTGCCCCGCCGGAAGCGTGAAGCCCTCATACTCGCGTGTGGGGTAATACTCGCTGCCGAGCGTGACTCTCACTCCGCGCCCTCCGGCGCAGCGCGAAGCCGCCGCCTGTATATTCCCGAGGTTTTCGCTTATGACGCTCTGCGCGTCCTCGGAGCCTTCGGCCTCATCGAGCAGCGGCGTGAGATACTCCAGCACGCCGTCGCGCACGCGCAGCTTCAGCTCCTGCTCCGCCGGCTCGTCCGAGGCCGCTATAACATGCAGCCGCACGAGCGAGGAGCTTAGCTCCTGCTGCCGCCCCTGCGCCCATGCGCCAATGCACAACGATAAGCACAGCGCACACAGCGCGGCTGTCTCCCAGATTTTCAGCCTGCATTTATCCATGAAAAAAACCGCCTTTACTATGTAATCACGATCGCAATTACAGTATCGGCGGTGTTTTTCGTTTTTATACCTGTCAGAGCTCGATGCGCGGCATTATTTTTGCCGGAGCGACGCAGCGCCAGTCGCGGCGCAGCGTGCGCAGCGAGCGCTCAACGGCGGTCTCGTCGTCATACAGTCCGAACACGGCTGAGCCCGTGCCGGTCATGACAGCGCCCAGTGCGCCGCAGTCGAGCATCGTGCTTTTTATGGCGGCTATCTCCTTGTGACGGCGGTCGGGCACATCCTCAAAGACGTTGTACATCCGCCGCGCTATCTTTGCAAGCTCACCCTCGCGCAGCAGCTCGATTATGCTCTGCGTGTCGGGATGGCAGCGCAGCCTTACGCTGTCGAGCTTTCTGAAAAGCTCGGGCGTGGAGACGGAAAAATCCGGCTTGCAGACGACGACCGCGCAGTCGGGCATCTGCGGCAGCACGCTGAGCCTTTCGCCGCGCCCCGAGGCGAGCTGAGTTCCGCCGCGGACGCAGAAGGCGACATCCGAGCCTATATGCGCGGCTATCTCCTCGAGCCTTGCGCCGTCCATGCGGGTATCACACAGCCTGTTCAAGGCGCGCAGCACTGCCGCCGCGTCGCTCGAGCCTCCAGCCATGCCCGCTCCGACGGGTATGCGCTTGTGCATTTTTATATGCGCTCCCGTGTTTTCTATGCCCGTCTCGGCAAAGAACACGTTCGCCGCCCGCACCGCAAGGTTCCGCTCGTCGCAGGGCACAAAGCGCAGATTGCACTCGGCGCGGCTGCTCCGTCCCGGCGTGAGCGTCACCGTCACATCGTCGCACAGCGTTATCGTCTGCATGACCATGAGCATGTCGTGATATCCGTCGGGGCGCTTTCCCGTAACGTCAAGCGAGATGTTTATTTTTGCGTAGGCCTTTTCGTTTATGCTCGTCATTTTTCAAAGAGGATGGACATCAGCGCAACGCCGGAATTGACATAGGGACCCTTCTCGCCGCTTTTTTCGGTGTAGGGCAGGCCGGCCTTGGTATCAACGCGGCTGTCATAGAGCATGTACGGCACGGGGTCGCCGTCGTGGCCGCGGGTAGAGGTCAGGGTCTTGTGGTCGGACAAAAACAGCAGGCGGTAGTCCCAGCCGCGGGAGCGAAGCTCGGCATCCAGCGGGCGGATAAGGCGCGTGTCGAGCCAGCCTATGGCCTCGAGCTTGCCTTCAAGGTCGCCGTTATGCGTGCACTCGTCGGGAGCCTCGACGTGAACGGCGGCAAAATCGTGCTCTTCGAGGATATCCAGCGCCGCCTTGAGCTTATTTTCGTAGCTTGTGTCCTTCTCGCCGGTCGCACCCTCGGGGCAGACGAAGCTCAGACCCGTGAGCGCGGCTATGCCGTGGCACAGAGGCACTGCGGAGACGACAACGCCGTCGTGACCGGTCTCCTGCTTGAAATCGGGCAGCTTGACAGCCGTGCCCTCTGCCCAGAACCACACGCCGTTTGCGGGCATTTTGCCCTCGGCGCGCAGCTTTTCGTTCAGGGGGTGATGTTCAAGGATGCGGTTTGCGCACTCCATGAGCGAGCGCAGGACAGCGGCGTTACCGCAGCCGGAGGGCAGGATAGCGCCGATCTTCTCGCCGAGATGATCGTGCGGCGGAGCGAGGACGATGCCCTTTATATCGGCCTGCGACTGCACGGCGATATGGCGGAACGAGTGGCCGAGGTTGACCTTCATCCCCGCCTTCTCCGCAAGGGGCGCAAACTCGGGGTCGCTGAACAGCGCGGTGACTATCTCGTCGGAGACCTCGCCGTCGATGGAGCCTGCCGAGTGCGAGAGGATGCGCTTTTCCTCAAAGGGCATGCCGCCCTCCTCGTAGGTGACCATGTTGCAGCGGTACGCAACGTCGCCGGCGTTGAGCTTTATGCCGGTGGCGGCGGCTTCGAGGGGCGCTCTGCCTGTATAATAAAGGTTCGGATCGCAGCCGAAGATGGACATTATAGCCGTATCGCTGCCCGCGGGCAGGCCGCGGGGAACGTTCAGGACGCTGCCTACCTCGCCGCGTGCGGCAAGCTCGTCGATAAAGGGCTTCTTCGCGTATTCCAGAGGTGTCAGACCGCCGAGCTCGGGAACGGGATTGTCGGCCATGCCGTCGCCTATTATGAGAATATATTTCATCGTTATCGCTCCTTCGTGTTTGGAATAAGAAATATTATAAAATATCATCGCCCGTTTGAAAAGCATAAACTTGCATTTTTCGCAGCTTTATGAGAAAATATTGCTCATCTAAACCTTATACGGAGAAAGCTATGAGCAGGAAAGTCAAAAAAAGTGATGTAAATAAGTTTGCAAGGTTTGCAAAAAAATATCCGCTCGCGGCGCTGGCGCTTGTCGTCATTGCGGCGGCGGTGCTGATATTCCAGCGCTCAGCCGGAGACGGGGGCAGCGTCACCGTGCCGATGGACGGCCTGTATGTCCACTATATCGACGTCGGGCAGGGCGACTCGGAGCTTATCTGCTGCGGCGGCGAGTACATGCTCATCGACGCGGGCACGCCGTCCGCGGGAGACACCGTGGTCGAATACATAAAGGACCTCGGCATAAAAAAGCTCGACTATGTCGTGTGTACCCACGGTCACGCGGACCACTGCGGCGGCCTCGATGCCGTTATCGAGAGCTTTGACGTGGATACGGTGTTCACCTCGCCCTACGCCGGCGACGCAGCGGCGTACCTGCGCTTTGTCGAGACCGTGGAGTCTGCGCAGCTTGTGCTTGAGATACCCAACGAGGGCGCGGAATACTCTCTGGGTGAGGCTCGGTTTGAGTTCATAGGCCCGCTGGAGGATCATTCGAACGTAAACGACGACAGCCTCGTCATGCGCCTTGTCTACGGCGATACGAGCTTCCTGTTTACCGGCGATATGACCGCCAAGGCCGAAAAGGAGCTCATAGAGGACGGGAAAAACGTAAAATGCGACGTGCTGAAGGTCGGGCACCACGGCTCGTCGGGCTCAAGCTGCTATCAGTTCCTGTACGAGGCCGAGCCCGAGATAGCCGTCATATCCTGCGGAAAGGATAACGACTACGGCCACCCGCACGAGGAGACGCTCAGCCGTCTGAGCGACGCTCAGGTCACGGTGTACAGGACCGACGAGCTCGGCAGCATCGTCATATTCAGCGACGGCATGAAGGTCGAAAGGAGCGCCGCGTGAGGGACAGGAGCTATTCAAAGGCCATTGCCGCGGCGATAGCCACGCAGGTCTTCTGGGGTCTGAGCTTCCTCGCGTCGAGCATAGGACAGGAGACCGCCTCGCCCCTTGTTCTGATGAGCTACCGCTTCGATATCGCGCTGCTCGCGCTCACCGTTCCCGTGCTGCTGGGCAGGCAGAAGCTCAGACTGCGCGGCAAGAGCATAAAGCCGCTGCTGCTGCTCGGCTCGATGGAGCCCTGCATGTATTTCATCGGCGAGCAGTACGGCCTTAAATATTCAAGCTCCGCCTTCTCCGGCATCATGATCGCCGTTATACCAATCGTCACCATCATCATGGCGGCGGTGTTCCTCGGAGAGCGGCCAAGCAGGAAGCAGTGGCTTTTCAGCTGCCTGTCGATAGCCGGCATAATCATCATAACGCTCGCGGAAAACAGCGGCGGCTCGATAAGCTTCAAGGGCTTTGCGTTTTTGTGCCTTGCCGTCGTGACCGGCTCGGCCTACAGCGTCGTGTCCTGCGGACTGTCAGCGAAATTTTCCGTGTTCGAGAGGACGTATTTCATGCAGATGATGGGCGCGGTGTTCTTCACGACGCTCGCGCTTGCGGAAAACGGCGGCAGCATCGCCGCGGTGCTCGCTCCGGCGGCGGATATGCGCTTTCTGCTTGCAGCGCTGTTTCTCGCGCTGGGCGCATCGGTCGCGGGCTACTCGCTGTTTAACTATTCGGTGTCGCACGCGCCGATGGCAAACGTCATCATATTCCAGAACCTCACGACCATAATATCGGTGGCCGCCGGTATATTCATCCTCGGCGAGCATTTGAGCGCCGTGTCCTTCGGCGCAATGGCCATCGTCCTCATCGGCATCTGGGGCGTTCAGAAATACCCGCCCAAGGAGGAATAAAGATTCAAAAAGCTCAGGTCTGCGACCTGAGCTTTTTCAGCTTTGATTTTATTCGACCTCGACGATGCCGTCGGGCTTGACGGTGATCTTAGCGCCGGTTTTAACGTATTCGAGGAACTCGTCGCCCAGACTGTCAACAACGGGCATCTGCGCGTCCGTCCACACGTCGCCGAGTATCGCGCCCGAGGCGGCCAGCGGGTCTATGGGCTTTGAAAACAGCATGCACGCGGCCTGCTTGCCGAGGGCGCAGACCGTGAACAGCACCATGCCGCCGGTCGTTGAGCCTATGGTCATCGGAAGGCACAGCGCCTTGCCGATCATGGGCTTTTTGTATATCTCGGCATTGTTCTGGTCGCCGCACTTCATCTGCTTATCGCCGAACATCATGCCCATCTGATACGAGGCGAGCGTGTTGAAGCCGCCGTGGGATACGAGCGCCTCGGCGGTGCAGGTGCCGGGGACGACTACTCTTCCTTTGAAAGTCTTCATTTCTTGCCCTCCCTCTTCGTCGTGACGGTGTGCAGGATCTCGGCCTCGGTGTAGTAGCGTGCGCTGGTGTAGGTGCGCAGCTTGTTCGACGAGGTGATGACGGCCTTCTTCTTGCACAGGGGATTGTTCATATACATCAGCGGGCAGATATAGCTGAGGATGATGCCCTGCCGCTTGAGCTGCTTGTAATACGGCGTTTTCTCAAACTCCTTTATAACGGGCATCGAGGCCGTGAACACCGTGGGCACGGTGACCTTTTTAAGGCCGTTTTTGCCGAGCTCCCTGCCGATATCTGTCGTCCAGTCGATAAGCTGCCTGAGCGTCATGTGCGGGCAGCCGACAAAGCACAGCTGCGGCTCGGCATCGGGGTTTTTCCAGATCACAGGGTAATTTGCCTTGACGCGCTCGAGCTCCGCATCGTCGATGACGTAGGTCTGCGCGCCCTCGGCAATGATGCCCTCGCCCTGCTCGACTGCCTCGGGCGTGAGGTTTTCGATGTGGTACAGGCCGACCGCTCCGTTGGACGCGGTAGCTGCGCCGAAGTCCTTGAGATAGGTGCAGGCCTCCTCGTCGAGCACCGTGCCCAGCCACTTATCGAGCCCCTTGACGTAGGGCACCTCCTCCATGACTTTCATGCCGATGGCCGAGCCTAAAAGCTGCGCGTCGGGCTTTTTGGAGCACTTGAGCTCCACTATCCACGTCGCCCTGCGGTTTTCGTCCAGCAGGAGGCCGAACTCGGGCACGAAGCCGGCTATAGAGCCCATGAGCTCTATCATGCCGGAGTTGCGGTTGCACCTTGCGCCGAGCACCGAGTTTGCGTACACGACCGCCGAGGACTCCGCCCATGAGAGCACCTCGCCCTTCTGCGGCTTGTTGCCGACCTGATCGAGGTAGCAGGTGCAGGTGTAGTCGTCGTCGCTCGTTATGCCGAGTGCGCGCAGCTGCTGCTCGTAGCTGTCCTGATAGGTGTACATGAATTTTTTGAACACAAGATCCTCTATCAGGCTGCTGGGCACATGCTTATCCAGCGGCTTGGGGTCGGCGGTGAACCTCTGGCCGGAGGTAAGGCCTGCATCAATGATCTCCTGATACAGATCGTACACCGGCTTCATGACCTTCAGGCCGAAGCTGATGACCGTGTGCCCGTATTTTGAGCTTATCGGCACCATTCTCTCCGCGCCGAAGGTATCGCCGTACATGACAAGGGTCTTAACGACCTTCGCCATGGTCTCCCCCTTTTGGCCGTCAAGCAGCGCCTGCTGTTCGGGCGTAAGCTTCATATTCCTTTCACTTCCTTTTTTCGTTATTGAATTAACATATATATTTTATACCCTGCGTATGCCATTGTCAACAAGAACGCGCCATATACCGCCGCAATTTTCGCCAAAATGCACAAGAGAGAGCGTAAAGCTCTCTCAGACTGTCAAAAAACCTATGCTGCTGCGTAAGCTGACCGCGCAGCGGGGGCGCTCGAGGGGTAGCGCAGCGTCGGCGCGGGAGTGAATGACATGCCGGTGGCATGTCAGAGCCGCGCCGTGACCGAGCCGCAGCGA
>CAVFCI010000053.1:0-13562 GCA_963620985.1 Hallerella sp. | reverse complement strand
TCGCCGTAGCTTTCAAAGCAGCTGAGATATTTCTGATTCAGGTTTCGCTTGAGAGATTCGCTGTAGGACATGTCGAGCTTATAGGTCTTTGCGCTGCCATAGCCGTTTTTGTCGATATAGCTCATCTCGATATAAAAGGTCTCTACCTCATCGTTATCGGCATTGCTGAGATCGATGGGGTTTTCCACGTTGAAATAGAAGGTGTATCTGTACATGCTCTCCTCATCGCTGTGGGCATAGGCCTGATTTACATCGCCGTCGGAGTCCGAGACGCAGTTTTTGAGCACCGCCGTGTCGATCACCGCGTTGTACTGATCCTTAAACTGACCGGCGTAGTCTGCCGCATTGCCGAGGCCGGCGGCAAGCTCGCTCATCGCCTTTTCGGTGAGCCCCTCCCCGCCGTACTCGGTGAAGTAGGGCGAATTGCTCTCGTCGATGACCGAGCTCTCCATCGAGCAGTACACGCTCGCCGAGGAGTCGTTGTACGCCGAGGAGACATAGTCGGTGTTGCTGTTTATCCGCTTGCCGTTGCAGTAGATGCTCTCGATCGTGAAGGACAGGCGCTCGCCGCCGTCCATGTTGAGCAGGATATCTATCCTGCTGAGCTTGCCCGGGAGCGTCAGCTCATAGCTCGTGCTGTAGGCGTTATCGTTCGGCCTTATGAAATGCTCCTTGAGGAAGTCTGCGTTATTATTTGCGCTTCCGTTCCATGACATATCAAAGCGTTCGCTTTTTTCGCTCTGATAGCCGTTCTGACCCTTGTAATAGTAGTCAAAGCGCAGAACATTAACGGCATCCCTGTCCATGCTCGTGGAGTCGCAGGGGTTATCGACCTTAACGTTTACCGTGTAGACATATTCGCTCACGCCATCGGCCTGACTGTTTGCCGCAAGCGAGGGCTGCGGTGCAGCGAGAGCCGCCGCAAGGCACACGGCACACAGGAGTGCAGTCGCTTTTCTTATTCTTTTCACGGCTCACGCCCCCTTCATATAAACATCGTAGGCCACGAACTCACGGTTGAGCGCGTTCATATCGACCTTGCGGTCCTCCCTGACGGCATTATCGGTGCGGCTTGCATAGAGATAGACCCTGTTGTCGGTAATGTGATCTCCGTTGTCTGTCACCGCGACCACTCCGTCATTGAGATTCACGCGGTTGCCGTTAACGTCGAGGACGTGCTCCCATGTGTTGTAGTCGTCGTTTATCATGCCGTAATCCTTGCAGGCAAGCCCCAGCTTTGCGATCGTATAGGCTGTGTCCTTGGTCGCGGTCGTGGTGTAATACAGATATATCTGCTTACCTCCGCTGCCCGAGTTGAGCGACACGGCCTTTGTTCCGTCTGCATCCTCAGCCGAGGTATATTCGTCGCGTGCGCTCTCGTATACGATGCCGTCTATGGTGATCGTTTTCTGATGCGGCTGACCGACTGTCAGGATGATATCCCTGACGGCCTTTCTCGCAACGCCCTTATTGACCTCGGATCTTGTCAGGGTATATCTCGAGTAGCCTATATAGATGTATTCGCCGCCCGTGCCCCTGTTTATATCCAGATTCACGCATATATTGCAGCCGAGGCTCAGAAGATTTGCCTGTGCCTCCTTTGCGGTCTTGCCGTGGCCGATATATATAGCGCCCATCATCGTCGCCGTATCCTCGTAGCTCATATGTATAAAGCTCGATACATTGGTGTCGCCGTAAAGAGCGGTGTACGAGCCTGAGTCGTCGAGCTTCAGCGACATGGTCGTTGCGCAGTTTGTCTCAAAGACACTCGAGCTCACGCTGATATCCGTTATCGGCATGCCGGGGTTAGTTCCCGAGGCGGTCGTATAGTAAAGATAATACGAGCCCTTCGGATCGGGTATCATGTCTCCGGCCTTTATATAGGTCACCTTGCCGAGCTGTATCGTCGGGGGCGCGGAGGTGCTGTCGGTGACATATCTTATTATACCCGTAATGGCATCGGACTGCACGTTCGTTCTCGTCACGCCTATGTACGACACCGTTTCCGGCCTGGCATTTGCATTTCCGTAAAAGCTCTGTGAGCTGTCAAGCGCCACGTTTGCCTGAACTATCTCGTCGGTACACTGCGACAGGAGGTTCTGTATGCAGTAGTCGCTGCCGCTGGCCTTCAGGATGGTCTTCATCTCGTCTGTGTACTCGGAAAGCGAGCTTCCGACCGCCTTGCTCGGGGTGAAGGTCGAAACGCTGATCGAGGAGATGTATTTTCCCTGCTGCGGTGCCGCCGTGCGCTGGTAGATATACACCGGCGTGAGGCTCTTTCCGTTCTGGATATACTTCGAGTTGTTCGTCAGATAGCCAAGGTTGTGTGACTCCGTGCGGTTTGGGGTCTTGAAGTCCTGAACGCTCACGAAGCCGTCGGGAGCGACGCTGTCGGACGATACCTGTATATCGTCCACCGTAAGGGGCGTTCCGCCCTCCACGGGTCCGAGCACATATATGCCTTTGCCGCGCACGCCGCTGCTCGACCACGAGACATCCTCGTAGTCCTCGGGCACGAGCTCGGTCGTCATGTCCAGCTGCTCTATGCCAGTCAGCTCGCCGCTGCCGCTGGCAAACTGATAGGAATGCGTTTCGTAAATGCCGCGCATATAGTATTTTGCCGCGCTTCCGCCGCTCACCAGATACGGCAGCTCAAACATGACATCGCACACCGCGTATGCGCCGTTTGAGGCCGTTCCGAGGAAGACGGGAACGGAATAGTTGCCCGGAGCGGAGGTATACGACCTTATGCCGTATATGGCTCTGTACGGATTGTGCGTGGTCGTATAGCAGATATACGTTTCCACATTCTGCGCCCAGCGCTCCTCCGACACCATGCCGTGTACGTCCGAGGGAAGCTTTATCTTTGCGGCATGGGTCAGGCTCAGATCGAACTTTTGCAGCTTCAATGCATTGATATAATCGTCTGCCGAGTTGCCCAGCTCTCCTGTTCCGTTGCCGGCGACAAGAACGATGCCGGAGATATACTCCTCGCCGCTTGTGTATGCAACGGAGGGCTTAAAGTACAGGTACACACCCTTGTCGTTCCAATGCTCGTTTGTCTGCGACCTGTGATCTCTTTCAACGACGTTGTCGATCTCGCTGCCCACATTCAGATTGAATGCGTTGCCGCCGCAGAACAGGTTTATAGGCTCATAGCCCTCGGGTATATCGTCGAGCGAATACTTCACAAGAAGGTCTGCAAGTATGGGCGAGCCCGCCGATTTATACGAGGTGTAGTAGAGGGTATCGCCCGTCGGGGTCGTGCCGCAGGAGGTGTACGAGGCGCTGCCGTAAAGGAAGGAGGCCGAGCTGTTTCTCGCGGATATCCTTATATCCGTCACGGCATCCGATGCGTTTGTCGTCGTGGTGTAGCCCAGATAGGTATATTTCTTCAGCGAGGCGGTGACCGGAGTGAGGTTCACGTCCAGAACATAGTAGCCGCTCTTGGTGAGCGCGGCCTTTGCCGCCGTCTCCGAGCTTTCGACCGAAAGCGAGAGCTTTGAGATATACTGCCCGTCGTTCTTGACCTCGGTGCCGTCGGTATCGGGCTCCTTATCCTGCTCCTCGCCCTCGTTTATGATCTTGCTCGTCGTGCGGCAGAACATATATACCGAGCAGGAATCCGAGCGCGAATTTGCATTGAGGTTCGCCGCTCCGACCTCGCCGAAGCACTTGACGGCCTTATAGCCCTGAGGCACGGAGTTATCGTTGTACTGCACCGTTATAAGATCGTCCAGCTGCGAGGACTGTATCGGATCGCCCGCGTGGCTGCTCTTGCTCGTGTAAAGTGCGTTCCAGCGCCTCGCGTTATCGCCGTTTATATTGGCGGGGCTGCCGTTTTGCTCCACGGCGTCATATCTTATGTATCTGTTGTCTGCAACGTCGAACATGACCGAGGGAATAGGCGTAAAGGTCTCCTCGTCATCGTCGTGGAACGAATCCCAGAGGTACTTTATGAGCAGCGCGATGACAACGATGATCATTGCCGCGAACGCGACGTAGCTTAGCACTATCATCGCACAGCCGAGAACGCCGAATATCGTGCTCAGTGCGCTCACGCCTATGCCCGCGCAGCAGACCGCCCAAGCGCTCACTGAGCCGGTGAAGGCCGAGGCGAAAAATATCGTACTGATCGCCCATGTCGCCAGATGCGTGATGCAGGCCGCCAGCCCGAACACGCCCGAGACTATGCTGACCATTGTCATTGCTCTTGAGAGGAAATTATCGATTCCGTCGGGCGTGGTCAGGGTATTGTATATCTGACCTGCCGAGTTTGCCCTGTATGCATCCTTTGTGACGGCGACCTTCTGCTCGAAGGCCGTCTGGTCGGTGCCTACCCAGATGGACATGCTGTCAGTGCCGATCTGCGAGGATATCTCCTCCTTGATCGCAGTCACCTGCTTTTCGGCCTCGTCGATAAGGTTTGAGTCGTTTGACAGATAGATGGCCGAGAAGGCTACGCCGCACATGCGCATCATAGCCAGCTGACCGTCGGTGAGGCTGTCAACGAGAGGATATATCTTTCTCAGATTTGCCGACTCGTCATACGACGAGTTTCCGAGCGCAACGATGTAGTCGCCAAGGCGCGTAGTCTCATCGTAGGAATACTGGTTGAGCATATCGTAGGCGGTAAGGAACAGCACATCGCCGTCCTCGGTCTCGATCTCGCCGCCGCTCGATACGTCCTCAACGGTCTGCTCGTTGAGCTCCGTCTCGCTCTCGTCGGAAACGCTCGTCTCCACCTTGCCGCCGGAGGCCGCATAGCGCTCGGCTGCCGCAGTGTAGCTCTGCGCGAAGGACTGGAGACTGTCGGTAAGCTCCTTTGCAAGGACCTTGTACTGACTGTCGAGCTTGTTGTCGTTATCGCCCTCGGCAAGCTCGGCCTGCACCGTCGATGCCGATACCCTCGATGCCCAGTTATCCTCGCCGTAGTCGGCGACGCCGGGGACGAGCGCGTTGCAGAACGCGGTCACGACCGAGGTGTTGGCACGCGAGAGCAGCTTCTTTACGAAGTCTGCCGTGCAGCTGCCGCTGACCATATAGTCGCCGAGCTTCATGCCGCTGAGCTCATCAACGTGATAGCAGTTGAGAACCTTCACGGCTGAGACGGCAGCGGGGCTTCCCGCGCTGTAATTGGCGGCAAACTCGTTTATCGCGTCGCTTATTTCCGTGGGAATATTCCCGAGCTTTTCCATCGCTCTTTCGGCGATGTCGCTGTAGGTGCAGTACTGATAGCCGCCGTTCATCTGCAAAAGCGATATATCCGTGATAGCCTCGTCGGGGTTGGTCGTCGTCTTATAGCCGACGATGTATATCCCGTTATCCGTGCTGTCGCCGGACTCTGTGCGGTTTATGTTGTTCTTGACCGCAACATAGCCCGCCGCCTCGCAGCTTTTTATCGCCTCGGCGAGGCTGCTGCCGCTGAAGACCTGCACCTCGGAGATGTATTTCGAGTCGTTTTCCGCCGTGACCGCCAGCGCGTTTCCCACATCCGTAAACAGGAGCGCGAACGCCAGCAGCAGGCAGATTGAAGCGGTGATAAAATGAAGTTTTCTGTTTTCAGTCATATTCCCCCGCCTCCTTTTTCTTTTTTCCGCGCCTTACGATGAACACCGCGAAAACGGCTATCGCCGCAGCGCAGGCGCAGACGTAGGCTATATCTCCGCCGCCGATGGCGGAGGCCACTGCGCGGATATTATCCTGACTGAGCGTCGAGGATACGAGCTTATCCTGCGAATAGCCCTCGTCAAAGCCTATGTAATTTGTGTACTGGAACTTGTCTATGCCCTTTATGGCAAGCCGCGAGGACGTGCCGGTCGAGCACAGCAGGACCTTCGAGCCCTCGTAGAAGCCGCCGCAGTACAGGTAGGCCGTCGATGCCGTGCCGTCCTGAAGGCAGAGGTCGTTGGCCTTGCCGTTTACACTGTTGTCCGTAACGATAAGCTTTCCGGAGGCGTTTATATCGTTCATGCTGTCAACATATATGCCGCCGCCGTTTTTCGCAGCCGTATTATAGCGGTACTCGCCGCCGACGACAAAGACCCTGTCGGCGTTTATGTACAGCGCACCGCCGTCCTTGGCCGCGCTGTTGTAATACATCCGGCAGCCTTTGAGATATGTGCCGGAGCCCGAATCGCAGTACACGGCGCCGCCGTGCTCCTCCGTCGAGCTGTTTTGCGAAAACAGGCATTCCGTTATTTCGGCAGTTGCCGAGCCCGCGAGGCACACAGCGCCGCCGAGCTCGTCACAATTGTTGGAGTAGAACGAGGACGAGGAGAGCTTGAGGCTGCCGCCGTAGGTGTAGACAGCGCCGCCGTCATCCTCGGCGTAGTTGCCCTCAAAGACAGCATTGCTCACGGTAACGGAGGCGGCGTTTGAGTATATCGCGCCGCCGCTGCACTCGCCGGCCGCGTCATAGGTACGGTTGCCGTAGAACGCACCGCCGTTTACCTTGAGCACCGCGCCCGAGCCGAAGGCGCTTATCGCGCCGCCGTCGTCGGTGGATACGCAGTTGAGTATCGTGCCGCCGTTAAAATTGAGCTCTGCCTTGTCCATGACGACGATACCGCCGCCGCGAGTCGTCGATGCGCCGTTCTGGATAGCGCCGCCTTTGAAGAGCTTGGACACGGTGTACTCGCCGCTTCCCGAATCGATAATGGTCATGCGGGAGTTAACGCATATGACCTCGCCGCTGCTGACGGGGGTCGAAAGACCCCTGTCTATGCAGTAGCCGTTGAGGTCGAGCGTCAGCATTTTAGCGCCCGAGTAGCTCAGCGCACCGTTACTGAAGCCCGTACCGCTGCCGAAGGAGCCGTCCGTGGCTTTCCAGCTCTGGCGGAGGGTGAAGGTGACCTCGCTGCTGCTTCCGAGCGTAACAGCCTTGCTCCACGCCTCCTCAAAGGAGCTGTAGTCGGTCTGCGTGCCGCCGGAGCTTACCGTTGCGCATACCTCGTCGGCGAAGGCCGGGACGCACAGCACTGTGCACAGCATGAGCACGAGGGCAAACGATATGATTTTTTTCAGCTTCATAAAAATCATTCCTTGAGCTTCTGCGGAGAGTATCAGGTCTCTCCGTCCAGAGCCTTTTTCTTCTTTGCTCCGACACCGGCGAAGAAGGCTGCGACGCCGATAACGGCTGCCGCCGCAACGCTTATAAGTATGTGGCTGCTGTGGGAGAACACGCTTCCTGCGAAGGCGTTCTCGTCCACGTTGTAGAACATGTAGATGCCGTCCATACCGTCGGCATAGGTGTAGCCGAGCTGCTTGTTCGTGAGGTTCTGGGCGGCGTTTTCGCCGAACATGGAAAGAGCATTGCTGCTGCCCTTGGGGATCTCGCTGCTTTCGTACTTCACGACGGGCACCGCCGTTATGGGATCGCCTGCCGCCTTATCGTGCGAGATGTACAGCGCTACCCACTGGCGGCCTACGTCGCCGTTTATATCGCCGTAGTCCTCGAGAAGCCTATTTGCATCGGTGACCATTCCGGCCTCGACGCGGTTGCACTTTACAGCCGTGTAATAGGTATAGACCTTTTCGTCGTTGTCGTTCACGCTCTCATCGACCATATGCATGGGTATCGGCGTAAACTCCGCGTTGTAGTAATCCTTCAGGTCGTTATAGGTGCTCCAGAGGGACAGACCGATGAGCACGACGGATACGCAGGTCATTGCGACACCGGCGTACTGGAGCACTCTCGACCATGTCCTCGTGCTTCCCAGCCCCTCAGTTACGGCTGCCAATTTATCGCGGACGAGCTCTGTGGTTTCCTCGGCTTTTGTTATCGTCTGCATATCGAACGCATTTTCGCCTATCTCTATGGCATTGTTGACGGCTTTGATGAGGCCGTCACTCTCCATATGAATCATCGGGAGCATCTTGCTCAGATGGGAGCTTATGGCAAACGAGGCTGCCGCGAGCACAACGGAAAGTCCGAAAACGCCGTACAGGACGAAGGTTGTCGCTGAGATCTCATCCCACGCGGTACCGACCGCGTTCTTGCCGGAGGATGCCTGAAGGCGCAGCGCCTCGTTTGTCAGGGCGACGTTGCCGCCGAAAAGCGTACGGTCAACGCCGTCGTAGACGGAGTTTTTCTCCTTGCTGAGCTTGTCGAGGAAGCCGATGCTGCCCATCGCCTTCTCGGCGGCCTCGTCACCGGACAGACCTATCGAGACGATGTAGTACATCGTCAGGAAGTCAAGGCAGGCTCTCTGCCCCTCGCTGAGCGAGGCTACCAGAGGATAGAGCATGTAGCGGTCTGCGCCCTGCACGTCGTACTCGCCGCCGGTTATGAGCTCAAGCAGGGTCACATCGTCGTTTACGAGCTGACCGAGCAGCTCATACTGCGCACCGGCGGCAAACCAGCTTGCGTAATCGAAATCCTCGTGAGCGGCCTGATAGGCCTCGATCTCCGCCTCGGAGGCGGTGAGGTCTATATCCTCGCCCGTGTAGGTTTCAAGATAGCTCGCATATGCGGTGAACTTCGAGGCTATTGCCTTTGCGTCCTCGTCATACTCGGAGGCAAGCTGCTTTTCGGCCTCGTTTACGGAGAGATTTTTGCTCTCCATGAGCTCATCGAGCATATCGTCGTAGCTTCCGATGCCGTCATAGCGCTCCGTCCATGGCTCCGAACCGCTGTCGGCGGCCATGGCTATGGTCTGCTCGATGGCGAGGACAGCCTGCGAGTTTGCCTGCATGAGGATGGTGGTCATGTCGGCGACCTTGGCCTGCTCGTCCTCACTCAGTTCGCTCCACTGATCGTCGGTGTACTCCTCCTTTATCTTGTTGAGAAGAAGATCACCCATGTACTGCTCGGTATCGTCGTCGTACAGAAGGTTCAGCACCTCGTGCGCGACCTTGGCGCGAGCCCTACCGGCCTCGTAATTAGCCCTGTATTCGTTCAGGGCGACGATGAAGTCGTTTAAGAAAAGCTTTATATTCGCCTTCTGATCCTCGAGCAGCATCTGGTAATCCTGAACGCTGTAGCCGCCCTTCATGTTCATAAGGCGCATATCGGTGACGGCCTGTTCGGGGTCGTCGGTGGTGGTGTAGCCGAGGTAGACGGCGCGGGCGGTCGAGAAGGTATCGTCCGCGTCTTCGTTGAGGTCGTAGTCAAGCACCTCGTAGCCGTTTTCCGTAAGCCATGCCTTGGCCTCGGACGCTGTTTTGCCGTAGCTTAAAACAACGTCCTTTATATACGTTTTTTTGGACGATGCCGCGAAAACGTCGGCACAGGTGCTGAAGGTCAATACCACGGCCAGCACAAGGCTTATGACCGTCTGCAATGATCTTTTGAGCATCCCTTATGCCTCCTTGAATTTTTTCTTCTGAACTCCGGCGCCTGCGAAGAAGGCCGCGATGCCGATGACGGCTGCCGCCGCAACGCTTATGAGGATGTAGCTGCTGTCGGAGAATACGCTGCCTGCAAAGGCGTTCTCGTCCACGTTGTAGAACATGTAGATGCCGCCCATGTCGTCGTCATAGGTGTAGCCGAGCTGCTCGTTGGTGAGGTTCTGGGCTGAGTTCTCGCCGAACATGGAAAGAGCATTGCTGCTGTCCTTTGGAATGTCGCTGCTCTCATACTGCACGACGGGCACGGACTTTATCGGGTCGCCCGCCGCCTTGTCCTTCGTGGTGTAAAGCGCTACCCACTGGCGGCCCACGTCGCCGTTTATATCGCCGTAGTCGCCGAGGAGCTTGTTTGCGTCGGTGACAAAGCCGGCCTCGACGCGGTTGCACTTTACAGCATCGTAATAGGTATAGACCTTCTCGCCGCTTTCGTTTTCGTTCTCATCGACCATGTGCATGGGGATGGGCGTGAACTCTGCGTTGTAGTAATCCTTCAGGTCGTTATAGGTGCTCCAGAGGGACAGGCCGATGAGCACGATGGAAATGCAGGTCATTGCAACGCCGGCGTACCTGAATAATTCCGCCCAGCGCTGTGCACTTGCACCGGCGCCGATTGCACCGCTGCTTTTTATGACTGCTGCGTTATATACAGCTGTCTCCGCGTCAGTCGCTCCGCCTGCGGCGATCTCCGTCACCTGCTTGTAGACCCCGGCCATGGATTGCGATGCTTCGAAAAGCGAATCACTATACATCGAATAAATGTTGTTCATTCTGATGTTCATGACCCATGCTCCGATCGTTGTCGCGAGCGATAAGGCAAACGATGCATAAAGCGCGATGGATACGCCGGAGATGTGATCCCACGCGGTATCGACGGCGTTCTTGCCTGTGGCCGCCTGAAGGCGCAGCGCCTCGTTTGTAAGGGCAACGTCGCCGCTGAAGATACTGCGGTCGATCCCTTCGTAGATCGAGGTCTTCAGGTTCTCCTTCATCTCGTCGGTCAGGAAGTCCTCCGCGCCTTCCTTGGCGGAAGCGTCGTTGTTTATGCCCAGCGCCACGATCTGATACATGGGCAGGAAGTCAAGGCAGGCTCTCTGTCCCTCGGTCAGGCAGGACACGAGAGGATAGAGCATGTAGCGATCCGCGCCCTTAACGTCGTAGTCCCCGCTCGTTACGAGCTCATACAGGGATACGCCGTCGTTTTCGAGCTTTGAGATGAGCTCGTACTGAGTGCCGGCTGCAAACCAGTTTACAATGTCAAAGTCTGCGTGTGCCTCCTGATACGCCGTCAGCTCCTCCTCGGTGGTTTCAAAGGAGACGTCGGAATTGGTGTATTTTTCGAGATAGGTCTTGTAGTTTTCAAACTGTGCCGCTATTATCTTTGCGTCCTCGTCGTACTCTGCGGCAAGCTGCTTTTCGGCCTCGTTCACGGTGAGGTTTTTCTCCTCCATGAGCGCGTCGAGCATATCGTCGTAGCTTCCGGCGCTGTCGTATCTGTCTATCCAGAGCGTGTCGCCGGTGTCGGTCGCCGTTGCGATGGTCTGCTCGATGGTCGTGACCGCGTCGGCGTTTGCCTGCATGATGATGGTGGTCATGTCGGCGATCTTGGCCTGCTCTTCCTCGCTCAGTGCGCTCCACTCTGCGTCGGTGTACTCTTCCTTTATCTTGTTGAGAAGCAGGTCGCCCATGTACTGCTGGGTGTCGTCGTCATACAGGACGTTGAGCATGTCGTGAGCCACGACTGCGCGGGTCTGTCCGGCGGCGTAGTTGGTTCTGTACTCGTTTATGGCGACGATGAAGTCGTCCAGGAACGTTCTTATGTTCGCCTTCTGCTCGTCGAGCAGCATCTGGTAGTCCTGAACGCTGTAGCCGCCCTTCATGTTCATAAGACGCATGTCGGTGATGGCTTCCTCTGCGTTGTCGGTGGTCGTGTAGCCGAGGTACACGGCGCGAGCCGTCGAGAAGGTGTCGTCCGCGCCCTCGTTGAGGTCGTAGTCGAGTATCTCGTAGCCGTTTTCCGTCAGCCAGGCCTTGGCCTCGTCAGCCGTCTTGCCGTAGCTGAGCACAACGTCCTTGATGTAGGTGTTCTTGTTTGACGCCGCAAGGGCGTTTGCGCATGTGCTGAAGGTGAGTACCATCGCCAGCACGAGGCTTAATGCAGCCTTGAAGTGTTTTTTCAGCATGTTTTTTGCCTCCTAATTTCCTTTCTTTTTACCCATTTTGTTTTTTCTATCTTTTATGTAGATCCACGTTCCGATGATCGCCAGAATGATGATTATCGAAATGCAGGAGATAGAGACTATGTTCCCGCTGTTTATGACCGAGGCGATCAGCCCGCTGTCATCCTCCTCTGCCTCGGTCTCGGTATCGGTGGCCTCGTCTGCGGACTTGTCTATATCGTAAAACTCATCGACCGCGTCGGCTGCGGGCTCCTCGGTCACTTCGGGCTCTTCCGCTGCCTCCGGCTCCTCGCTTGCTTCGGGAGCAGCGGCGGTGTAGCTGCCCTCGTAAAGAGCGTAGATATCACTGTCTCCGGCGAGGACGCAGCTGCATGTCTGCGTTGAAGCGGAAAGCGACTTATAAAGGCTCGAATGTCTTGAAACGGCTCTGTCATACGAGGCGTAAACGCCCGCCCAGTCGCCGAGCTCAAAGCTGCCGTCGAAGAATTTTCCGGCGGTTACGTCAATAAGCCGTGCTCCCGACTGGCCGTCGCGCTCAAGCTGCACCGTACCTGCGGAGAAGGTAAAGCCCGTTACAGCCTCGGCTGCGTCGGCAGTCCTGCGATACGCAAGGTAAGCTGCCTCGCTGCTGCCGCCGATATCCTTATCGACATAGCTGTCGCAGCCGAGCGAGGCGGCGCGGTTTATTGCCTCAGCCTTCGTGCTGCCGCTGACATAGCACACGTCGGATATATAGCGCTTTACGCTCGGTGCGCGGTACATCAGAAGATATATCTCGCTGTTTGAGATGCCGCTGTCGAGGTTTGCGAGCGTTCCGTCGCTCATGCGAACGGGCGCGGAACCGTCGTTTCGCAGCGACAGCACCTCGTCGGTGCTCGAGAAGCCGGAGGCCGTGTCGAGAGACGTGATCTTCTCCCCCGCTGCACCGTCGCGTGTATAATAAAGGTATAGCGCCGTGCCGCCGGTGCCGTAGTTCAGGCTGTAGTCCGAAACGAGACTGTAGCTTGCGCCGTCATAGCTCAGCGTCTGGCTGCGCTGCGTCGAGACGACGAGACCGGTGATCGCGCTCGAGCCCTTTTTGTAGCCCAGATACACGCTGCTTTCGTCACTTCCGGAAAGGTTCAGTCCCTGAAACAGGACGGAGTAGCCGCGGCTTTCAAGGCTCGTCCTACCCTCCGCACCGACCGCAACGGTGAGCTCGGAGATATAGCTCGTCGCGGCGGCAGCGGATACCGGCAGGCTTCCCGCCGCCGTGAGCACGAGCAGCAGCACGCTCAGCGCTCCGGCGATATGTGTGAACAGTTTTTTCATTTTAGGCAATTCCCTCACCACCCTGATTTGAGTCGTTTGCTTTGTTTTTCTTCACGAACTTTTTCAGTACGAAAACATTTATGACCATGTATATCGAAACCGGCAGGAAATAGCCGATGTAATTTGCAACGGCAGACTCCGCCTCGACGAGCAGATTGAACACCGAGTGGAACACGACGGCCAGATTGAAGCTGCACAGCACTCCGCACAGGAAGAGCTTTTTCTTCTTATGTATATAAGGTACGAAGTTTGCCACCAGCATCGTCGTGATGCTGTGCATAAGACCCGTGCTGAAGCCGCGTATCATGGCAAAGATGAAGTTTGCCGACGCGAGGTGCTGCATGAGTATGATGATATTCTCCAGCATTGCAAAGCCTACGCCTGTTGCAAACGCCACAGTAGTGACGGATTTTTCGTCATCGGAGAAAATGTAGGCGTAGTAGATGACCGGCAGCACCTTGACAAGCTCCTCGGTGATAGGCGTGACGTTCGTCGTGAGATACAGCATCGTGCTCTTCGTCACGCGCAGCAGCAGGCCGTTTACCTCGCTGACAAACAGGCACAGGAACATGCCCATCAGCAGCGCCACGACTATCTTCCGCGACTGCTTCTCTATCGGTATCAGCATCATGCCGAGCGGAACGGCGATGCAGATAAACAAAATGTAGCTCATTGAATCCATTTTTTCGTCTCCTTATTGAGAAGCGGCAGAAATACGACATA
>CAVFCI010000052.1:0-13775 GCA_963620985.1 Hallerella sp. | reverse complement strand
TGTGGCGTTTGTGAAGCGTGCAAAAAAGTCACAGACTTTTTTGACACGCTGAAGCTCCCCGTGAGCATTCACGGGGAGCATGAAATTCGATTCAGATCACTTTGCGGCCTTGGCCTTCTCGCACAGAGCAGTGAAGGCGGCGGGGTCGTGGATAGCGGTCTCGGACAGCATCTTGCGGTTCATGTCGATGCCGGCGAGCTTCAGGCCGTGCATGAAGGTGGAGTAGTTCATTCCGTTTGCCTTGCATGCGGCGCTGATACGGGTGATCCACAGCTGGCGGAAGTCGCGCTTTTTCTGCTTGCGGCCAACGTATGCGTAGCGGCCGGACTTCATCATCTGCTCCTGAGCCATCTTGTAGTGGCGGGACTTGTTGCCCCAGTAGCCCTTTGCCAGACCAAGGATCTTATTTCTATGTTTACGGGTCATCATTGCGCCCTTAACTCTTGCCATTTGTAATTCCTCCTATCAGTAACAGTCAGCCCTTGATTATTTGTAAGGGATCATCTTTTTGATGGTTGCCTCGTTGGTAACGTCGGCGATCGCGCCGGAACGCAGACGGCGGCAGCGCTTGGTGTCCTTCTTTGTGAGGATATGGCTCTTGAACGCATGTGCGCGCTTTACTTTACCGGTCTTGGTGAGATTGAATCTCTTCTTAGCACCGCTATGGGTCTTAAGTTTAGGCATAGTTATTTTCTCCTTCCGTATGCTGCTATTATCAGAACAGTCTCTGTAATAACCTGTCAGTTGTTTTCCTCCGCCTTTACAGCGGCCTCGGCCTCAGCCTTCTTCTTTGCTGCCTCCTTCTGCGCCTTCTTGACTGCCGCGGCAGACTTCGGGGACAGAAACATGGACATATTGCGCCCTTCGAGCTTGGGCGGCTTATCAAGGTTTGCAAGCTCTTCGCATCTTGCTGCGAAGTCGCGCAGGATGACCTCACCCAAATGAGTGTGCGCCATTTCTCTGCCGCGGAAGCGGATCGAGACCTTGACCCTGTCGCCGTCGGCAAGGAACTTGAGCGCGCTCTTGAGCTTTGTGTTCAGGTCGTTTTCGCCGATGCCGGGGGACATGCGGATCTCCTTGACCTCCATGACGCGCTGGTTCTTCTTGGCTTCCTTTTCGCGCTTGGACTGCTCAAAGCGGTACTTGCCGTAGTCCATGATCTTGCAGACGGGGGGCTTCGCCATCGGGGATATCTTGACCAGATCGAGCTCCTTTTCCTCCGCGATCTTCATGGCGGCCTCCGCAGACATTATTCCAAGCTGCTCGCCGTCGTCACCTATAACACGTATTTCCTTGTCGAGGATCTCTTCATTGATCTCATGATTCACGCTTGCGATTGTAAAACACCTCCATAATGCAAAAAACGGATGCCTTACAGCATCCGCGCAAACAAAGCCCCGCTGGGGCGATGCTATTGACCGAAGCGCGCCCTCTGCGGCTCGGTGAGGTCGGGGATGCCGTACCTACTTTGTTTTCAGCTTTATTAATATATCAGCACTTTTGCATATTGTCAAGGCTTTTTTGCGATTTTCACGGCGGAGAGAAGCCCCGCCGTGAGTAATTCTAATCGCCGCCTCCCCTGCGGAAGGCGTAATAGGCAAAATACGCCGCAGCGCCGCCCGTGAGCACGCTCCAGATGCTTGCCCAGCTCTGCGAGCGCGGCGCGATGAAATATGAGCCTGCGGCCAGCAGCGCCGCCGACAGTATGAGCCCTATTATGCTCAGGACTCTGTTCGGCTTACGCATTTTCGCCGCTTTCGCGTTCGAGCTCCATTGCGAGCTTTACGATGCGGCTCGTGCCGAGACGGGTAGCGCCGAGGGCAATGAAGTCCTCCGCGTCCTCGAGCGAGGCGATGCCTCCGGCGGCCTTGACCTGAAGCGTATCGGGGCTGAAGCGGCGCAGGAGCTCAACATCGTGGCGGGTAGCGCCGCCCTTGCTGAAGCCGGTCGAGGTCTTGATGAAGTCCGCGCCGCACTCGGAAACGATGGTGCACAGGCGCATTTTCTCCTCATCTGTCAGCAGGCAGCACTCGATTATCACCTTGAGCACCTTGCCGAGGCAGGAGCGCCGCACGGCCTTGATATCCTCCGCGACATCCTCCCAGCAGCCATCCTTGACCATGGAGAGGTTTATTACCATATCTATCTCGTCGGCTCCGTTTGCGACGGCATCGGCAGCCTCGAAGGCCTTTGCCGCCGAGGACATATAGCCGTTGGGAAAGCCGATAACGGTGCATATCTTCATCCGGTCGCCGACATAGCGCTTTGCGCCCGGGACGTGGCAGGGCGGGATGCACACCGAGGCACAGCCGTATTTTATCGCCTGATCGCAGAGACGCCTGATCTCGGCCTCCGTGCAGTCAACGCGCAGCAGAGTGTGGTCGCAGTAAGACAAAAGTTCCTTTATATCCATCAGCTTTGTTCCTTTCAGAAAAACGTTGACACCATTATATTTCATTCCACCGTCATATTCAAGCGTTTGTGCCTAATATAATCTAACAAAACATTTATAAGGACAGGAACGAATATATGGATGAAAACACAAGCACGAATTTTGCGCAGCTAACAGGCAGCATGGCAGCGCCGCCGGTATTCTCGCACTCCTCACGCGGCGAGAGCTTCTACACCTTCCCGCTCGAGGTCGCACGGCTGTCCGGCGCTGCGGACACGATAAACATCATATCGCGCCGCGAGCTTTTAAGCGGCGTTGAAGCGTCCGATATCGAAAAGCTCTGCGTCACGGGCGAGCTGAGATCGTTCAACAACAAAAGCGGCGAGGGCGCAAGGCTCGTCATAACGGTGTTCGCAAAGGAGATATATCCGACAGACGGCGAGGACATGAACCTCATCCGGCTGACCGGCACGCTGTGCAAGCCGCCGAACCTGCGCGTTACGCCCATGGGCAGGGACATCTGCGACCTCATGCTGGCTGTAAACCGCAGGTATGGCCGCTCGGACTATCTGCCGTGCATCACCTGGGGGCTTCGCGCACGCGAGGCATCCTACTGGGACACCGGCACAACGGTGTCGCTCGAGGGGCGCATACAGAGCCGCTGCTACATAAAGCTCATCGGCGGCGAGCCTGTCGAAAAGACCGCCTTCGAGGTCTCCGTAACCGAGATAGAGGAGCTGTAAGCCGTAAAGCTATTACAGGTCGTTAAGGCAGATATCCGCAAGGCTCTCGCGCCTTACGGCGATATAGCTTTTTCCGCCGGAGAGCATGACTATGGGCGGGCGCGGCACACGGTTGTAGTTTGAGGCCATGGAGTAGTTATACGCGCCCGTCGTACACACGGCGACGATATCGCCGCGCCTTATGATCTCGGGCAGCAGGATATCCTCCTGAATTATATCGCCGCTTTCGCAGCAGCGCCCGACGAGCGAGCAGCGCATCATGCTCTCGCCCTCGTGCTCGAGTGCCGCAAGGCAGCTGTGCCGTGCACGGTAGAGCGCAAAGCGCGGGTTATCGGTCATGCCTCCGTCCACGGAGACATAGTTTCTGTATCCGGTGATGCGCTTTACGCCGCCGGCGGTGTACAGCGTCATGCCCGCGTCCGCGACTATGGCGCGGCCGGGCTCCATACATATACGGGGCATATCCATGCCGAGGGCTGCGCATTCGTCCTTTATCGCCTGCGCGACCTCGGCTATCTTGCTTTTTACGTCAAGATACGGATCGCTCTCGTCATAGCGCACGCCGTAGCCGCCGCCGAGGTCGAGCTCGCGCGTTGTCATGCCGTGCCTGTCTCTCATCAGTGCGATAAAGCGCAGCATTATGACGGCTGCCCGCTCGAAAACATTCTCTGCAAACACCTGCGAGCCGACGTGACAGTGGAAGCCCGCAAGGTCTATGTGCGGCATGGACAGCGCCCTTACCGCAAAGGGCTCGGCCTGACCGGTCTCTATGGAAACGCCGAACTTGGAATCGACCTTGCCCGTGTCCATGGCGGCATATGTGTGCGGGTCTATGCCCGGGGTGAGGCGCAGCAGCGCTTTCTGAACGATACCGCGCCGTGCAGCCTCCGCCTCGACCGCGTCAAGCTCGTCCTCATTATCTATGACAAAGCAGCCCACGCCGCAGTCCATGGCAAAGGCGATATCCTCATCGGTCTTGTTATTGCCGTGGAAATATGCATTTTCGAGCGGGTATCCGGCGAGCCTTGCCGTGTATATCTCGCCCGAGGAGACGACATCAATGCCCATGCCCTCCTCGCGCATTATCTCGTATATTCTTTTAAAGGAGTTTGCCTTGCTCGCATAAAGCGCCCTTGCGTCTTCGCCGAAGTGCTCCCTGAACGCCTCGCGGTAAACGCGGCAGTTGGCGCGCAGCTTATCCTCGTCGATGAGATACAGCGGCGTTCCGTAGCTTTCGGCAAGCTCCCTCACATCCTGACCGGCAAAGCGGAGCGCTCCGTCCTCGCCGCGGCTGATGTTATCGCAGATCATGACAAATTCCTCTTTTTTCTACAGTTTTGCCGCATCATCGCGGCATGCGCGTATTATAGCTGACAGTTTCTTAACATTCAAGCTTTTAGATATATTTTTTAAATATTGCTTTGATACCGCCCGCGTATCAGTCCGGCTCATTTCCTCGGCGGGATAAGCTCTATCCAGTAGCCGTCGGGGTCTTCGATGAAATAGATGCCCATTCCGGGATTTTCAAAGCATATGCAGCCGAGAGCCTCGTGTTTTGCGTGAGCCTTTTCCATATCGTCGGCGACAAATGCGAGGTGGAACTCCTGCTCGCCGAGGTCGTAGGGCGTATCACGGTCGCGCAGCCATGTGAGCTCAAGGGTAAAGCCCGTCACGCCGTCGCCGAGGAAAACCAGCTTATAGCTTCCGTCAGCCGCGTTTTTCTCGCGCACGGGCTTTAAGCCGAGAGCCTCGTCGTAGAATTTGAGACTGCGTTCAAGGTCGAACACATTGAAATTAAAGTGGTTGAATGAAAACATACCGCACCTCCTGCGTTTATTTGGATTGTATTTTATTATGTTTCCGCGCGCAATGCAAGCAAAAAACTTATTGGCATTTGCCCGCACTTGTTTTATAATGTAAGCTGAATATTATTAATTATGTGCGGAGAGACGATATGAACTATTCTGAGCTCATAGACAAATACGTTCCGGCGGACGATGTTTTTCTGTTCAACACCGGCTGCGCGGAAAAGGCATGGCTGCTGTTCGGCTGCCGGTACATTGATGAGATAAAAATGCACCGCTTTGCAGTCTGGGCGCCGAATGCGCAGGCAGTGTCGCTCGTCGGCGACTTCAACGGCTGGGATCCCCTGCACACGCCGATGGAAAAGCGCGGCGGCATATGGTACTGCTTCGTCGGGGGTCTGAGCAACGGCGAGCTGTACAAATACTGCGTAACTACCTCCGAGGGCAGGCTCGTGTGGAAGTCCGATCCCTTTGCGCAGTGGTCGCAGTCGGGCGTGAACACCGCATCCATGGTGTGGACAGGCTCGCACGTCTGGCATGACGCGGCATTCATGAAAAGCCGTGCGGAGAAAAACTGCTTTGAAAGCCCCATGTCGATATACGAAATGCATTTAGGCTCGTGGAAAACGCCGGAGGGCGGCGTGAGCTACACCGCCATAGCGCCGGAGATAGCCCGCTACTGCAAGGAGATGGGCTATACGCACATTGAGCTTATGCCGCTCACGGAGTACCCCTATCCCGGCTCCTGGGGCTATCAGGTCACGGGCTACTATGCGCCGACGAGCCGCTACGGAACGCCCGACGAGTTTGCCGAGTTTATAGATATACTGCACAATGCCGGCATAGGCGTTATCATGGACTGGGTCCCTGCGCACTTTCCGCGTGACGAGCACGGGCTTGCCGAGTTTGACGGCACGCGGCTTTACGAGTGCAAGGAGGCTCGCATGGCCTCGCACCCCGAGTGGGGCACGCTGATATTCGACTACGACATGCCGGAGGTGCAGTCGTTCCTGATATCCTCGGCCTGCTTTTTCTTTGAAAAATATCACATCGACGGCATTCGCGTTGATGCGGTGTCCTCTATGCTGTATCTTAACTATGGCCGCAGGGACGGCGAATACACCAAAAACCGCGACGGCGGCAATATAAATCTCGGCGCGGTGAGCTTTCTGAAAAAGCTCAACACCGCAGTTCTGTCGAGCTTTCCGGGCGCTGTCACGATCGCCGAGGAATCGACCGCGTATCCGATGGTTACGATGCCGCCCTCCGTCGGCGGGCTCGGCTTCAGCTTCAAGTGGGACATGGGCTATATGCACGACACGCTCGACTACTTCTCGGCAGACCCGCTGTTCCGCAAGGGCTGCCACGATAAGCTGACCTTCTCCATGATGTACGCATTCTCCGAAAACTTCATCCTCGCCTACTCGCATGACGAAGTGGTGCACGGGAAGAAGTCGATGCTCGACAAGATGTTCGGCAGCTATGAGCAGAAGTTTGCTACCCTGCGTGCGCTCTACGGCTATCAGTTTGCCCATCCGGGCAAGAAGCTGTGCTTCATGGGCTCGGAGTTCGGGCAGTTTATCGAGTGGAACTATCAGCAGGAGCTCGACTGGCTGCTGCTGGACTACCCAATGCACGAGAAGCTGCGCGAATATTACGCGGCGCTCAATGCGATCTACCGCTCCTGCCCCGCGCTGTATGAGATAGATAAGTCATGGGACGGCTTCAAGTGGCTCAATGTCAACGACAAGGCTCTCAGCTCCATCGCCTTCCTGCGCTCGGCAAAGCCCGAGAGCCAAAGCTATATCGTCTGCGCCTGCAACTTCATCCCCAACGAGCACAAGGGCTTTGTCATCGGTCTGCCGCAGCCGGGCACTCTGCGTGAGCTCTTGTCGAGCGACGATGTGAAATTCGGCGGCGGCGGCCTGCATAACAAAAAAACGATCCGCAGCCGCAGGACAGGCTTTGACGAGCATCCGTGCAGCGCGGCCATTGATCTTCCGCCGCTGTCGGCTGTTTATTTTGAATACATTCCGGAAAGGGTGACTTATAAAAATGAAAAAGCAGTTCAAAAGCATACTAAATGAAAAGGGGCGGAAGGAGCTTCCGTGCATTTTGCTCGCAGCGGCTGAATGCGCTCCGCTTTCAAAGACCGGCGGACTTGCCGACGTTGTCGGAACGCTGCCGAAGGCGCTTAAAAAGCTCGGCTTCGACGCAAGGGTCATCACTCCGTATCACCGCTGCATAAAGGACAGGTACGCAGACCGCGTCGAGCATATGTTCGATTTTTATGTAAACCTCGGCTGGCGCACGCAGTACTGCGGCATCGAGCGTCTGATGCTCGACGATGTGTGCATCTATCTTGTTGACAGCGAGTTTTACTTCGGCGATAAGATATACCGCGGCGGTCAGGCCGAGGGCGAGCAGTACGCCTTCTTTACCCGCGCCGTGCTCGATGCCATACCCAATCTCGGCTTCACTCCCGAGATCGTCCACTGCAACGACTGGCACACCGCCATGCTGCCGATGCTCGCAAAGACGCAGTACGGCGGCGGGATGCAGTCCTCCCTGCGCTGGCTGCTGACGATACACAACATTGCGTATCAGGGAAAATTCGGCTTTGACTACGTTCAGGATCTGCTTGGCGTTGAGGATAAATACAACACGCCGGAGTTCATGGAGCTCAACGGCTGCGCAAGCTTTCTCAAGGCCGGCTGCGTGTTTGCCGACAGGATAAACACCGTCAGCCCCACCTATGCCGAGGAGATCAAGACCGAATACTTCGGCGAGGGGCTCGAGGGCATTCTTTCCGCACGCTCAAACGAACTAAACGGCATCATAAACGGCATCGACACCCGCGTATTCAATCCCTACACCGACCCCTCCCTGCCCGCGAGATACCACAAGGGCAGGCTAAGTGGAAAGAAGTTATGTAAACTTGCGCTCCAGCGTGATTTCGGTCTTGAGCAGCGCGATGAGGCGCCGATATTTGCAATGGTGACGCGCATGACCGAGCAGAAGGGCTTTGACCTTGTCGAGCGCATGCTCGATGAGCTCATGCAGTATAACGACATGCAGTTTTTCATGCTCGGCAGCGGCGATAAGGACTATGAAAAATTCATGCGCGAGGCCGAGAACCGTTACAAAGGCCGGCTGTGCGCCTACATAGGCTATAACGAAGAGTTATCGCACCGCGTGTACGCCGGCGCTGATTTCCTGCTCATGCCCTCGCGCTTTGAGCCCTGCGGCCTGTCGCAGATGATAGCCATGCGCTACGGTACGCTGCCCGTCGTGCGCGAAACGGGCGGTCTGAAGGATTCCGTAAAGCCCTATAATCAGTACACCGGCGAAGGCACGGGCTTCTCATTTTCCGACTTCAACGCACACGAGATGAAGGATGCGATGTTGCTCGCGCTCGACTGCTATCACAAGCCCGAGGTCATGCGCTCGCTCATCCGTCAGGCAATGGAGGCCGATTTCAGCTTCGACCGCTCCTCTGAAGAATACGCAATGCTCTATCTATGGATGATCTGACGAGGAGGGCAAGCACCTATCGTGCTTATGACGAGCACTGGCACGACGGGCGGCTTTACATTGAATATACCGGTGCGAAAAGCTATCCGCTGCTCTTTAACGGCTCGGCCTGGCAGCCGGAGGACAAGCTGCCGGAGCACGAGCGGATATACCTGAGCTCTGCCGCCGCTGTCGGCGATGCAAGGGATAAATGCCTGCGCAGCGGCTGTCCGGCGGATAAAATTTACGAATTTTTGCCGCGGGAGCGCAGCGAGCTGATACCCGCTGAGCTCTTCCGCGTGCTTATGGACGATATGGGGCTCGGCATTGACGGCGCGATAAGCGCCGTAGTGCGCTCGTTCGGAGCCTCTCTCGCCTCTCAGCCGGAGCACGACTGGCTCTTTGAGCTTCAGCCGAGGACAGCGTATCTCGACAAGCTGCTGCACGATGAGCTGAAAATACGCGCCTTGGCATACCACGACGCATACGACAGCGCGTTCCGCTCGCCCACGGGCGCTGTCGAGGAGGGCACAGAGATAGCATTTTCAATCGTTTCCTTCGGCGGACTTGAGTCCGCCGCTCTGTGCGTTTACGGCGACGGCTTCTCGGAGGAGATAGCCATGCAGCGCTCGGGAGACCGCTTCACCGCGCACTTTACGCCTCCCTCCCCCGCCGCGCTGTTTTATAAATTCAGGCTCGACGGAGGCTGGCTTTGTCCAAGCGATGACGGGCACAGCTCCTATCTTGCCGCCGGCGAGGCCGAGGGCTTCCGGCTCACCGTGTATAAGCGCGGCTTCAAAACGCCCGAGTGGTTTTGCCGCAGCATCATGTATCAGGTCTTCCCCGACCGCTTCGGCTTTTCCGATGACGGCACGGCGCAGGCCGGTATCGAATATCACCGCCGCCTCGGTCAGACCCCGGAGCTGCACGGCAGCATAACCGAGCCCGTCAAGTGGCAGCCGCGAAGCGGCGAAAGGGACTATGCTCCCGACGATTTTTACGGCGGCACGCTCAAGGGCATAAGCGCAAAGCTCCCGTATCTCAGGGAGCTCGGCATCGGCACGCTGTATCTCAATCCCATCGTCGAGGCGCGCTCAAATCACCGCTACGACACCTCGAGCTACGAAAGGGTCGATCCCATACTCGGCAGCGTCGATGATTATGTAAACCTATGCAGCGAGGCCGCCGGTCTCGGCATAAGAGTTATAAACGACGGCGTTTTCTCGCACACGGGAGCTGACAGCGTGTATTTTGACCGCTTCGGCAGCTACGGCGGCACGGGTGCGCACGCAAGCAGCTCCTCGCCCTATTACAGCTGGTTCGACTTCCGCTCCTACCCCGACGATTACCGCTGCTGGTGGAATTTCAAGGATCTCCCCGAGGTCAACGAGGAGGATAAAGGCTGGCAGGACTATATCATACGCGGCAGCGACAGCATAGTGAAGCTCTGGCTGCGGCGCGGTGCTTCCGGATGGAGGCTCGACGTTGCAGACGAGCTGCCTGACGATGTGCTCGCGCTCATTCGTGAGGCGGCCAAGTCCGAAAAGCCCGACTGCGCCGTCATCGGCGAGGTCTGGGAGGACGCGGTGCTCAAGGTCAGCTACGGCCACCGGCGCAATTACGCCCTCGGCGGTGCGCTCGACAGCGTGATGAACTATCCCTTCCGCGCAGCGGTGATAAGCTTTGCCCGCGGCGAGACCGATGCCTTTGCCCTGCGCGATTTCCTGCTCTCGCAGCAGCATAATTACCCCAAGCCCATGTACATGGCGCTTATGAATCTGCTGTCCTCGCACGATGTCGAGCGCCTGCATTCGGCTCTCGGCGCAGAGCATATGCTCAAGTCCCTCGACCGCCAGTCTCAGGCAGCGTTTAAACTCACGCCCGAGCAGTCTGAGAAGGCGGACAGGCTGCAAAGGCTATGTGCGGCGATACAATACTGCACACCCGGCGTGCCCTGCCTGTACTACGGCGATGAGGAAAGTCTTGACGGTGCGGGCGATCCCTTTAACCGAGCACCCTTCGAGCCCTCCGGCAAAGGTTTACATAACTTTTATGCTGAGCTCGGCAGGACACGAAACGGCAGCGAGGCGCTGCTCTCCGGCAGCGCTGAGTTTTATGCACCCTCGCCCGACGTGCTGGTGATCCTGCGCGAAGCCGGAAGCGACCGCGTTCTCTGCGTTGTAAACCGCGGAGACGGAGAGTTCAGGCTGAGCGGCTATGACCCTGCGCACGGCAAAGAGCATATTGTGCCCCCCTGCTCGGCGGAGATATATAGGTTAACATAATTTTGAGAGGTATGGATATGGAGTACAAGGACGTTCTCGCAAACGCAAAAAAGAACATCGGTCCGAACTGCAAGGTCTGTCCCGAGTGCAACGGCCTTGCCTGCGGCAATCTTATGCCCGGTCCCGGCTCGAAAGCGCCGGGCAACGGCGCAAACGACAACTGGAGGGCTTGGAGAGAAATTAAGCTCAACATGGACACGATCTTCCCCGACGAGCCGGTCGATACCGGCATTGAATTTCTCGGCAGGCAGCTGTCCATGCCGCTGATCTCCGCGCCCGTCGGCTCGCTCAGGGCGCAGTACAATCCCACGGACGATATCCGAGACTTTAACGAATGCTGCGCCGAGGCCGCCGAAATGTGCGGCATTGCATCGAGCTTCGGCGACGGTCTTGACGCGAGGGTGTTTCCCCACGGCTGCGAAACGTCGAAAAAGCACGGCGGTATTGCCATTCCCGTCATAAACCCGCTGAGCATGGAGACGATAAAGGCAAATCTCGACACGGCAAACGCGGCCATGCCCTTTGCGGTATCGTTAGTGGTCGATTCCGCCGGACTTCCGCATCTAAAAAAGGCGAACGCCGATGCCGGCAGCAAGAGCGTCTCGCAGCTGCGCGAGCTGTGCGAATATGCGAAAATGCCCGTGATAATCAAGGGCATAATGACGGTGCGCGGCGCAGAAAAGGCAGCGGATGCCGGAGCTGCGGCGATAGTGGTTTCAAACCACGGCGGGCGCGTTCTCGGCGGTGCAGCGGCAACGGCAGAGGTGCTGCCGGAGATCGTGGATGCGGTCGGCGGCAGGCTGAAGATCATAGTTGACGGCGGCATCCGCAGCGGTACGGATATCTTCCGTGCGCTTGCCGTCGGCGCGGACGCGGTAATGATATGCCGCCCGTTTCTGATAAGCTATTACGGCGGCAGAACCGAGGGCATCGTCAGCTATATCGAAAAGCTGCGCGCAGAGCTCAAGGACACCATGTATATGTGCGGCGCACGAAAAATAAGCGGCATCGACCGCACGATGATAAGGCTTTAAACAGCAGAACTCCCCGACCGGCGGTCGGGGAGTTTCTTGATATGGGAGTTTCCTTATTTGGTCATCAGATTGTACATCTCGACGTATTCGGGAGCCTGCATTGCGTTTTCAAGAAGCGTGTAGGTTTCTTCAAAGGTGCCTCCGCCGCTGTAGCTGCCGCCGGTGCTTATATAGAAGTAGCCGTTTTCGTGCCGTGTGTCCAGCCCGTTTGCTTCAAGGTATTCCGCGAGGCTGTCAAGGTTTGCAAAATACTGCTCTACCGTTGCGCGGTATCTTATTTCGACTATCTGGAAAGCATCGAGCAAGGCCTGATTGTTCATTGTCTGCTCGTATATCTCCGGATAGTTTTCCTTTGCATACAGCATGTAGGAAAGGATAAAGAACTTAAATTCGGAGTATGCATAATATGATCCGCTTGCGATGTTGACGTATTTCAGCCAGTTTTCTGCCGTGAGCGGCTGATCGAGGAAATATTCGTACAGTGAAATATCCGTAAGTGAGCCCCAGCTGTATGCGGTAAACTCATTCATTAAGCCATATATGCCGTTGACATTGGAGTCGACCTCCGCGCCCTCCCCGACATATGTGTCATAACGGAATGTGCGCAGGCTTTCGGGCACGATGGCCGCTATCTCCTCAGTATTATAGGTAGCGGTTTCGGGAACCATAATGTGGCTGCCCTCGCCCAGATAATAGGCTCTTTCAACAGCGAGGCTGTATTCGCCTGTAGCAGAATCCTTCTTCATGCTGTACGAGCTGTTATATGATGTATATGCATGCGACTGTTCATGAACCGCCGTGCCGATCCTTTTTAGAAGAGTATCGTCTTGAAGCCATACCATGAAATCGCCGCCATCTGCCTCCGTTGCACGCAGAATGTACGCTCCGTTCGGGCAGTATTTATCCAAAAGCGCAAGGGCATTGTCATGCGTCGCTGCATCCGTAGGCGACGGGACGCCGCTTTCCGGCGTGGGGCAGGGATACGGAAGCTTTCCGCTGACGATATATTCTTCGTTCTCGGACGGCTCGGGCGTTGGCGCAGGGCTGGGCTCGGGCGTAGGCGCAGGATCAGGCGTGGGCGCGGGGTCGGGAGTTGGTGCAGGATCGGGTGTAGGCGCGGGGTCGGGAGTATTGCTGTTATAATAGCGATACAGGAATGTCACGACCTGACCGCGGGTGCAGGTCGCGTTGGGCGAGAAGTGCGTCGTGTCCGTGCCCTTGGTTATGCCGTTTGCAACTGCCCACTGCACTGCATCAAAGCAGTACGAGCCGGAGGCAACATCAACGAAGCTGCCCGCCGTGCCGCTGACTGCGGGCTCACCGGCGGCGCGGTACATGAATGTTACCACCTGACCGCGGGTGCAGGTATCGTTCGGGGAGAAATGCGTAGCGTCTGTACCCTTGGTGATGCCGTTTGCAACAGCCCACATGATGGCATTGTAGTAAACGCTGCTTTTGCTCACGTCAACGAAGTTAACAGTTGCATTCACATCCGGCGAACCGGCTGCGCGCCAGAGGAAGGTCACGACCTGTGCGCGGGTACAGCCACGATTGGGCGAAAAATGCGTCGAATCTGTGCCGTTTGTGATGCCCTTGCCTACCGCCCACTGCACCGCATCATAGCAGTACGAGCCGGAGGCAACATCGGTGAAGCCGGCATCATATGTCTGTGCATTGCACACAGAGCACGGCGTATATCCCTGCTTCAGAGCATAGTCAAGCTGCACGGCAGTGCTCGACTCGCTGAGATATTTGCAGCCGTAGCTGTGATACTTATTGCCGGTGTCCGTTATATACACCGTCTGTTCGGCAAAAGCCCCGACGGGCAGCAGTGTGCAGAGCATCACGGCAGCGAGCAGCAGTGCGATCAGTCGTTTTTTCATTTCATCTCTCCTTACAAAATGTATAATCAATGAAATATTACTGTATATATCTCAAATTGGCAAGCCGTCTCCATGTTTTTGTGAATAGTGACAAAGAAGGCGCTCATATTTTGTTAAATT
>CAVFCI010000051.1:0-13884 GCA_963620985.1 Hallerella sp. | reverse complement strand
GCACGACCGGAAATTGCCGACAAAACAAAAACTCTGTCGCTTCACGCGAGTGCGGAGCTGTGTTGTTGCGGCATCCCAAAAACTGCTGCGCACCAAGCCTTCCCCTTACTACGAGGGGAAGGTGTCGCGCTTGCGCGACGGATGAGGTGTTCATCAAATCATTTGCCGTCAGGCAAACACAAATTTATATAAAATGTCTTAATTTAATCGGCAGTAAAAATGAGAGCACAGATTTTGAAGTCTGCGCTCTTGTTTTGCATTTGATATTGAATTTAGTTCCAAGGTGGCGGAAAATTTAAAATAAAGCGTCGATTTTAGTCGCATCATAAAACCGCTACATGGATTCCATAACAAGGTTGCGGCTATCGCCGACACCTTCCCCTCGAGCTCCGCAAGGGGAAGGCTTGGTGCGCCGATTTCGGTGCTGACAAAGCTTGCGCTGCACTTGCGGGGTGCGAAACGCTACGGTTTATGCCAATATTTCCGGTCGGGACACCGCAATATGAGTATAGGTGCAGACTAAAAGCGCCTGTAAAAATCCGTGCGCTACGCGCACACTTTGAGCTATCAGCTATCGGCTTTCAGCTCTCAGCTCGCTGCGGTATCCGCAGCGCCCTCAATGCGCCTCCAAAAACCGGCGGTATTCGGAGGGGAGCTTGCCGGTGTATTTTTTGAACTCGGCGGAGAATTTGCTCTGATTCTCGTAGCCGACGCGCTCGGCGATCTCGGCGATGCTCAGGCCGGTATCCCGCAGCAGCCCGGAGGCAAGCTCCATGCGGTGCTCCCTGATGTGCGCGGCCAGCGACTGCCCGTAAACGGCCTTGAAGCTCTCCTTTAGCGTGGAGGGATTGATGAGAAAGCGCCGCGACAGCTCCTCGATCGTATAGCGCCGGTCGAGATTTTCCGTCAGCAGCTCGTGCACACGGCGCACCGTCTCCAGCTGCTCGGCTGTGCAGCGCCCCTCGCCGCCGGTGTGCGCGTCGAGCTCCGGCAGCTCCGGCACGCTTTGGATATCGCCGCGCTCCTCGGGGCAGGATATCTCCATCGTCTTTTCCATCATGACGTGCAGCAGCCGCACCTGCTCCGTGGGCGCGGCCTTGTAATAGACCTCCTTGCCCTCGCGGCGGCTGACGATCAGCCCGCCGTCCTTGAGCTGGCGCAGGTGGTGCGACACCGCGGGACTGGTCATGTCCGTCAGAAACGATATGTTCACAACGCACTCCTCGCAGTGGCACAGCAGCCAGAATATCCGCGCACGGCTGGGATCGGCCAGCAGCTTGAAGATATCCGATACCGTGCGGAAGCTCTCCGTCCTCTCCACGCTCTCGCGCAGATGCTCGCTTATCTCCTCCCCGTGATCGTGGGGCATCGTTTCGTTTTTCATACTCTTACTCCATTCGGAAATGATTTGAGCCCATTCGGAAGTAAGTCGCCCTGCGGCATTGACTTTCCGGCTCACGCTTATTATACTGCAAGCATAACGATTAAACAATCATTTAATTGTTTGATTTACTCAGATGTTTGATCTATTTGCGTTGTAAAAATTATAAAAACGAGGAGAAGTATCATGAAAAAGACTTACAAGATCGAAGTGGACTGCGCAAACTGTGCAAATCTCATGGAAGAGGCAGCCGGTAAGACCGAGGGCGTTGAGAAGGCAGCCGTCAATTTCATGACGCAGAAGATGACGCTGGAGTTTGCAGAGGGTGCGGACATTGACGCGGTCATGAAGAACGTCGTCAGGAACTGCAAAAAGGTCGAGGACGACTGCGAGATATATCTCTGAGGAGCAACGCCCTCCTGTACGGAGGGCGCATTTCATTGTATTTAAGGATTGGTTTCTATGAATAAAAAGCAGAAAAGGGTGCTCGTGCGCATAATCGTTGCCGCGGCGCTGCTGGCGCTGCTCAATCTCGCGGCGCTGCCGGAGATACCGGAAATGCTGCTGTACCTTGCGGCGTACCTCGTCATCGGCTATGACATTCTGCGCAAGGCCGGAAAGGGCATTTTGAATGGCCGCGTTTTCGACGAAAACTTCCTCATGGCCGTCGCCACGGTCGGCGCTGTCGCGCTTGCCTTCATAAGCGGCAGCCGCGACTTCAACGAGGCGGTGCTCGTCATGCTGTTCTACCAGATCGGAGAGCTGTTCCAGAGCTACGCCGTCGGCAAGAGCCGCCGCAGCATATCCGCGCTGATGGATATTCGCCCCGACTATGCCAACATCGAGGTCGGCGGCAGGCTGGAGCAGGTCGATCCCGACGAGGTCGGGACCGGCAGCGTGATCGTTGTGCAGCCCGGTGAAAAGGTACCCATCGACGGCATCGTCATCGACGGCAGGAGCACGATAAACACCAGCGCACTCACGGGCGAGAGCCTGCCGCGCGACGTTGAGCCTGGCGCGGAGATCATCAGCGGCTGCATAAACCTCAGCGGTATGCTCCGTGTGCGCACGACCAAGCCCTTCGGCGAATCGACCGTGTCTAAGATACTTGAGCTCGTCGAAAATTCCGGCTCGCGCAAGTCGCAGTCGGAGCAGTTCATCTCGCGCTTTGCGAGGGTCTACACTCCCATCGTGTGCTATGCGGCGCTTGCGCTTGCGCTTCTGCCGCCGCTTATCCGCATCCTGTTCATGGGGCTCGGCGGAGACTGGGCCGTATGGATCTACCGTGCGCTGGCGTTTCTGATCGTAAGCTGCCCCTGCGCCCTGGTCATCAGCATTCCGCTGAGCTTCTTCGCGGGTCTGGGCGGTGCGAGCAGCGAGGGCGTGCTCATAAAGGGCTCGAACTATCTCGAGGCTCTCGCACAGACAAGGACTGTTGTTTTCGACAAGACCGGCACGCTCACGCAGGGCGTGTTCGAGGTCAGCGGCATCCACCACTGCCCTATAGAGGACAGGAAGCTGCTTGAATACGCCGCGCTTGCCGAGTGCGCATCCTCGCACCCGATAAGCCGCAGCCTTCAGCGCGCCTGCGGAACGGAGCTTGACCGCAGCCGCGTCGCTGATATCGAGGAGATAAGCGGCAGCGGCGTCATCGCCGTGGTTGACGGACACACCGTCGCCGCCGGAAACGAGCGCCTGATGAAAAAGCTCGGTGTCGAGCACACCGGCTGTCACAGCGTCGGCACGATAGTTCACGTTGCCATTGACGGCGTTTACTCCGGCCACATCGTAATCTCCGACCTTGTAAAGCCGAACTCCGCCAAGGCCATTGCCGAGCTCAAAAAGGCCGGAGTCAGCAGAACCGTTATGCTCACGGGCGACGCGAAGGCCGTGGCCGACAAGGTCGCGGCAGAGCTCGGCGTTGACGAGGTTCACGCCCAGCTCCTGCCCGGCGACAAGGTCAGCGAGGTCGAGCGTCTGCTCGGCGAGACCGGCGGCAAGGCAAAGCTCGCCTTTGTCGGCGACGGCATAAACGACGCGCCGGTGCTCTCCCGCGCGGATATCGGCATAGCAATGGGCGCAATGGGCTCTGACGCGGCGATCGAGGCCGCTGATGTCGTGCTCATGGACGACGACCCGATGAAGATATCCAAGGCGATAAAAATTTCGCGCAAGTGCATCCGCATCGTGTACGAGAATATCGTTTTTGCACTCGGCGTGAAATTTGCCTGCCTGCTGCTGGTAGCCCTCGGCGCGGCAGACATGGGAGCCGCGATCTTCGCCGATGTCGGCGTAATGGTCATCGCTGTCCTCAACGCCATGCGCGCACTTTCGGTGGCGCATTGACTTAATCATCTTGAATCAACGCTTCATTTTAAATTTTCCGCCACATTGGAGCTAAAATTCAATATCAAATGCAAAAAGAGAGCGCAGACTTCAAAATCTGTGCTCTCATTTTTTCTGCCGGCTAAATTATTGCGTTTTATATGAATTTGTGTTTGCCTGACGGCAAATGATTTGATAAGCACCTCATCCGTCGGCTGTCGCCGACACATTCCCCTCGAAGTAAGGGGAAGGCATGGTGCGCCGCAGTATTTGGGATGCCGCAACAATACTACTTCGCACTCGCGGGAGGCGAAACGTACTTGTTTTCTCCAGCGTTTCGACACCGTGCACCTGCAATATGCGTATAGGTAGGTGCCCCAAAGCGCCTCTGAAAAAAACGTTAGTTAATTAATTAACATTACAAAAAGTCATGCAATACATGATTTTTATTCGCTTGCTAAATGCGTTCCGCGGGAGTATTATAAAGCCAGAAAGAGAAAGTTAAATCTCTGACAAACAAAAAATCAATTCAAATAATTATAAAAGGAGTTTTCAAAATGAGTAACGAAGTAAAGAATTTCATCCGCGAGATCGTGTTCACCGTCATTGCTTTTGCAGCACTGTGCATTTTCTGCTTCGAGATGTACGGCTCCAACGGAAGCTCCCAGTTCGGCTTCCTCGCACTGCTCTTCCCCGCGCTTGGCGTGCTTGAGTTCATGCTGCCGACCCCTGATTTCATGAAATAACTTTTTTCTCCGTAAAAGCTATAGGTTAAGCCAAAACCCGCCATCTTGGGCGGGTTTTGGCGTTTTTACGTTATTTCGACTCCGGCGCTTCCTTGCCGCCGTCTATGATGTTTTTCTTCGCGTAAACAAAGCCGAAGAGCACCGTGAGCGCGTCGAGCGCGACAAATGCCCAGAACAGCGGGCTTGTGAGATCGAACTTATCGCCGATGACCGTAAAAATGAGCATGCTCGGCATGAGCGCGAGCATCGAGCCGCCCAGATACGCCCAATACGGTGTGCGCAGCAGCCCGAACAAAACGCCCTGCACCTCCATGGAAAGGTGAAGCGAGTGCACAAAGAATACAAATGTGAAGCTGCTGTTCTCCGCGTTGGAAAAATAGCGCCGGAACTTCGGGTACTTCTCCATCATGCCCTCAAAGCTCAGCCCCTTTGAAAAGCGGCCTATGAGGTAGGACACCGAAATGCACAGCGCCGTTCCGAGCGCGTTTATCGCAATGGCCAGCGGCAGCTCGAATATGAGCGCGCAGCCGATGAGGATGACCGCGTAGGGTATGCACGAGCAGCCCTTGAAGGCAAACAACGCAAGGATCACGAGCAGCGCGAGCAGGCGATTATCGTTGACCGCCGCGATGATCTGATCGACGTGCAGAATATCCAGCCATATGAGCACCCCCGCCGTGAGCGCAATGACGAGCATCATTGCTATCGGCAGGTACATTCTGAGCTTATCCCTCATAGCTTCAGAAGCTTATAAGCCCCAGATGCTCAAGCAGTATCTTCAGGCCTATGAGGATGAGCACGGCACCGCCGGCAAGCTCCGCCTTTGACTTGTACTTCGAGCCGAATATGTTGCCGACAAATATTCCAACGCCCGACAGCACGAAGGTCGTAGCGCCGATGAGCAGCGCCGCCGTCACGATATCAACGCCCAGAAACGCAAAACTTATGCCCACGGCGAGCGCGTCGATGCTCGTTGCAACGGCCAGCGGCAGCATGGCCTTGAAGGAGAAGTCGTCGTTTTCGTGATCCTCGTCCTCGCCGAGCGCCTCTCTTATCATGTTTCCGCCGATGAGCGCAAGCAGTATAAAGGCGATCCAGTGGTCGATGTTCGTGATAAAGCTTTCAAACTTATAGCCGAGCAGAAAGCCGAGCGTCGGCATGAGCGCCTGAAAGCCGCCGAAATAAACGCCGACCGTGAGCACATGTCTCGCGCTGACCTTTTTGACCGAAAGACCCTTGCAGATGGACACGGCAAAGGCATCCATGCTCAGTGCAACGCCGATCAGGAATATGTCTATAAAACTCAATCATCTTCACCTTTAATCTTAAAATAGTATAAAAATTATTAGAACATATTTTCAGTGCCCTTGTCAACACTTGACTTATAAAAACTTTGTGATAAAATTGCTTTATTCAAAAGTCATTAAAAAATTTAAAGTATTCGAGGGATGATCAATGAACGAAGTAAAACGCCGCTTCGGCGACCGCAGAGATGCCACGCTTATCCGCAAGCAGGACAGTATGCACCTTATCATGCCCATGGTATATCCCAATCGCTGCGACAACGAGGCATTCATATCCGAGCGCATAGACCTTACCAATATCGACAAATATCTTGAAAAGCGCAACGCGGAAAATCCCGAATTCAAGTTCACGCTTTTCCACCTCATCGTAGCGGCGATACTCAAGACCATTATTCTGCGCCCGAAGCTCAACCGCTTCATAGCAAATAAGAACAACTATCAGCGCAATACCTACAGCGCCTCCTTTGTCATCAAAAAGCAGTTCAGCGACAGCTCCGAGGAGGGCATGGCCTTTGTCTATGCGACCGAGGATTCCACGCTCGACTCGCTGCACGAGGAGCTCTACAGGCAGATATACCGCGAGAAGAACAGCAGCGGCGCGGGCAATGCCACGGCTGACACTATGGATCTTCTCAACAAGCTGCCGCGCTGGTTCGTCAAGTTCTTCATCTGGCTCATGCGCCAGCTTGACCGCCACGGCATCGTCCCGCAGTCGATCATCGAGGCAGACCCCTACTACGCCTCGGTCATTCTCTCCAACCTCGGCTCGATAAAGCTCAGAAGCGGCTATCATCACCTCACCAACTGGGGCACGACCTCCATTTTCGTCGTTGTCGGCGAGATGAAGGAGCGCATTTTCCGCAACGAAAACGGCGAGGAGGAGTATCGCAACAGCGTTGACCTCGGCCTCACGATCGACGAGCGCATCGCCGACGGCTACTACTACTCCAAGAGCGTGAAGATACTCAAGTACATCCTCGAGCACCCCGAATGCCTCGAGCGCCCGTTCTCGGAGCCCGTCGAGCTGCAATAATCAATAATACTGTAAAGGCTATGCATCATTCTGCATAGCCTTTTTTATATCACAAGCTATTATCGCCGCGGCGGAGACGAGCAGCACCGCGAGGATGAGTATCGCGCAGCTGCGGAAGAACGCCTCGGGCATTATGAGTATCACGGGGTCGGCTGCCGGGTCAAAGAGCCAGTTGTCCCTGTCGGGGAAGAAGAGCGTGTGGAACACGGTGAAGGCTCTGTCGAAATCCGCGGCGGCGGCAGCGCCGGTGAGGGCAAGCAGCGCTCCCATGCCGGCAGCTCCCCAGAACGGTGCGCCGTGCCTGCCGAGGCGGGGCGGTCTGAACAGCAGCTCCAGCAGCACGATCAGCGCGGCGCTTGCGGCAAACAGCCGCAGGTCGAGGATAAACAGTGTGCGGCAGTCGGCAAAATGCGCGCTGCCGGACGCTGAAAAGGGAAGAGCACCGGCGGAAAACTCGCCGCTCAGGCCGATGCAGTAGTCGAGCACCTCGTCATAGGCCTCGATTATCTCCGCACGGCTCAGCCCGCTTGCGGCCTCCAATCCGAGCGGCTGTATCTGCGCGTAGTAAAACGGCCTGACGAGTATGGGCACGGCTATCGAGCCCGTCAGCAGCGCAAGCGCAACGGCAAGGCTCATTATGACGGCTGCCGTCTTACTCCGTCCTCTCATACACGTCACGCTCCCTTCCCGATAAAACCAGCATTACCTGCGAGGGCAGGTAAAACGTCCACATCCCGATATCGGCGGCGCGGTGCAGCCAATCGGGGATCCGATCCGGTATATTGTGCAGCCCCACGCAGATATCGCAGCACAAAAATACGCACAGTCCGGCAAAAAACAGCCTGTTTTCGCTGCCGGAGGCCTGCATGACGTTGCACAGGAAAAAGGCAAAATACGCCGCTGCCGGCAGCGCAAGCGGCACACGGTCCCCGCCGATGTACATAAACAGCGCAAAGCAGCCCATGAACAGGTAAACACGCGCCGGCCACGCGCCTTTGCGCCCGTTTGCGCGGTAGATGCGCACAAAGTACAGTATCTGCACGGCGAAAAACAGACCCATGCCGACGGCGTAGTGAGCGTCGAGCAGGAGCAGGAATATATCCGCCGTCATTGCGAGCCCGACCGCCGCCGTGACGAGCCGTTCGCCGCCGTCTGCGCTCAAAAACAGCGAGAAGGCAAAGCACAGCGCGATACCGGCAAACTTCAGGGGCGCACTGCCGCCCGATGCGAAAATGTCCATCGCGGTAAAGGCGAGGTACAGCGCCGCTTCGAGGCATATGAAAATTTTTATCATTCGTGTTTTCATGGCATCCGTATAAGAAAAAGCTCGGGGGTATAACGCTCCCGAGCTTTGGCATTTTACAGTCCCAGATTGGTGAAGGCTTCCCACGAGCGGTGCATATAGGTCTCAAGTCCGATCGGCTCACCTATATACTTCGGGTCGCGCCCGTCGCGCAGGAACTCCTCGATAAAGCACTTGCGGCCCGTCGTGTGGGCAACGGGGATGCCAGTCATATTGCTCGTCTCGCGCAGCACCTCGTAGCCCTGACGGATATCGTCGGCGCTTGCGAAGTTGAGCAGGTTTGAGTTGTTCACAAAGCCCGTGACCTCGAGCCGCGCAAAGCCCTCCATCTCCTCCTTGAGCCTTATGATCTTCTCTGGGCTCTCGGACATGGGGCGGAAGACGTTGACGATATCGTAGACCTCAAGCTGCCCCTCCTCGAGGGCGGCAAAGTCGGTGTGATACCTGCCGAGCGACATTGCGCCCGCCGCGTCGCCGCCGACATCGAAAATGCACAGATCCCAGTCGCCTGCGAAGGCCGAGGCCACGGCGGCGGACATGTTGCTCGGCGTTACGCCCTGACCGGCGAAGGTGGGGGAGACGAGGTTTATGTTGTTCTCCTTCAGCAGCTCGACACGGTCGCTCATACGGAAATAGTCGTTTACCTTGTCGAGGTCAACGACCAGCGTATTCAGACCCTTGGCCGCGGAATTGACCGCAAGGTTTATCGCTATCTCCGTCTTGCCCGAGCCGTAGTTTCCGATGAGCACGATGAAGTGCTTCATCACTTTGCTCCCTTGGCGTTTGCCTTGGCGATGAACTTTTCGTTGTTGATGATAAAGCGCTCGTGGCGGCCTGCGCCGATCTGACCGCATTCGTCAAAGGCTCTGACCTCGAAAACGAGGCGGCGGCGGTCGATCTCTATAAGCTCGCTCTCAGCCCAGACCTTCATGCCCAGAGGCGTTGCCGCGTCGTGGCTTATTTCAAGCTTCGTGCCGACCGTGCCCTCGCCCTCGCCGAGATACGGCGCGACGGACATCTGCGCGGCCTGCTCCATGAGGCCGACCATGCAGGGAGTTGCGAAAACGTCAAGCGAGCCGCTGCCTACGAACTTTGCGGTGTTGCTGCCGTCAACAACTGTTTCGACCTTGCCTTTTATTCCGATTTCCATAAAAATTTTCTCCTTAAAAAAGTTTTCGATGCTGATAATTTATCACATAAAAATTGCGTTTTCAAGCCCAAAAAGAAAGCTCCCGAAGCACGATGACCACGGGAGCCGGATCACGGGGGGACGCGATCCTCGATATCGTTAATAATATATCACATCACTTTATGCATTGCAACACTTTTTGCAAAAATGTTTAAACTTATTTTAAAAGCAAGTCGCAAAAAACGGGGCTTCGGCAAAACGAGCGCCAAAAACCCCATTGATAACGCTTTCCGAAAAATGCAGCAAACAACAACGAACGCGAGCATATGATCGGATGCCGCCTTGCTTTATTTCGGCCTTGGGTCGTCGGTAAGTCCCAGAATGTAATCGACCGAGACCCTGTAAAAGCGCGACAGGCGTATAAGCGTCTCGCTCGGTATATCACGCTGCCCGAGCTCATAATTGCTGTACACCTGCTGCGAGCAGTTGAGATATTCGGCAAGCTCGCGCTGCTTCAAGTCCCGATCCTCCCGCAGATCCCGAATTCGAGGGTACATGATACCACCTCCGTCGGGATAAGCATATTATACCGCGTTTTGTTGTATTGACATTTACCGCAAATTGCAGTATCATACTTAATGTATCCACAAAATACGGTTTATACTCCGAAAAGAACAGGGTTTCAGAGAAACAAACTGCAAAAACTCCCACCGCTGCTGCGGTGGGAGTTTTTAGTGCTGCCGAAGCTTATCAGCTGCCCATATTCTGAAGCCTTGTGTTCATTTCGCACAGGGCCTTTCTTATCGCCGCAAGCTCCTCGGCCACGGGGTCGGAGATGCTTACCTGATCGACCTCGCTTGCGTAATCGACCTTTACGCCCTGACGCTTTACGACGCGGGCGGGGATGCCGACGGCGGTGCTGTCGGGCGGTATCTCGCTGAGGACGACGGAGTTTGCCGCTATGCGGCTGTTGTCGCCGACCTTGAAGGGACCGAGCACCTTTGCGCCCGTTCCGATGAGGACGTTGTTGCCGATGGTCGGGTGGCGCTTGCCGCTGTCCTTGCCGGTACCGCCGAGGGTAACGCCGTGGTAGATAAGGCAGTCGTCGCCGATCTCGGCGGTCTCGCCGATGACGATGCCCATGCCGTGGTCGATGACGAGGCGGCGGCCTATCTTTGCGCCGGGGTGTATCTCTATGCCGGTGCGGTGGCGGCTCATCTGCGATATCATGCGCGCAAGGAACATGAGCTTGTGCTCATAGCACCAGTGGGCGCGGCGGTGGTAGCAGACGGCCTTCACGCCCGGGTACAGCAGCAGCACCTCAACGGGGTTCTTCGCCGCGGGGTCGCGCTGGAGATATGCGTTTACGGTTTCAAGCAGCTCATCAAACATCACTTGTCGTTCTCCTTAAACATGGGACTGGACAGGTACCTCTCGCCTGTGTCGGGCAGGAGCGCGACGATGCATTTTCCTGCGTTTTCGGGGAGCTTTGCAAGCTCGACAGCCGCGTGAAGCGCAGCGCCGGAGCTTATTCCGGCAAGGATGCCCTCGCGTGCGGCAAGCTGCCTTCCGGCGGCATATGCCTCCTCGTCGGAGACTGTGATGACCTCGTCGTAGATGCTTCTGTCGAGCGCCTTGGGGATAAAGTTTGCGCCGATGCCCTGAAGCCCGTGCGGGCCTGCGTGACCCTCGGAAAGCAGCGGAGAGGTCTTGGGCTCGACGGCGACGATCTTAACGCTGCCCTTGCGGCTTTTGAGATACTGCCCCACGCCGCTTATCGTGCCGCCCGTGCCGACACCGGCAACGAAGATATCGACCCTACCGTCGGTGTCCTCCCAGATCTCGGGGCCGGTGGTGACCCTGTGCGCGGCGGGATTGGCCGGATTTTCAAACTGGCCGAGTATCAGCGCACCCGGGATGGAGGCCTTGAGCTCCTCAGCCCTCTCGACCGCTCCGGCCATTCCCTTTTTGCCCTCGGTGAGCACGAGCTCCGCGCCGTAGGCCGTCATGAGCAGCCTGCGCTCAACGCTCATGCTGTCGGGCATTACGATGATGACGCGGTAGCCGCGTGATGCGCCTATCGATGCAAGGCCGATGCCGGTGTTGCCGCTGGTGGGCTCGATTATCGTGCCGCCGGCGGTCAGCAGACCCTTTGCCTCGGCATCGTCGAGCATCGCCTTTGCAACGCGATCCTTTGCCGAGCCTGCGGGATTGAACATCTCAAGCTTGGCAAGAACTCTCGCGCAGAGCCTGTTTTCATCCTCGATGTTTCTCAGCTCCATGAGCGGCGTGCGCCCCGTGAGCTCCGATACTGACTTGTAAATTTTCATTTTGCTTCCCTCTGATCTGAAATTTTGGCGTAAAAAAATGACGATGCATTATAGCATCGCCGCTGCAAATATGGCTCTGAGACCGTATCAAGGCATGCGACGACGCTGACATCGACAAGCGCAGATGCCACAACAACAGCAGTTGACAGACTTTACGTTTGCAATATACACGACCGCCGCTCCTTTCAATTCCTATTTCTCAAATGGGGTTTTGCTGTATGTATAATACGCCATCGGGCGGCGTTTGTCAACAGCACTTGCAAAAATTCTGTCAAGGATGTATAAATTTCTTAACACAGTCTTAATGCGCCCTATGTTATAATTAACTCATGACAGGTGATCGTATGAAAAAACAAAATACTCAGCCGGACGGCTGGCGGGTAGTCCGGAACTGGGTCGTTCTCGTTCTTGTGTTTACGCTGGCGTGGATAGTGTGCTCCTCGCTCGGGCGCGTCGGAACGACGGACACCTTTGTTCCGATGATATTCATCCTCGCCGTGCTTATCGTGTCCATCGTGACCGACGGATATTTTTACGGCATCCTTGCCTCGGTCGTGAGCGTTATCGGCGTTAACTACGCCTTTACGTTTCCGTACATGAAGCTCAACTTCTCTATCTACGGCTACCCGATAACCTTTCTGACGATGCTCACCGTTTCGATCGTCATATCGACGCTCACGACGCGCTCGAGGGAGCGCGAGAAGCTGCGGCACGAGGCGGCGCAGTCGAAGCTGCGCGCCGATCTGCTGCGCGCCATATCGCATGACCTGCGCACCCCGCTGACCTCCATAATCGGCTCTATCGACACGGTCATAAACGAGGATGAGCACATTTCGCACGATGAGCGCATCGAGCTTCTTGAGGACGCAAAGCAGGACGCGGAGTGGCTCGTGAGAATGGTGGAGAACCTGCTGTCGATAACGCGAATGAGCGGCACGGAGCAGGCGAATATAGAAAAAAGCCCCGAGCTTGTCGAGGAGATACTCGGCGAGTGCATAGCCAATTTCAAAAAGCGCTATCCCGAGGTGAATCTCAAGGTGAGCATTCCGGACGAGCCGCTGATGGTGAGCGCCGACGCTATGCTCGTCCAGCAGGTCATAACCAATCTTCTGGACAACGCCGCAAAGCATGCCGAGGGCATGACGGAGCTGCGGCTCGATGTCAGGCGCGACGGCGCAGAGACGCGCATCTCGGTCTCGGATAACGGCGAGGGGCTCGACCCTGCGATAATACCCGTCATTTTCCGCGGTCAGATAGATCCGGAAAACGGAAAAACCTATGACAGCAACAGGTTTCGCGGCATAGGACTTGCCGCATGCCATGCTATAGTTACCGCCCACGGCGGAACGATAAGCGCGGACAACCGTCCCGAGGGCGGTGCCGTGTTCAGCTTCACATTGCCCATGGAGGAGAACGAAGAATGAATATCCGTGACAAAATACTCATCGTTGAAGACGAGCGCAGCATATCAAACTTCCTGCGCACGATACTCACATCGAACGATTACGACGTTATCGTCGCCCGCTCCGGCGCAGAGGCCTATTCCATGATAACCTCGCACTGCCCGGACCTTATCGTCCTCGACCTCGGACTGCCCGATATCGACGGACTGCAAATAATAAAGAGCGTGCGCGAGTGGACGCTGCTGCCCATCGTCGTCGTTTCGGCGCGGGCGCATGAGCGCGACAAGGTCGAGGCGCTCGATCTCGGCGCGGACGACTATATAACAAAGCCCTTCGGCGCGGGCGAGCTTCTTGCGCGCATACGCACCGCCATACGCCACACCCGCACGGGTCTTGCAAACGAGACCATCGCGACCACCGGCAAGTTCAAGGCCGGCGAGCTTGAGATAGACTACGACAAGCATCAGGTGCTCGTAAACGGCCAGAACGTCGGCCTCACGCAGAACGAGTACAAGATCGTCGCGCTACTCGGCAAGTGCGCCGGAAAGGTGCTGACCTACGACTACATAATCAAGGAGCTCTGGGGTCCCGGCACAAGAGGCAACAATCAGTCGCTGCGCGTGCATATGGCAAACATCCGCCGCAAGATAGAAAAGAGCCCCGCAGAGCCGCAGTATATCTTCACCGAGATCGGCGTGGGCTACAGAATGGTCGAGGGCGATTAAATATTTACTTCAGGTTTACTAAATTGCATAAAAATTGCGATATAATAGCTTATATCGCAATTCAGCGTGCAAAAAAGTCTGTGACTTTTTTGCACGCTTCACAAACGCCACATTTTTTGTGAAGCCTTCGCTTCACGAAAAATCTCGCTGCGCTCGTCAAAAAGCCTGATAGCTCAGGCGTTTTTGATGGCTATAATCCAACTCG
>CAVFCI010000050.1:0-14305 GCA_963620985.1 Hallerella sp. | reverse complement strand
GCTTCGGGCTGGAAGTTTTATGCTCTTTTGAGTTTTGGTGGACAGCAACAATCTTCCTGACTTCGGCGGTTTTAACATTTCCGAGGGTGCGACCTGCCTGAAACCCCGATAAACAGGGGATTTTGCTTGGTGACTTGGGTGACGCAGGGATTTTGTGTACCTTTACGCCATGTTCCCACGTAAGAAGAGAAACAGAACCGGCACCATCAGCGTTGTAGTCGTTGACAAAAGCCGTGGTGGCTTCAAGGAGGTCAAGAGTTTCGGTGTTGCCAAGACCGAAGAGGAAGCAGAGCGTCTATATGCCAAAGCATCCGAATGGGTTCGCACATACGGAGGCCAGCAGGAGTTGGATTTTGCCGGAAGCAGTATTGTACAGCAGGAGTTTCTCGAATCGGAACGGATGCTAAACAATATCTCAGCCGTAGTCCTCAATGGCCCTCAGCGGATACTGAATCAGGTTTACGACAGCATCGGCTTCAATAGGATTGGGGATGAGATTCTACTTCATCTGGTCATCGCCCGCATCTGCCAGCCTTTGAGCAAGTCGGCAACGGCAGACTACTTGAAGTCATACTTTCACGAGGATGTCAGCCTTGACCAGATATATCGTTACATGGACTAGCTGTACAACAAGCAGCGTGAGCTCGTTCAGCAGATAAGCGTGGAACATACACGCAAGATACTTGGAGGCAGCATAGGATTGATGTTCTACGACGTGACATCGCTGTATTTTGAGACCGGAGTGCAGGACGTACTTCGCACGAATGGTTTCTCAAAGGACGGCAAGACAGCAGAGTCGCAGATTATCCTGGGACTGCTGGTCAGTGCGGATGGCTATCCGCTGTCATACTCCATATTCAACGGTGCACAGTACGAGGGGCGCACGATGATTCCCATCATAGATGACTTCATTCAGCGCTTCAACATCAAGGACTTCGTAGTAGTTGCCGACTCCGGGCTTCTGAACAAGACCAACGTGGAGTTGCTGCGTCAGGCGGGCTACAAGTACATCCTCGGTGCCAGAATTAAGAAGGAATCTGCCGATATCGTGGAATGGATGCTTGCTCAGGAGAAGGTGTCCGGCACTTACCATGAATACACTCGCAAGAATGGCGAGAGGCTGATTGTAGGCTATTCTGAGTTGCGGGCAAAGAAAGACGCTCATAATCGCGACAAAGGCATTGAGAGGCTGCGCAAGGCGTACGGCAGCGGTGTACTTACCAAAGCCTCCATCAACAGACGTGGCTACAACAAGTTCCTCACCATCAGCAAGGACGTGCGGGTGGTCATCAACGAACAGGAGATAGAGAACGACTCCAAATGGGACGGACTGAAAGGGTATGTCACCAACACAGATCTTGACGCAGAGCAGGTCGTCTCACAATACCATAGCCTTTGGTACGTGGAACGGGCATTCAGAGTGACAAAGGGGAATTTGGAGGCAAGACCGATTTTCCACTTCACGGAGAAACGCATAGAAGCGCATATCTGTATCTGTTTCATCGCATACAAGGTCTACAAGGAGTTGCAGCGTATCATCGCACTGCATGGTGGGATTAACCTGAGTGTGGACAAAGTGTTGGATATTGCCAAGACGATACCGACAATCAAAATCAAACTTCCATACGGCGATTCAGAGAGAGTAAAGACACTTTTCCTGACCGAGAAGCATCTGCAGATTAAGCCGCTGTTTGACATCAAGGCCATACTCAAGAAGGAGAAATCTTAACTAACAGGCGCACGCGCGAGCAGGGTGACGCATCGCCGAAGTCAGGAAATAGCCGCAAATCCACACAGGATTTCATGACAAGAGGGCGTGTCAAAAACAGGCACGCCCTCTTTTAAGTAGACATTCTTCATTTATTGCTGTCCGCTAAAACCTCTTCCGGCTAAAACGTTTTGGCGGACTGCAATAAATTTTATTAGAAGTGGTAGCCGTTGCAGCAGAAATGTTCTGAGTTTTTTCCTTCCCTAAAGTCAAAAGAAGGTCTTGATTGCGAAATATTACCTCTTTTGAATGTCGTTGGGGTCGTTGTTCGCAATCAATAGTCACCTTTAATGTCGCTGGATGTCTTGATTGCAATCAATATTCATTTTCAAGTGCCGCTGAACGTCTTGATTGCAATCAACAGTCACTTTCAAGTGTCGCTGGACGTCTTGATTGCAATCAACGGTTACTTTCAAGTGCGCTGGACGTCTTGATTGCAATCAACAGTCACTTTCAGGTGCGCTGGACGTCTTGATTGCAATCAACGGTCACTTTCAAGTGCGCTGAAGGCCTTGATTGCTGTTTCTTGCTGTTTCCGACCAATGTTGCCCTAACGTTTTCCGTCTTTTCCAAAAACGTTTAGGGCAACATTGTGATTTTTGCACTGTTTAGTGATGTTTCGCGTAACACGCTTGTCACTTCTTGTTTTTTGAATAGTCACACGGGCGAATGTTGTTTGTAATACGTTGGGCGTACTTTTGCACCGTACTTTTTTTAAAACCATAAACTAACGTATGAAAAAGAACCTACTCGTGGCATGTGCGCTTTCGCTTACAGGAAGTGTGGCCGTGCCGCTCGTTGCCCAAACGGCTATCGACGGACCCAACAAGGTGAAAATCGGTGCGGAAGCAACCTTCTCGGTTGCCGAAAACAGTGAAGTGACAGCCTACAAATGGCTTCTGCCCACAGGATGCCGCGCCGTAAGCGGACAAAACACGCCAACACTCACGCTACGCTCCACGTTTCTGTCGCAAGACAGCCGTCTGCGCATGGTGCGCGTGTTCAGCGACCAGCACACAGACACGCTCTCCACTGACATCAGCTTCGACCGCTACATCACGAATGTTGTAGACCATAGCATAAGCGAGGGACAAAGCTGCGTGATAAACGGCAAGGAGCAAAGCGTGGCCGACATATACTATGAGCCAGTCAACGGCGACACCGAACATGTAACCGCCCACAGGCTCACGGTGGTGCCTACGGCCTTCACCGACATGACCCAACCGCACCTGCAGACAGCCACAGCCAACTCAATATGGATTTCGTGGAAAACGAGCTTCGACAACACCCCCGAAGTAATCTTCGGCACCGACGAAGACAATATGTCAAGCACGACGCAGGGAACCACGGGAAAACTCTCCGACACGTATTATTGGAACTCTGTGGAACTAACCGGGCTGCAACCCAACACGGCCTACTGCTACAAGGTGAAGAGCGGCGACAAGGAGAGCCAGACATACCGCTTCAAGACCATGCCTGAAATAGGCAGCAACCGCCATATGCGCATTCTGCTCATGGGCGACCACCAGATAAAGACAAGAAGCGGATATGAATGGCTGATGCAAGCGGCCAAGCGAAAGATTCAAGAGAAATACGGAAATCTGGAGGACAACATCAACATGATAATGAACGTCGGTGACCAGGTGGACAACGGCACGCTCGACCAGTATGAGTGGATACACATGTTCAAGTCGAAGCTAATGTCGCCCTACTTGCCCATAATGACCGCCGTCGGCAACCACGAGACATACAACGACCCGGGCATGGCCAACTATGCGGCCCACTACCACTACGAGAACCTTGAATACAAGGGCATCAGCAGCGGCACCGAAAACTACTATGCCTATCAGGCCGGCCGACTGCTCTTCGTGGTGCTCGACACCGAGCACACAGGCAAGGAGCAAAAGGCGTGGGTGCGCAAGGTGGTTGATGCGGCAAAGGACGACGACACGGTTGACTTCATCATCAGCGTAAACCACCGCCCCATACAGGCCGAACAGTACATCGGCGACATTTCGTCGTGGGCGAGAGAGGAGATAATGCCCATTCTCAGCGAAACACCCAAACACATATTCAACTACGGCGGACACCACCACCTGTATCACCGTGGCCAACTGACCGACTATCCCATCTACCACATCATCAACGGTGCGGCTTCGTGGGACCAGCTATGGGGAATGTCGTCGGAAAAGGACTACGACGACGTGCAGAAGACCATCGACTACTGGGGCTACCAGATACTTGACTTCGATTTTGAAAAGAAGGAGATGACCACCGAGTGTTACGCCATAGGCAACCGCGACCTCGTGGTCGACAACATACTCATCGACTCGTTCCACCGTACACTTGGCAAAGCCGCACCCGAAAAGCCTGAGCTTGCCAGCATTCCCGACTCAATAACATTGCCCTATACCTTCGTCGGCAGTGAATACAAGACAACCACCGACGAACCGCTCAACTCCGTGCAGATAGAAGTGTCAACCACTTCCGACTTCTCGTCGATAGTGCTCAACAAAGTGACCGACACTGAAGACTTGTATGGCTCTACAGGCAAGCCTTGGCACATTCCCGTTGACCTAAACGAGAACACCGACATAACACGCTACACCGTGGACCAATACAAGTTGAAGAACGGCAACTACTATGTGCGTCTGCGCTACCGCGACTCCAACCTTGAATGGTCGGAATGGTCGGACGTCAGGAACTTCAAGGTCGTGGGCAGTATCGACGGCGACCCGGCCATCTCAATGAGCAAGAAGGCATACGCCATCGGCGAGGAAATAGCTGTGTCGTACAAATACACGCCAGAGAACCAAGACGCATGGATTGGCATATACCGCTACGGCGAGAACCCCGGTTCGACGGTCTCTGTGAAATGGGGATACACACAAGGGCAGTCGGGCACACTGAATTTCAGTTTCGACGAACAAGGCGAATACTTCGCAGTGCTCTTCAAGGACGGCGGATACACCGAGGCCGCCGAACGTGTGCGCTTCTTTGTGGGCGACGTGCCTGAACTGTCGATGGAGAAGACAACATTCAACGAGGGCGAGGCAATCGAAGTGAGCTACAAGAATGCACCCGCGCTTAGCCAAGACTGGATTGGCATATACAAGATGGGCAAGACACCCGGCACCAGCGATGCAAGCGGCAACTGGGCATACAGCGACAGCTGGAAATACATCGACGACGGCGCAAAAGAAGGCAAGGTGGTGCTCGACACGCCTCTGCCCAAGGGCTACTACTTCGTGAGCTACTTCACGCGTGGCGGCTACTTCGAGCCGTCCGACGAACGTCTGTACTTCTCTATCGGCGACAAAATATCGACCGTGGCAACCGAGAAGACCGTTTACGACGATGACGAGGACATCAAGGTGACATACTCCGACGGTCCCGGCACTCCCAAAGACTGGGTGGGCGTGTTCGCCGAGGGCAAAGACCCCAACACCGACATGCTCGACGGCTTCTATTACACCTATGGAGCCACCGACGGTTTCGTCACCATACCGGCAGCCGACCTCAAACCGGGCGATTACTTCTGCGCACTCTACATCAACGACTCCTACACGGAAGTGTCCGAGCGCATCCACTTCTCAATAAAGAGCACGACCTCTTCGATAGAGCAAACCAGCCAGAAGCCATCGTGCAGCTTCAACGCTGCCACTTCGACCATCACCATCGACGATGCCGCACACTTCACAACGGCACGTGTAATATCTGCCAGTGGACAAACGGTCAAGACCGTGACGCTCAATTCCACAACTGCCGCCACAATATCGGTGTCGTCGCTCCCATCGGGACTCTACATCGTGTCGCTGGAAGGACAAGGACAAAGCGTAGCCATGAAATTCATAAAGAAATGAAACGAATAAAGAAATCGGCATAGCCATTTCAACAACCGTTTCATTACCATCCACCAAGTAGGAGGTGAATACTAATCATAAGTGTTCACCTCCTACTTTCGTGTTTAGTAATGTTCAAAAACGTAAGCTGCAAGCCAATCGATGCTACTGCTGCGCCCGATAGTAGCGCGGCGACACGCCAAGTTCGCGCCTTACATACTTGCCGAAGAACGAGAGGTTGTCGAACCCCGCATCGGCGGCTATTTCCTTTATGCTCTTTTCCGACGAGGTGAGCATGTTGCGGATGTAGTTGAGCGTGACACTGTTTATAAGTTCCGAGGCCGTCTTGCCAGCCTGCTTCTTGCAGACGGCGGAGAGGTACTTGGGCGTGATGCAAAGCTTGTCGGCGTAGAAGCCCACTTCGCGACGGCGCGGAGACTCGGCGGAAACCAACGAGACGAAACGCTTGAAAAGCATCTCCGCCGAAGTGCGGCCATTGCGTGGCAGCTGCTGGTCAAGCATCGGGGCAATGTTGTCGTAGAACTCAAACACGAACGACTGCAACAGCAGCTTTATTATTTGTTCGTGATGAGGCAAGTGGGTGTCGGCAAGCTTGCGCTTCAGAAACTCATGGTCTGCAAGGAAGTGTTCCACTTCGTGGTCTTGAAGATGCAGCAACGGATGCTCGCGTATGATGAGTCCAGCCTCCCAGATGTTGCCGCCAACGATGAATATGCTCTCGAAATAGTTTGGCGACATGAGTATGCCGCAGCCCTTGAAGTCGCAACTGACCATGGCGTTCTGTATGAACTGGTTGGGGTGCGCCATTATCATATCGTTCTTGCCCACGTGGTATTCAGTTCCCTCTATCGTACACGAAGCCTTGCCGCCAAGACACAGGATGGTCACGTATGCATCTGCGTGCAAATTCTCCGCCGGCAAGTCGCCCAGTTCGTCAAACACGGCAATGTCCTTGTCGGTTAGCTGCTCCATGCGCGACCGGCACTCCTCGTAGGTGATGCCACTGTGTGTTGACTGAGACAGCATCTTCTCCACTTTCAAAGCGTCTTCATTGTATATTATGTTTTTCTCCATATTGAAATTCTCCCTGTAGTTTTTCGTGTGACACATTCAGAACTTCGGGTGCAAAAGTATCACTATCATCCGAATCTTGGAGTGTTATCCATTTCCTATTTGTGTCTCATGCTTCGTTATTTGCCATCCACGTAGAGTTATCGGACACTTTACAGGACGTGGTATGTCTGATAAATCCACACGAAAGAAGTTGTTTTGCACCCAAGTTTAGATAATATGAACACAAACAAGACATACAGCATGAAAAAAGTGAAAAACGAGAAACTGGCAATGGCGGGCATCTCAACGCTTGCCCCAATACGCAAGCTGACGACCATTGCTCTGCTGGCCTTCCTCGCGGTGGGTTGCAGCAAGAAGCAGGAGGCGCAGACTACTGCGGAAGCGGTGAAAGTGAAAGAAATTACAATCGGTACGGACGGCGCAACGACATCAGCCCGGGATGCCTACGGGTATTCGGGAACGGTGGAGGAAGAGAACGGTTCCTCGCTGAGCTTCACCACCGGAGGCACTATCCTACAGCTAAAGGTGAAGGTGGGCGACCGTGTGCGTAAGGGACAACTCATCGCCACGGTAGACCCCACACAGGTGAAGAACACTTACGAAATGGCGCACGCCACCAGGATGCAAGCGGAGGATGCCTACGAACGCATGAAGCAGCTGCACGACAAGGGGAGCCTTACCGAGCTGAAATGGGTAGAGGCGCAGAGCCAACTGCAGCAGGCCATAGCCGCCGAGGGCATCGCCAAGAAGAGCCTTGCCGACTGTGCACTCCACGCTCCCTTCGATGGCGTCGTCTCCGAGAAGTATGCCGAGGTGGGACAGAACGCCGCCCCGGGTATGCCCATCGTGAAGATCGTCACCACGAATGTGCTCAACGTGAAAATCTCCGTACCGGAGAGCGAGATGGCCAACGTCCGTGTGCACCAGCGTGCAAGGATAGCGGTGCAGGCACTCGGCGGGAAGCAGTACGAGGGATACGTCGTGGAGAAGGGCATCGTCGCCGACCCTATCTCCCGCTCTTATAGCGTGAAGATACGTGTGGTGGGAACGAGCAATGCCCTCCTGCCCGGCATGGTGTCGCAGGTAGCACTTGACAGGACTGACGCTCAGAAGGCTGGCATGGCTGCAAAGGCTGACGTCGTCATCCCTGCCCACCTCGTGCAGCTGGCTGACGACAACTCCAACTTCGTATGGGTGGACGAGGGCGGCAAGGCCGTACGACGCACCATCGTCTGCGGAGAATACCAGAGCAACGGTGTGAGCATTGTCAGCGGACTGAAGACGGGCGACAGACTCATCGTGGAAGGACAACAGAAAGTAAGTACAGGCACGGCAATCAAGACGAAATAGAACTATGAAGAAGAAACGAAACATAGTGGAATGGGCGATGCACTACCGGCAGATTGTCATCGTGGTGGTGTGCAGCCTCATCGCATTCGGCATCTACAGTTTGCCGAACATGCGCAAGAACGAGTTCCCCGACTTCACCATCCGACAGGGCATCGTGGTGGCTGTGGCTCCCGGCAACACCGCCGAGGAGATGGAACAGCAGGTAACCAAGCCCCTGGAGAACTACATCTTCTCCTACAAGGAGGTGAAGAAGGAGAAGACCTACTCCATGAGCCGCGACGGCATCGTCTACATACAGGTGCAGCTGAACGACGAGCTGGACAACAAGGACGAGTTCTGGTCGAAGTTCAAGCACGGCGTGCAGAGCTTCAAGAGCAGTCTGCCGCAGAACGTGATGGCAGTGGTGGTGCAGGACGACTTCGGAGACACCTCCTCGCTACTCATCACCATGGAGAGCCAGGACAAAACCTACCGCGAACTGAGCGAGTACATGGACCAGCTGCAAGACCGTCTGCGCAGCATCTACAGCGTGGGACGGCTCACCGTGAGTGGCATGCAGCAGAAGCAGATTTCGGTGGTGCTGGACAACGACCGCCTCGCCAAGTACGGACTCTCCGACCAGGTGGTGGCGGCCACCCTCTTCCAGAAGGGCTTCACCACTACGGGCGGACGCATAAAGACCCCAACCTACACGATGCCCATCCACGTGGGCAAGTCGCTCAACACACTCTACGACATCGAGCAGCAGATAGTCTACTCCTCGCCCACGGGCATTAACGTTAGGCTGAAGGACATCGCCACCGTGCGCCGCGAGTATCCCGAGGCTGAGAGCCGCATCACCAACAACGGCAAGAAGTGCATACTGCTGAGCGTGGAGATGAAGAAGGGACAGAACATCGTGAAGATGGGCGAAGCCATAGACGAGCAGATGGCGGAGTTCCAAAAGACGCTGCCCGAGGACGTCAGCATCTTCCGCATTACCGACCAAAGCAAGGTGGTGAACGACAGCGTCATCAACTTCCTCGAAGAGTTGGTCATCGCCATCGTGGCAGTGGTCATCGTGGTGATGCTCCTCCTGCCCATGCGTGTGGCTCTGGTGGCAGCCTCCACCATCCCCATCAGCATTTTTATTTCCCTGGGACTGTACAATGCCTTCGGGTTAGAGCTGAATACGGTAACCCTGGCGGCGCTCATCGTGACGCTCGGCATGATAGTGGACAACTCCATCGTCATCATCGACAACTACCTGGAGCAGATTGGCGAGGGCAAGAGCCGCTGGCACGCCTCCATCGCCTCCGCCACCCATTTCTTCAAGAGCATCTTCTCGGCCACCTGCGCCATCAGCATCACCTTCTTCCCCTTCCTGGTGTGCTGCGTGGGACAGACGCACGACTTTCTCCTCGCCTTCCCCTGGGCGGTGAGCATCGTGCTGGGTGTGTCGCTCCTCGTCGCCGCGCTCCTCGTGCCCTTCCTCCAGTTCTTCTTCATCCGCAAACCGCTGAAGGAGAAGCTCGACCCCAAGACGGGAGAGAAGGCGTTCTCGTTCCTCGACCTCTTGCAGAAATACTACGACAAATTGCTGGACCTCTGCTTCGCCTGGCCCAAGAGCACGTTGGCTGTCGGTCTGACATCCATCGCCGCTGGCATGGTGATGATGAACTTCCTGCCTCAGCAGACCATGCCTTACGCCGAGCGCAACCAGTTTGCCGTGGAGATTTATATGCCCACGGGCACCTCGCTCGACAAAACTTCCGCCGTGGCCGACAGCCTGGAGCACATCCTGCGCCGCGACCAGCGCATCGTCTCCGTCACCTCGTTCAAGGGATGCGGCTCGCCACGCTTCCATACCGCCTACGCGCCGCAGATAGCCGGCAGCAACTACGCCCAGTTTATCGTCAACACGACCGACGATAAGGCGACCGTGGCGGTGCTCGACGAGTACGCCGACAAGTACGCCGCATATTTTCCCGAGGCTAACATAAAGTTCAAGCAGCTGAGCTACAACGAGGCCACCAGTCCAGTGGAGATTCGCCTGAGCAACGACAACCGCCAGCAGATGATGGCGGACGCCGACAAGGTGACGAAGACCCTGCGTTCCGTCCCCGGACTGCAACTCGTGCGCACCAACTTCCAGGAGCCGCAGGCCACCACTACCATCCGTCTGAAAGAGGACGAAGCAGCGCGCCTTGGTGTCAGCAACATACAGGTGGAGGCCACCCTCGCCATGCGCTACGGTAGCGGCATTGGCATCGCCAACGTATGGGAGGGCGACAAGCAGGTGCCCATCGTGCTGATGAGCACACGCTGCAACCGGGCCACCACCGAGCACCTCGCCGACGAGCAGATTCCCGTGATGGGCGGACTGAAGACCGTGCCCCTGCGCCAGATAGCCGACATCGTGCCCACCACGCAGTACGGACAGATGGTACGCCGCAACGGAGTGCCCACCATCACGGTGATGGCCGAGACCCAGCGAGGTGTAAACGCCATGGCCGTGACGCAGCAGGTGCAGAAGAAGATGGAGGCTGCCAAGCTCTCGCCAGACACCCACGTGGTGTACGGCGGCGACCTGGAGAACAGCACCGAGACGATGGGCCCCACCATGACGGCCCTCGCCGTGGCGGCGGTGATGATATTCTTTATCCTCATGGCGCATTTCCGCAAGATAAATCTGGCGGCCATCGTGTTCTGCAGCATGCTGCTGAGCCTCTTTGGTGCCAGCGTGGGACTGAATATACAAGGCTTGCCCTTCGGCGTTACCTGCGTGATGGGACTCGTGGCTCTGATGGGTATCATCGTGCGCAACGGCATCATCATGTTCGACTATGCCGAAGAACTGCGCGAAACGGAGCACATGAACGTACGCGACGCCATCTGGCACTCCGCCAGCCGACGTATGCGCCCCATCTTCCTCACCTCCGCCGCAGCCTCCATGGGTGTCATCCCGATGATACTCGGCGGCAGCGGACTGTGGATGCCGATGGGCACGGTAATCTGCTACGGCACGCTAATCTCCATGCTCTGCATCCTCACCGTGGTGCCCGTAACGTACCTCCTCGTCTTCGAGGGAACGGAAAAGAAACGGGCCCTGGCTTTGGAAATGGAAAAGGAATAAACATAACATAGACGAACTGATGAAAAAGATATTTGCAATGACAATGATAGTGGGAGGACTGGCAATGGGTTTGCCAGCCTCCTCACAAGAGAGCCATAGATATTCGCTCGACGAGTGCATCGGCGAGGCAGTGCGCAACAACCTCACGCTTCGCAATGCCGACAACGAGATAGCCATGTCTGCCGAGCAGCGCAAGGAAGCTCTCACCAAGTACTTCCCCACCGTCTCCGCCGTGGGCGGCGGCTTCATCGCCAACAAGGGAATGCTGGAGATGGACCTTGGCGGCATGACGATGTCGTTGGTCAAAAACGGACTCGTAGCCGGAGTGACGGCGATGCAACCGGTCTTTGCCGGTGGTCAGATTGTAAACGGCAACAAGCTCGCCCGTGTTGGCGAGGATGTCTCACGTCTGCAGCGCGACCTCTCGGAGAATGAGGTAAGGCTCAACACGGAGCAATACTACTGGCAGCTCGTGCAGCTGCAGGAGAACCTCCGCACCCTCGACCTGCTCGACCGCCAGCTGGAGCGTGTGCGCCAGGATGCGCAGAATGCCGTGGATGCCGGCGTGCGCAACCGCAACGACCTCCTTCAAGTGCAGCTGCGACAGAACGAGGTGAAGACTTCGAGGATTCAGGTGGAGAACGCTATCCTGACGATGAAGGATCTGCTGGCGCAGGTGATGGGACATGCCGGGGAAAGCATCGAGGTAGAGGGTCGGATGGTTACAGACGGCAAGACACCCCTCTCCTACCCCATGCCGGAGAGTCCGCAGCAGCTCTACCAGACGGCAGAGGTCTCGCTACTTCAAACTCGCGAGTACCAGTTGCTCGGCAAGCAGATAGAGGCAAGCAAACTGCAGTACAAGCTCGCCGTGGGCAAGAACCTCCCCTCCGTCGCCGTGGGCGGAGGCTACCTATACAATGACGTGATGGACAAGTCGCAGAACCGCCTCGTGGGCATGGTCACCGTCTCCGTGCCCATCAGCAGTTGGTGGGGCGGCTCGCACGACATGAAGCGACAGAAGCTACAGGTGGAGAACGCTGAGAACGAGAGGATAGAAAAGAGCCAACTGCTCGTAGTAAAGATACGTAAGGCATGGACCGATCTCAACGATGCATACCGACAAGTGGCGATAGCCCAGGAGAGCATCGGTCAGAGCGACGAGAACCTACGCCTCAACACCGACTACTACGAAGCAGGCACCGCCACCATGAGCGACCTACTCGACGCCCAAAGCCTCTACCAGCAGAGCCGCGATAAGTACGTGGAGGCCTTCACCACCTACGAGGTGAAGAAACGGGAGTACCTGCAGGCGACGGGGAGATGAGAACGTGCATTCCTTTTGTCAGCGAGGGTGTGTCAAGACTGGCACGCCCTCTTTTCGTCACTATAAAGTCCAACGTTGTCCTTACGTTACTCAACGTTTCGGATTTAAGAATTCAGATGATGCAAATACGCAAGGAAAGACAACATATTTCGACATCCCATACTGTCAAGCACAAGTTACTAACTTGTCCTTGTCAATTACGTAACTTGACAAATTTGCATTATCTTTGCACTATGGTCAAAACACAAACAATAAAATATCTCGATTTACAAAAAGTCACGCAGATGTACAGCGGTGAGATACACGCCGCCATAGATTGCGTGATAGACAGCGGATGGTTTCTGAAAGGACAGGCCACCGCTGCGTTTGAAAACGACTATGCACAGTACATCGGCACACGCCACTGTATAGGGTGCGGCAACGGACTTGACGCACTTACTCTGATAATCCGGGCATACAAGGAACTGGGCGTCATGGCGGAGGGCGACGAGGTCATAGTGCCGGCAAACACATATATTGCATCGATACTCGCCATAACCGACAACCGTTTGCGCCCTGTGCTCGTGGAGCCGAGGGCCGACACGATGCAGATAGACGACAGGCTGATTGAACAGGCCATCACTCCTCGCACCAAGGCCGTCATGATAGTTCACCTCTACGGGCGATGCGCCTACACGGAACGCATCGGCAACATCTGCCGTCAGCACGGGTTAAAGCTGATAGAGGACAATGCTCAGGCGCACGGATGCCTGTGGCAAGGCAAACAGCGCACAGGTTCATTGGGCGACGCAGCCGGTCACAGCTTCTATCCCGGAAAGAATCTCGGGGCGTTGGGCGACGCCGGAGCTGTGACCACAGACGACGCTGAACTGGCAGAAGCGGTGAGGTCGCTCGGCAACTATGGCTCCAGCCGGAAATACGTGTTCCAATATTCAGGACGCAACAGCCGGATTGACGAGTTGCAGGCTGCGGTGCTCCGTGTGAAACTACCTCGTCTTGACAGCGACAATGCCCGCCGCAAGAAGCTGACAAAGAGATACGTGAACGGAGTGAACAATGGCATAATAGATCTGCCGGGCGAGGCCTTTTGTCTGGACAACGTGTTCCACATCTTCCCCGTGCTCTGCAAACAGCGCGACAAGCTTCAGGAATATCTGAAGGCAAACGGAGTGGAGACAATGATACACTACCCCATACCGCCGCACCGTCAAGAGTGCTACCGCGACCTACTTGGTGGAATGGAACTGCCAATAACTGAACGCATTCACGCCGAAGAACTGAGCATCCCACTCAACCAGACACTCACCGACAGCGAGGTAGACAGGATAATCGACCTGCTCAACGGTTTCAAGGGAGAATAAGAAAAACGGTTCTTCCGTTGAAACAGAACAACCATTAAGGGACCATAGAGAACTCTCCTATACAACATTTTTCATTCTGCTACTCTGGACTGTTCTTTCACGTTTCACTCGGAGTGGAATCCGCGGAGAATTGAACATTAATTTCCTTCCTCAGATGCCCATACAGCCACCAGAAGGCGGGGATGAGAAACAGGTCTGCCATAATCCATGCCACGGGGTCGCCGAAACAGACACCCGTCCATGCCAGGGCAGGCACCAGCCACAGGCTCACGCCGCACCGGGCTATCATCTCCATCACCCCGCTCATCATCGAGAGCATGCTGTAACCCAAGCCCTGGATGCTGTACCTGAGGATGGTGAGCAGGCCGAGCACGGGGTAGAAATAGTTGGCGATGCGCATAAACTGGGCGGCATGGGTTACTACCTCCGTCTCGCCCTTGTCTACGA
>CAVFCI010000049.1:0-14476 GCA_963620985.1 Hallerella sp. | reverse complement strand
ATGCCTTCCCCTTACTACGAGGGGAAGGTGTCGGCGACAGCCGACGGATGAGGTGTTTATCAAATCATTTGCCGTCAGGCAAACACATATTTATCTGAAGCGCAACGATTTAGTCGGCAGAAAAAATGAGAGCACAGATTTTGAAGTCTGAGCTCTCGTTTTACATTTAATATTAATTTTTAGCGTCAACACGGCGGAAAATTTAAAATGAAGCGTTGATTTTAGCCGCGTCATAAAACCGCCACAAGGGCGCCATAACAAGGTTGCGGCTAACGCCGCAATTTAATGAACACCTCATCCGTCAGCCTTGCGGCTGACACCTTCCCCTCGTAGTAAGGGGAAGGCATGGTGCGCAGCAATTTTTGAGATGCTGCAACAACACAACTCCGCACTCGCGTTACGCGGCAGAGTTTTTGTTTTGTCGGAAACTTCCGGTCGGGACACCGCAATATGCGTATAGGTGCAGCCTGAATGCGCCTCTAAAAATCCGGTCGGGATGCCGCAATTACCGTATAGGTAGGTACCTCAAAGCGCCTCTAAAAAAACGTTTTTGAGCAAATTTGAGCTTGGGCTTGTAGAACTCGAAAATGACGGTGTCGTTGCCCTTCTCGTTTGCCCACTCGTGGCTGGTCCAGCAGACCTTCATTGCGCCGAGCGCCTCGCACATGCGCACGGGGAAGGGCTTGGGCGCGATCTTGTAGGCGATAAACTGCGGGCGTGCGAGGAAGTTTAGCAGAACATTGCCGAGCAGGAAGGCGGTCAGGGGCCGGACCTCGCCCTTGTAGTCCGCGGGCGGGTTTGCGAGCTGGCCGCGCACGACCTCGGGCGCGTTGAGCCTGAACCAGCGCACGATGAAGGGATTGAAGCTCTCGATGCAGTAGTCGCCGCTGTAGCGCCGCAGCAGGGCGTAGGTCTTTTCACACAGCTCCGTGTTGCGCTTGCCGTTTTTGAGCTCGACGATGAGCGCGCCGCGGCCGCGCACGGTCTTGAGCACCTCGGAAAACAGCGGTATCGTCTCGTCGGTGCCGCACAGCCGCAGCTGCCTGAGCTCGTCAAGGGTCTTGGAGTCAACGCGCGCGTCAACGCCGCAGACGCGGTTGAGCGTATCGTCATGGAACACGACGACCTGCCCGTCCTTCGACAGCTGAACGTCCAGCTCGATGCCATAGCCGTAGGACGCGGCGCGCTCGAACGCGGCCAGCGAGTTCTCCGGCACGGATCTGTCGCGCTTATGCAGCCCGCGATGGGCAAAGTTGCGGTTCTGGAACGGCGACCTCTGCTTTTTGCGGAGCTTGCCGGGCGCGATGATGTATATAAAGCCGCCGACAGCGGCAGCTCCGGCAAGTGCGGCAAGCTTGACAGCATTTACCTGTATTTTCATAATAACACCTCCGGTGAACATTTCCTGCTCTCATTGTAACCCCGCCGCGCTCCCCCGTCAATGTTTTTTCGATGGCGCTTTGACGCACCTACGGATACGGTGATTGCAGGTGCACGGTATCGAAACATTGGAGAAAACCGTAACGTTTCGCCTCCCGCGAGTACAGTGCGAGCTTTGCCCGCACCGAAATCGGCGCACCAAGCCTTCCCCTTACAATTCGAGGGGAAGGTGTCAGCCGCAAGGCTGACGGATGAGGTGTTCATCAAATCGCGGCGTTAGCCGCAACATTATTGAAGTGCGGCAAAGCCGCACGAATCAAATATCATTCGCTCGGAGAGCGAATACATTCGGCTCTCAGCTCTCAGCTATCGGCTTTCAGCTCTCTGCTTGCTGCGGTTTCCGCAGCACCCTCGATACCGTGCTGACGCAATGACCGTATAGGTGCAGACTAAATGCGCCAGTGAAAAGCCTTGAAAAACGGGAATGTTGTGGTATAATAAAATATTATAATTTGCCCTTGCTGCGCGAGGGCTCCCGTAAGGTAAACGGAGGTTTGAAAATGGCAAAGAAACAATTCAAGGCGGAGAGCAAGCGCCTGCTTGACCTCATGATCAACTCGATCTACACCAACAAGGAGATATTCCTCAGAGAGATCATCTCCAACGCATCCGACGCGATAGACAAGCTGTGCTACATCTCGCTGACGGACGACAAGGTCGGGCTTGACAGGAGCGACTACCGCATCCGCATCACCGTTGACAAGGACGCGCGCACGATCACCGTGTCCGACAACGGCATCGGCATGAGCATGGAGGAGGCGGAGAAGAACCTCGGTGTCATCGCAAAGAGCGGTTCGTTCAAGTTTAAAAACGACATGAGCGCCGAGGAGGCGGAGAAAGACGATATATCCATCATCGGCCAGTTCGGCGTGGGCTTCTACTCGGCCTTCATGGTTTCCGACAAGGTCACGGTCGTGACGAAGAAGTACGGCGAGGAAAAGGGCGTTAAGTGGGAGAGCACCGGCGCTGACGGCTACACCGTCGCCGAGTGCGACAAGTACAAGCCCGGCACGGATGTCATAATGCACATCAAGGAGGACACCGACGAGGAGATATACGGCTCGTTCCTCGAGATATGGAAGCTCAAGGCGCTGGTGAAGAAATACTCCGACTATGTACGCTGGCCGATCGTCATGGACATCACCCATCAGGAGCAGCAGCCCACCGGCGAGGAGGATGCCGACGGCAAGCCCGTCATGCACACCGTCAGCGTCACCGCGCCCGAGACGGTCAACTCCATGGTGCCCATCTGGCAGCGCGCCAAGACCGAGGTCACCGACGAGGAGTGCGTCGAGTGGTACAAGGAGACTAACCGCGATCAGACCGACCCCGCCGCGGTGCTGAGGATAAACGCCGAGGGCGTGGTCGCGTACAAGGCGATGCTGTTCATCCCCGGCAAGGATATTGACAACGCCATATCCGGCGCGACGAAGAAGGGCGTTAAGCTCTACTGCAACGGCGTGCTCATTATGGAAAACTGCGACAAGCTGCTGCATGACTACTTCGAGTTCGTGCGCGGCATAGTCGATTCACCCGACCTGAGCCTGAACATCTCCCGCGAGGTGCTTCAGCACAACCGCCAGCTCAAGGTCATCGGCCAGAACCTCGAAAAGAAGATCAAGGCCGAGCTTGAAAAGATGATGCGCGACGATCGCCCGAAGTACGAGACCTTCTGGAAAAACTTCGGTATCCACATCAAGTGCGGCGTCTGCGACGAGTACGGCCGCTACACCGACTTCCTCAAGGATCTGCTGATATTCTACACCTCCGAGGACAGCATGCGCTCGCTCAAGGAGTACGTTGACGCGATGCCCGAGAGCCAGAAGGCCATCTACTTTGCCTCGGCTGACACCGTAAAGCACGCAATGGCGCTGCCCCAGTGCGAGGAGGTCCGCTCCCGCGGCTACGAGATACTCTATCTCGACCACCCCATCGACGAGACCGTGCTCTCACAGCTGCGCATGTACGAGGGCAAGAGCTTCGTCAACGTTCTGACCGAGGACCTCGGCTTCCAGACCGACGAGGAGAAAAAGGCAGCCGAGGAGAAGGTCGTCGAGAACAGGGAAATGCTCGACTTCATCCGCGACAGCATTGGCGACGAGAAGCTCAAGCAGGTCACCTTCTCCAGCAAGCTCGTTTCCTCGTCCTGCTGCCTGACCTCGACCGGCGGCTTCACGCTGGAGATGGAGAAATATTTCCGCAACGGCCCGAGCGAGGAGATGCGCAAGCTGCGCGCCGACCGCGTGCTCGAGCTCAACGCCGCGCATCCGGCCTGCCTTGCGATAAAGAAGGCCTACGACGACGGCGATAAGGACAGAGCCGCCGACCTGTCAAAGATACTCTACGCTCAGTCCGAGCTCATCGCCGGTGTCGAGATCGAAGATCCCACCGCCTACGCCGAGCTCGTCTGCAAGCTTTTTTGATGGCGCTGAAGCGCCGGATGATAGCTGATAGCTGAAAGCTGATAGCCGAATGTATTCGCTCTCCGAGCGAATGAAATTTGATTCGTGCGGCTGTCGCCGCACAGATTTGAATCCGTGCGCTTTGCGCACCTCAATAAGGTTGCGGCTAACGCCGCGATTTGATGAACACCTCATCCGTCAGCCTTACGGCTGACACCTTCCCCTCGTAGTAAGGGGAAGGCATGGTGCGCAGCAGCTTTTGAGATGCTGCAACAAACATTACTCCGCACTTGCGGGAGGCGAAACGTTACGGTTTCCTCCGTTGACTCCGGTCGGGACACCGCAATTACCGTATAGGTGCAGCCTAAATGCGCCTGTAAAAAAGCCGCACACATTGAGCTCTCAGCTCTCAGCTATCAGCTCTCAGCTCTCAGCTTGCTGCGGTTTCCTCCGCAGCTGCCGGTCGGGATACCAGAGATATATGTATAGGAGAAGCGTTAATTCGCCTCTAAAAAGATGGATAGATTGGGAATTTACATTCATATACCGTTCTGCGTTTCAAAATGCAGCTACTGCGATTTCTACTCGATCGCCGGAGGCAAGCAGCGCATGCCCGACTATCAGTCGGCGCTTTTGTCGCACATAAGCGAGTCCGCCGAGGCGATGAGCAGCTACGAGATCGACAGCATCTACATCGGCGGCGGCACGCCCAGCTGCTACGGCGCAAAGCGCATCGTCGAGATCCTTGACGAGCTCAAGCGCATGGGCAACGTGCGCCTCGACTCGGAGATAACCGTCGAGGTAAACCCCGACACGGCGAAGCTCGACGAGCTGAAGCTCCTGAGAGCGGAGGGCGTAAACAGGCTCTCTGTAGGCGTGCAGTCTGCAAACAACGACATTCTGAAGATCATAGGCCGGAGGCACAACTTCCGTCAGGCGGAGCTTGCCGTCGATACGGCGCGTGAGGCCGGCTTTGAGAACGTGAGTCTCGACCTCATCTACGGCCTGCCGAGCCAGACTCGCGGCGACTGGGCCGACACGCTCTCGCGTGCGCTGGAGCTGCACCCCGAGCATCTGTCCTGCTACTGCCTGAAGCTGGAGGAGGGCACGCCCATGTACCGCAGCTACCTCGGCTCGCCGCTCATCCCCGACGAGGACGAGCAGGCCGACATGTACCTGTACACGGTCGATACCCTGAAGCACTTCGGCTTTGAGCAGTACGAGATATCAAACTTCGCCATCCCGGGCTTTGAGTCGCGGCACAACCTGAAATACTGGCAGCTTGACGACTACATGGGCTTCGGCCCGGGCGCGCACTCCTGCGCGGGCGGCGTTCGGTACAGCTATGTGCGCGACCTTGACCGCTACGTCTCCGCCGTTGTGGGCGACAGCATGATAATCGACGAGTACGAGAAGATCGTGCCGATACAAAGGGCAACGGAGTACCTCATGCTCGGCATGCGCACCACGCACGGCATATCCGAAAGGGAATATCACAAAATATACCGCAGCGACTGGGCACCCATCGAGGAGACCTTCGAGCTGTTCGAGCGCAAGGGCTGGGCGGAGAAAAACGAGGAGCGCTGGCGCCTCACTCCGGCGGGCTTCCTCATCTCGAACGTGCTCATAAACGCCGTTTTGGAGGCTCAGACCGGCGCGAAGGTGGAGAACAACCCGTGGATGCGCGACGCTGTGCGCAACGAGAAGAAGCAGGAGCTCCCGCAGGGCGAGTATGAGCGCTTCACCTCCGTTTATCGGGATAAAATGAGCTGAGAGGGGGCTCGACATGGCAAAGGGTAAGCATGAGGCTCCGAAGAAGAAAGAGACAAAAACGGAGCAGACAAAAAAGAAAAAAAGCACGGGCGGCGCAAAGCATGTGCTGCCGGTGATAATAATAGTTATCGTCATCCTCGCGGCGGCGGTGCTTGGCGGCGGCTATCTTGCCGGACACTCGGATAAGATACACCCCAATATGACGCTCGGCGGCGTTTCGATAGGCGACATGACGGTCGCGCAGGCGACGGCGGCGCTCGAAGAGGCAGGCTGGAGCTCCGACGCGGGCAGCGTCGAGGCAACGCTCCCGGGAGAGTACAGCTTCACCGTCACGGCGGCCTCGGCGGGGCTTGACCTCAGCTGCGCGGAGGCTGCGCAGGCGGCGTATGACTACGGCCACTCCGGCAGCATAATAAACGACCTTGTGTGTTATTTTAAATGTATAACGGGCGCAGTCTCGCAGAGCGATATCATGCAGGAGGCAAACGCCGAGGGCGTGAGGTCTGCCGTGGACAAGGCGCTTGCCGATTACAACGAGCGCATGGGCAAGGGCTACGAGCTCGACGAGGAGAACGCCGTCCTTAAAATGATAAAGGGCGCGGATACGGCGGATATCGACGCCGATAAGCTCTGCGATATGATAGTGCTCGCCTTCGCCGAGGGGAGCAGCAGCGTAAGCTATGACGCGGAGGTCACCGAGTCCTCAGAGCCGGATTTTGACAAGCTGCACGAGGAGCTCTGCGCCGAGGTGCTCGACTCGGCCTACGATCCCGAGACGCAGAAGGCCACCGAGAGCCGCGTGGGCATCGAATTTGACGCTGCCGAGGCAAAAAAGCTCTGGGACGAGGCCGAAAACGGCGACACGGTGAAGATACCGCTGACGGTAACGCAGCCGAAATACACGCAGGAGCAGCTTGATAAGATGCTCTTTGCCGACAAGCTCGGCTCCATGACGACGGGCTATGCATCCAGCACCGAGAACAGAGCCACGAACGTCGAGCTCTCGGCGGAAAAGATAAACGGCACCATCCTCGCCCCGGGCGAGACGTTCTCGTACAACACAGTCGTCGGCAAGCGCACGGCAGAGGCCGGCTTCAAGTCAGCCGGAGCCTACGCCGGAGGCAAGGTCGTGCAGGAGATAGGCGGCGGCATATGCCAGACCTCCTCGACGCTCTACTGCGCGGCGCTGTACGCAAATCTGGAGATCGTTGCCCGCGACGAGCACGGCTTTGCCGTCTCCTATGTCCCTTGGGGACTGGACGCGACGGTCAGCTGGGGCGGACCGGAGTTCAAATTCAAAAACAACCGCGAGTTTCCGATAAAGATCGTGACCAAGTGCGAGAACCGCCAGCTCACGATAGAGATATGGGGCACCGACGTTGACGGCAGCTATGTTAAGATGGACTATTCCGCATGGACGGTGTATGATACAACGTATCCGAGCGTAGCCATAGGCACGGGAGCCGTGACCTACCGCTGCGTTTACGATAAGGACGATAATCTGATAAGCCGCACCAAGGAAGCGAGCAGCTACTATCACTATCATCCCGAAAATATTCAGTGGCCGGCAGCGTCGCCCACTCCGACACCCGAGGAAACGACCGCTCCGGCGGAGGAAACCGCATCAACCGACTCTTAAACGAATGGAGAGATATACAATGGAAAAGGGCAAGTTTTTTATCACAACACCGATCTACTACCCCTCTGACAAGCTGCACATCGGCCACACCTACTGCACCGTGGCCACCGATGCCATCGCACGCTATAAGAGAATGTGCGGCTATGACGTAATGTTCCTGACCGGCACCGACGAGCACGGCCAGAAGATCGAGGAGAAGGCCAAGGCAGCCGGTCTTTCGCCCAAGGAGTTCGTCGATAAGATCGTCGAGGGTCCCGGCGGCATCACGGATCTGTGGAAGCTCATGAACATCTCGAACGACCGCTTCATCCGCACGACCGACGACTATCACGTTCAGGCCGTCCAGCGCATCTTCAAGAAGATGTACGACAAGGGCGATATCTACAAGGGTGCTTATAAGGGCATGTACTGCACTCCCTGCGAGAGCTTCTGGACAGAGAGCCAGCTCAAGGACGGCAAGTGCCCCGACTGCGGCCGCGAGGTGCATTACGCCGAGGAGGAGGCATATTTCTTCCGTCTGAGCAAGTACGCAAAGCCCGTTCAGGAGCTGCTGGAGACCGGCACCTTCCTCGAGCCGGCTTCCCGCGTCAACGAGATGATAAACAACTTCATAAAGCCGGGTCTTGAGGATCTGTGCGTATCGCGCACGAGCTTCTCATGGGGCATCCCCGTTGATTTTGACCCCGGCCACGTCGTCTACGTCTGGGTCGATGCGCTGTTTAACTACCCCACCGCGCTCGGCTTCCTCAACGACAGGTACGACGATTACGATAAATACTGGCCTGCCGATGTCCACGTCGTCGGCAAGGAGATAGTCCGCTTCCACTCCATCATCTGGCCGGCAATGCTCATGAGCATGGAAATGCCCCTGCCCAAGAAGGTCTACGGTCACGGCTGGCTGGTCATCGACGGCGGCAAGATGAGCAAGAGTAAGGGCAACGTCGTTGACCCGTACAAGCTTGCCGACATGTTCGGCGTGGACGCGCTCAGGTTCTTCCTGCTGCGCACCTTCCCCTTCGGCTCGGACGGCAACTTCTCAAACGAGCTGCTTATCTCCACGATAAACACCGACCTTGCAAACGACCTCGGAAACCTCGTGTCGCGCACGACCGCGATGGTAGAAAAGTACTTCGGCGGCACTCTGCCCACCGAGCGCGAGGCGGCAGAGCTCGACAATGAGCTCATCGAGCTTGCAAAGGTCAGCCGCGATAAGTACGAGCAGCAGATGGATAAGCTCCAGCTGCACCTTGCGCTCGAGGAGGTATTCAAGCTCATCCAGCGTGCAAACAAGTACATCGACGAGACAGCGCCCTGGCAGCTTGCCAAGGACGAGAGCAAGCGCGCCCGCCTTGCAAGCGTTCTGTATAACCTGCTCGAATGCCTGCGCATAAGCCTCATCATGCTCAAGCCCTTCATCCCCGAAAGCTGCGAGAAGGCCTTCGCTCAGATCGGCGCATGCGAAAAGTGCTCCGGCTGGGACAGTGCCGCCGTGTTCGGTGCGCTGCCTGCAAACGTCAGCGTTCACAAGGGCGAGACGCTCTTCCCGCGCCTTGACATGGAAAAGGCGCTTGCCGAGCTTGAAAAGCTCAACGCTCCGGCAAAGCCGCAGTTTGACCCCATCGAGCCGGATGTCAGCATCGAGGAATTTTCCAAGTGCGATATGCGCGTGTGCAAGGTCCTCTCCTGCGAGGCGGTCAAAAAGAGCAAGAAGCTGCTGAAGTTCATGCTCGACGACGGCACGGGCACCCCGCGCCAGATCCTCTCCGGCATCCACGAGTTCTACGAGCCCGAGCAGCTCGTCGGCAAGACAGTCGTCGCCATACTCAACCTGCCCAACCGCAAGATGATGGGGCAGGACTCCTGCGGCATGCTCATCTCCGCCGTGCACGAGCACGACGGCAAGGAGGAGCTGCACCTGCTCATGCTCGACGACGGCATCCCCGCCGGCTTCCGCCTGTGCTGAAAGGAGCGCGTTTTGAGCCTTAATCTGAATGTTATAAAATTTTTACAGCAGTACGACAGCGACCCCGCGCTGCGCGAGAGAGTCGAGCAGGCAGAGATGGCCTATCCCGGCTCGCTCGAGATACGCGAGTCGGTCGTCGAGGACGTGCTGATCCCCATCGCCGAGGATATGGGTCTGGGCTTCACGCTCATGGATCTGTATGCCTACGAGCGCCAGCTCAAGCACGAGCGCAGCCGCGATGTCGAGCTGACCGAGGCCGAGCTCAATGCCGCCGATACCGAGTATCACTACTGGCTCGTCGATAAGGGCTGGGCAAACGACGAGTCCTGCTTCAAGCAGAACGAGGAAAAAGGCATCGATTAGTTTTACAGGCGCATTGAGGCAGCTACGGATACGCTTATTGCGGTAGCACGGTATCGAGGGTGCTGCGGAAACCGCAGCAAGCAGAGAGCAGAGAGCTGAGAGCTGAAAGCTGATAGCTCAATGTGTGCGGTTTTTTAGAGGCGCATTGACGCAGCTACGGATACGCATATTGCGGTTGCACGGTATCGAGGGTGCTGCGGAAACCGCAGCAAGCTGAGAGCTGAGAGCTGAAAGCTGATAGCTCAATGTATTCGGTTTGTTACAGGCGCATTTGGTCTGCACCTATACGGTGATTGCGGTGTCCCGACAGGAAAGGCTGACATAAAACGTAACGTTTCGCGTAACGCGAGTGCGGTGCAATGTTTGTTGCAGCATCTCAAGAGCTGCTGCGCACCATGCCTTCCCCTTACTACGAGGGGAAGGTGTCGGCGATAGCCGACGGATGAGGTGTTTATCAAATCATTTGTCGTCAGACAAACACAAATTTATCTGAAGCGCAACAATTTAATCGGCAGAAAAAACGAGAGCACAGATTTCAAGTCTGCGCTCTCTTTTTGCGTCTGATATTAATTTTAGCTCCGACGTGACGGAAAATTTAAAATGAAGCGGCGATTTCGGTGCCTACCAAAACCTCAGCAAGCGTGACCGGCGGAATTTTAAAACCCTTTCGCGGAACTTTTTTGCATAAGCAGCGTCTTATAAGCTGACGGGAGTTGAACCACTGCCGCCTGTCAGCGCCCCTTTTCGGCGCTTTTCGCCTTTTTCTCTTTGATGGGCGGCAGCCCACCTGCATCAAAGAAAGCCGAAAATCACACGAAAATTGTCAGCTGACAGGTGCCAGCAGTTTTGACAGAGCTGATTTTTGCTCAGGCAAGGCAAAGCCCGCAGGGAATACTGTCGTATTTTCAAGGGCTTTAACGAAGCATGGGTGAAAATCAGCCTGTCAAAACCGGCAGTGGTTCGACTCCCGTCAGCTTATATGCAGCGCAAAATAAATATATGGGGTGATAAAAATGAAAAAAGCAGCGCTCGCACTGGCTCTTTGCATGATGCTGACCCTCGTATGCGCCTGCACGCAGACCCATATCGACAGGGCGAAGCTCACGAACACGCCGGACGTGACCGAGGCAGCGGCTGCCGCCGCTACGTTCAGCGCAAACGGAAAGGATTACTCCGTCGAGCTGCCCGGCTCATGGGACGCGCAGCCGATCGCTCTGGATGACGGTGAGTGGGGGCTCGTGCTCACGCCCAAGGCTCAGCCGCAGCTGAGCTACAGCCTCCTGCTGTATAAGCAGATGCAGGGCTTCGCCGTATGCGGCACGGGGCTTGAGGAAAAGCAGACCGTCATAAACGGCATGGAGGCCAACGTAGGCTATTATGACGGCGCGGACTACTGGAGCTTCGTCAGCTTTGACTGCGGCGGCGTTTCCGGCTCCCTGACATGGGGCATCAACGGCGAGGGCGACGCGCAGCAGCTCGGCATCGCCGGTTATAACGACGCGGCAATGAGCATCCTCGCATCCCTGACGGAGCTGTGATCGGGACATCCGGCAAGACAGAAGCAATGTCGAAAAAACGCGGTATGGAAAAACCATACCGCGTTTTTTCAGGTTCTTACAGGGAACTCAGCCCTCGATAGCCTCTGCGGGGCACTGTGCTGCGCAAGCACCGCACTCAAGGCACTTGTCGGGGTCGATCTCGTAGTGAAGATCGCCCATCGAGATAGCTTCGGCAGGGCACTGTGCTGCGCATGCGCCGCAGGACAGGCACTCGTCGGTAATTACAAAAGCCATAATGTAACCTCCATATATAGTTTGCTCAATAGGATTCAGGTCTTTGCCTATGTCTTGCAAGTGCATTGTAACACATATTCGGAAAAATGCAAATGTAAAATTGCCGTTTATAATATAATTTTTGCATTTTGGCAATAATCCCGTATACGACAGTATCGGCATGTCCGGTATATTAATATGTATGCAGGGGGGAGCGACCTTGAAGAACAACGAAAAATTCACGGAAAAGGCCGAGGGCGCGATCGAGCAGGCACGGCTTGCGGCGTTCGAGCTCGGCCACAGCTATATAGGCACGGAGCATCTGCTGCTGGGCATACTGCGCGAGAGTGCCGGTCTGGGTGCGCGGCTGCTGCGCGACCGCGGTCTGAGCGAGCACGGCCTGAAGGCTGCGGTGAGCCGCCGCAGCGGCACGGGAGAGCCCGGCACTCCGGCGCAGGGGCTCACAAAGCACGCATGGCAGGCGATCGAAAAGGCGGCCTCGGACGCGGCGCGCCTCGGTCACAGCTACATCGGCACGGAGCACCTGCTGCTTGGTATACTCCGCCAGCCCGACTGCGGCGGCGCAAGGGCGCTCACGGAGGCGGGGCTGAACCTCAACGATATCTACACCGATATCCTCGCCGTGTTCGGCACGGGCTCGTTCAAGCCGCGCCCGCCGCAGCAGCATTCACCGCCGCAGCAGCCCAAGGCCGCAGTCCGGCACAGCGAGACGCGAGTCCTCGACCTGTACAGCCGCGACCTGACGCAGATAGCGCTTGCCGGCGGCTTCGATCCCGTGATCGGGCGCGACGGGGAGATACGCCGCAGTGTGCAGATACTCTCGCGCCGCAGCAAAAACAACCCCGTGCTCATCGGCGAGCCCGGCGTGGGCAAGACCGCCGTGGCCGAGGGCATAGCGAGCTATATCGCAAGCTCCGACGCGCCCGCGGGCATGGCCGGAAAGCGCCTTGTCGCGCTCGATCTTCCGGCGCTGCTGGCCGGAACAAAGTACCGCGGCGATTTTGAGGAGCGCGTCAAGGCCGTGCTCAGGGATGTGAAAAAGGCCGGAGACGTGATACTTTTCGTGGACGAGCTGCACACGATGATCGGGGCCGGCAGCGCGGAGGGCGCTATAGACGCGGCGAATATCCTCAAGCCCGCGCTCGGACGCGGCGAGGTGCAGATGATCGGCGCGACAACGCCCGAGGAGTACCGCCGCCACATCGAAAAGGACGCGGCGCTCGAAAGGCGCTTTCAGCCGGTGAGGATAGACGAGCCCTCGCGTGAGGTGAGCCTTTCCATGCTCGGCGGCGTGCGCACGGGGCTGGAGCAGCACCACGGCGTCAGGATCTCCGATGCGGCGCTCACGGCGGCGGTCGAGCTCTCGGCACGCTATATAAACGACCGCTTCCTGCCGGACAAGGCCATCGACCTCATCGACGAGGCCGCGGCGCACATCCGCGTTTCCGGCGGCGGGCTGGTGACCGCCGAGGATGTCGCGGCGGTGGTCTCCGAGTGGACGGGCATACCCGTGCTGAGCCTCAGCGCCGACGAGTCAAAGCGCCTGCGCGATATGGAAAGCATACTCCATCGCCGCGTGATCGGCCAGAACGAGGCCGTCACCGCCGTGGCTCGCGCAATACGGCGCGGCAGAGTGGGACTTTCAGACCCCAACCGCCCCGTCGGCAGCTTCCTGTTCCTCGGTCCGACGGGCGTGGGCAAGACCGAGCTGTGCCGTGCCCTTGCCGAGGCCGTGTTCGGCGACAAAAGCGCGATGATACGCCTTGACATGTCCGAGTACATGGAAAAGCACGCCGTCAGCAGGCTCATCGGCTCGCCGCCTGGCTACGTCGGCTACGAGGACGGCGGCCAGCTCACCGAGCGCGTGCGGCGCAGGCCGTGGTCGGTCGTGCTCTTTGACGAGATAGAAAAGGCGCACGAGGACGTGTGGAGCATCCTGCTTCAGATCATGGACGATGGCAGGCTCACCGACTCCGCGGGGCGCGTCGTGAGCTTCCGCAGCACGATCATCGTCATGACCTCGAATGTCGGCGCGAAGGCGATAAGCGACGGCAGGCCGAGCCTCGGCTTTGCCTCCGGCAGCGGCGGCGAGGATATGCGCGCACGGATAAACGAGGAGCTCAGGCGGACGTTCAGACCCGAGTTTCTGAACCGCATCGACGAGACGATAGTGTTCCGCCGCCTCAGCCGCGCAGAGCTGCGCAGCATAGCCGAGCGCATGCTGCTCGATGTCGCGGGGCGCTTCGAGGCGCTGGGCATGACGCTGTCCGTGCCCGACGCGGCGGTCGAGTTCCTCGCCGAGCGCGGCTGCGACGAGAGGTACGGCGCACGTCCGCTGCGCCGCGCGATACGCAGCATGATCGAGGATAAGGCAGCCGAGCTCATGCTCGGCGGCAGCCTCGGACGCGGCGACACCGTAACGGCGCAGATCGACGGCGAGCAATTAATTTTGACAAAACAAAACGGATAATATATAATACCCTCCGTATTTTTACGGAGGCAAAACAATGGATAAACAGGAATATTTAAAGGAAGTAAACGCACGCTGCGAGTATAACAAGCACAACCGCATTTACACGACCGACATAGGGCCGGACTACTCCGTCGTCGAGGCCGAGCTGCGCCCCGAGTCGCTCAATCCAAGCGGCATGGCGCACGGCGGCTTTGTGTATTCCCTGTGCGATGTCGCCGCCGGCGTTATCGTCGGCCAGCGGGCAAAGAGCTTCGTCACGCTCAGCGGCAATCTGTATTTTCTGCGCCCGGGCAGAGGCAAAAAGCTGCGCTGCGAGGGCAAGGTCGTAAAGCCCGGACGCACCGTCAATGTGGTCGATACCTGCGTCTACGACGACGAGGGCACCCTCACCGCAAAGGGTACCTTCGAGATATACACTTTAGATACGTAGTTTTACCGGCGCATTCAGGCTGTACCTATACGGTGATTGCGGTGTCCCGACCGGAGACAACGGAGGAAACAAGTACGTTTCGCGTTCCGCAGGTGCGGAGTTGTGTTGTTGCAGCATCTCAAAAATTGCTGTGCACCATGCCTTTCCCTTACGAAGTTCGAGGGGAAGGTGTCAGCCGCAAGGCTGACGGATGAGGTGTT
>CAVFCI010000048.1:0-14529 GCA_963620985.1 Hallerella sp. | reverse complement strand
TCGCTGCGGCTCGGTCACGGCGCGGCTCTGACATGCCACCGGCATGTCATTCACTTCCGCGCCGACGCTGCGCTACCCCTCGAGCTCCCCCGCTGCGCGGTCATCTTTAAGCTGACGGGAGTCGAAACCTGCCGGTTTTGACAGTCTGATTATACTATATATCGGAATTTTACGCAACTTGATAATTTTAGGGAGCACAGCTTACTAAAATTCAACATTAAATGCAAAAAAGATAGTGCAGACAAACATCTACACTATCTTTTTTCAATAATGTTGCGCCGTTGGCGCAATTTGATGAACACCTCATCCGTCAGCCTCGCGGCTTCCTCTCGTAGTAAGGGGAAGGCATGGTGCGCAGCAGTTTTTGAAATGCTGCAACAACATTGCTCCGCACTCGCGGGGAGCGAAACGCTGTAGCTTATACCAGCGTTTCCGGTCGGGATACCGCAATATCCGTATAGGTAGCTGCGTCAAAGCGCCTCTAAAAAAGTGAAACGGAAAGGTCGTAGAGGTCTTTGGAGGAAAGGCCGGTCTCGGCGGCGGCCTTTTTGCAGGCGGCCTTGCGCGACAGACCCTCGGCGCGGTAGCGCTCTGCGAGCTCGAGCGCGTCGTCGAGCGTGAGCTCCAGCTCCTGCTCGGGCGCGCCGTCGATGACCAGCACGAACTCGCCCTTGGGCGGCGTTGCGGTGAAGTACTCAAGCGCCTCGCCGAGCGTGGTGCGTATCGTCTGCTCGTGGAGCTTTGTCAGCTCGCGGCACAGCGCGATGCGCCGCTCGGCACCGAAGGTGCTTTTCATGTCCTCAAGCGTGCGCAGGAGCTTGTGCGGCGCTTCGTAAAAGATCATGGTGCGCTTCTCGCCGCGCAGACCTTCGAGGTGCTCGCGGCGGCTTTTGTTCGAGGTGGACAGAAAGCCCTCGAAGCAGAACCTGCCCGACGGCAGCGCCGACAGCGCTATCGCCGACACGAGCGCGGCGGGACCGGGCACGACCAGCACCTCCACGCCGTTTTCCGCGCACAGGCGCACGAGCTCCTCGCCGGGGTCGGATATCGCGGGCATACCGGCATCGGTCACGAGCGCGCAGTTTTCTCCCGCGAGTATGCGTTCGAGGATCTTCGCGCCGGAGGCGTACTTGTTGTGCTCAAAATAGCTCACGAGCGGCCTGCGGATATCGAAGTGATTCAAAAGCTTCAGCGTCACCCGCGTGTCCTCGGCGGCGATGAAGTCCGCATCGCGCAGCGCCTGTGCTCCGCGCGGCGAAAGGTCGCCGAGATTGCCTATCGGCGTTCCCACCAGATATAATTTACCGCTCATGCCAGTCCTCCCTGTGATATATACGTTTTATCTCGGCGCTCTCGCGCCCGTCGTCGCCGCAGATAAACAGCGGCGGCATTATTTTTAAGCCCGCAGCCGCGCCGCGCCGCGCCTCGATGAGCACGAGCGACGGCTCCTTGTGCGCCGAGTGCGACACCGTGCGCAGGCGCTTTGCCTCAAAGCCCGTCTCGCGCAGCAGGCATATCACGTCCGCGAGGCGCTCGGCTCTGTGCACGAGGCAGAACGCGCCGCCCGTGCGGCACAGATACGCTGCCGCGCGGCAGACATCCTCCAGCGAGCACAGCTTTTCGCCCCGTGCGGCGGCCTTGTCCGCGTTCGGGCTCTGCCTGCCGCTTCCGGCGGCGAAGTACGGCGGGTTTGACACGACAAGGTCAAACTGCCCCGTCGTGAACAGCTTGCGGCAGCGGCGGATATCGCCCGTCACGATGCCGCAGCGCCCGTCCAGCGCGTTTGCTTCCATGTTCCTCCGCGCAACGGACGCGGCCTCGGGGTTTATCTCCAGCCCCGTCATGTGCAGCGCCGCGCTTCTTACCAACAGCAGCAGCGGCAGTATGCCCGAGCCGCAGCCGAGGTCGATGCCGCGCCTGCGCGTGCCGATATTTACAAAGTCCGCCAGCAGCACGGAGTCCGTGCCCAGCCGGAAGTGCTCCGACTGCTCAAACTGCGGACCGTTTTCCCATAGCTCCATTTTTCGTTAGCGCTTTAGCGCTTCTCCTATACGTTTATTGCGGTGACCCGACCGGCAGCTGCGGACAAAACCGCAGCAAGCAGAGAGCTGAAAGCCGATAGCTGAGAGCCGAAAGCTGATAGCTCAAAGTGTGCGCAAAGCGCACGGATCCAAATCTGTGCGGCGACAGCCGCACACCTCCGGCTGTCAGCTGTCAGCCGGCGCGCCGGCGCCGCAGCTGCGTCAGTGTGCCTCCAAAAAAACGTTGGTGTCGCCGCAGAGCTCCTTGAGCTCGGCAACGAGGGAGGGGTGGATCATGCACTTTGCGCCGACGCGGCGCTTTTCGCGCTCGAGATAGATTATCAGCTGCTGACGGCCTGGGAACATGGTGAGGATGAGCTCGATGCGTTTAAGGCGCGGATCTTCCCCGTCAGGCAGCCTGACCCAGAGCTTGGATTCGGCGTTTACCTGCGGCGGCTCCGGCTTCAGCTTGCCCAGATCGCTGATCGGGCGGATGGCATCGACCATGAGCTGCGGCTCCTTATCGTCGCGCAGCGAGATGCGTCCGCGCACGATGACGGGCGCGTTGTCCTTTATGTAGGCGCTGCCGGTGTCGAGCGCACGCTGGAAGGCGATGAGCTCCATCGCGCCGCTGTCGTCTTCAAGGCTGATGTAGCACATGAGCGAGTTCGACTTCGTCGTGCGCGTGCGGCTCGACTGGACGATGCCCGCAATCGTCACGACCGCGCCGTCGGGGTAGGCCTTCTTCCCGCTCTCGGACGCGGCATCGCTGAGCACAGCGCCTATGGGCACGATGCCCGCACGGCGCACGGCGGCGCGGTACTCGTCCATTGGGTGCCCGCTCAGGTACAGACCGGCGGTCTCCTTTTCCATTGCAAGAAGCTCGGCTCTTGTGTACTCCTCGACCTCGGGTATCCTTATGGAGACCGCTCCGGCCTCCTCGAAGTCGGGCTCGCCGAAGAGGTTGAGCTGCCCGTCAACATTGTTCCGGCTCTCCTGCTGGATGCCGTCTATCATAACGCCCGCGACCTGAAGCAGCGCTTTGCGCTTGTAGCCCATGCTGTCGAAGGCACCGGCGCGGATGAGATTTTCCACGGCGCGGCGGTTGAGCTCCCTGCCGGCCATGCGGCGGCAGAAATCCTCAAGGCTGCGGAAGGGGCCGTCCTCCTCGCGGCAGGCGATCAGCTCGTTTATGAAGCCGCGGCCTATGCTTTTTATGGCGACAAGGCCGAAGCGGATATCGCTGCCGCTGACGGAGAAGTCGGCAAAGGACTCGTTCACGTCCGGCGGCAGGAGCTTTATGCCCATTTCGCGGCACTCGGCAATGTACTCGGCGATCTTGCTGCTGTTATCGAGCACCGAGGACAGGAGCGCGGCCATGTACTGGCGCGGATAGTGCCGCTTCATGTAGGCCGTGCGGTAGGACACGATGGCGTAGCTCACGGCGTGAGCCTTGTTGAAGGCGTAGGAGGCAAAGTCGAGTATCTCGTCATAGATGCTGTTTGCCGTCGCCTCCGGCACTCCGCGCTTTACAGCGCCGTCAATGCCGCGGCTTTCGTCGCCGTGGACGAAGGCAACGCGCTCGGCGTCGATGACCTTGTGCTTTTTCTTGCTCATCGCGCGGCGTATCATGTCCGCCTGACCGAGCGAGAAGCCCGCGAGACGGCGGAATATCTCAATGACCTGCTCCTGATAGACGATGCAGCCGTAGGTGACCTCGAGTATCGGGCGGAGCAGCTCGTGCTTGTAGCTTATCCTTTCGGGGTGCGCCGAGCACTCGATGAAGCGCGGTATGCTGTCCATCGGCCCCGGACGGTAGAGCGCTATGACGGCGGTGATATCCTCGATGCTCTTTGGCTTCAGACCGGTGCATACGCCCGTCATGCCCGTGCTTTCAAGCTGGAACACGCCGCAGGTGCGCCCCTCGGAGAGCATTTTGAATACCTCCGCGTCGCCGTCGGGTATGGTCTCGACCGCAAAATCGGGCTCACTGCGCCGCACCATCTTCGCCGCGTCCTCCAGGACCGTGAGGTTGCGCAGGCCGAGGAAGTCCATTTTCAGAAGCCCCAGCTCCTCGAGCGTCGTCATCTGATACTGCGTGACGACCGATTCGTCATTTTTCGACAGGGGCACATACTCGTACACCGGCCTGTCGGTTATGACAACGCCCGCCGCGTGCATGCTCGCGTGGCGCGGCATGCCCTCGAGCGTCTCGGCAACGTCGATGAGCCGGTGCAGCCGCTCGTCGCCCTCGTACATGCCGCGCAGGGGCTTTGAGACGCGCAGCGCTTCCTTTATGGTCATGCCCGGTCCCATGGGTATGGCCTTTGCGACGGCATCGGCCTCGCCGTAGCTTATATCGAGCACCCGCGCAACGTCGCGCACGGCGGCGCGGGCGGCCATCGTGCCGAAGGTGACTATCTGCGCAACATGGTCGTGGCCGTACTTGCGGTTGACGTAGTCGATGACCTCGCCGCGGCGGTTGACGCAGAAGTCGATGTCGATATCGGGCATGCTGACGCGCTCGGGGTTTAAAAAGCGCTCGAAATAAAGGCTGTATTTTATGGGGTCAACGTCGGTTATGTTCAGCGTGTAGGAAACGACGCTGCCCGCCGCCGAGCCGCGCCCGGGGCCGACGGGTATCTTCTGCGACTTTGCGTAGGCGATAAAGTCGGAGACGATGAGGAAGTAATCGACAAAGCCCATCTGCTTTATCATGCGCAGCTCGTAGTCGAGCTGCTGCGCGACCGTTCCGTCATCATCGGGATAGCGGCGCTTCAGACCCTCGCCGCAGAGTCTTTGCAGGTATTCAAAGCTGTCCGTCTCGCCCTCGGGGAGCTTGAAGCGCGGCAGCTTGTATTTGCCGAACTCGAAGTCGTAGCTGCACATTTCGGCGATCCTTGCCGTGTTGTCGGCAGCCTCGGGGTATTCGGGGAACAGGGCGCGCATCTCCGCTTCGTCCTTCAGGTAGAACTCCTGCGTCTCGAACCTCATGCGCGAGGGGTCGGATATGGTCTTCTGCATCTGAACGCACATGAGCACGTCCTGATAATATGCGTCTGACTTTTCGATATAGTGCGCGTCGTTTGTCACGGCAAGCGGAATGCCCGTCTCGCGGTGGATGCGCAGAAGTCCCTCGACGGCGCGCTTTTCGGGCTCAAGGCCGTGATCCTGAAGCTCAAGATAAAAGCCGTCCTCGCCGAAGAGCTCGCGCAGCTCCAGCGCCTTTTTCTTGGCGCTGTCATAGCTTCCCGAGTTTATCATGCGCGGTATCGCGCCCGCGACGCAGCCGGACAGGCAGATAAGCCCCTTTGCGTGCTCGTGCAGCAGCGCCCAGTCGATGCGCGGCTTGCCGTAAAAGCCCTCGGTGAAGGCCATGGACACGAGATAGCAGAGGTTTTTGTAGCCCTCCTCGTTTCTGCACAGCAGGATAAGATGCGTATACTCCGAGTCTATGCCGTGCTCGCGGTCAAAGCGCGTCCGCGGCGCGACGTAGACCTCGCAGCCGATGATGGGCTTTATCCCCGCCGCGCAGCAGGCCTTATAAAAAGCGACCGCGCCGTACATTACGCCGTGGTCGGTGATGGCAAGCGCGGTCTGGCCGAGCTCCTTTGCGCGCGCAACGAGCGGCTCGATGCGGCATTCGCCGTCGAGCAGAGAATACTCGGTATGAACATGCAGGTGAACAAAGCTCATGTCCTCATTCCTCCTCGGGAGTGTAGCTCAGAAGCTTCCGGAGCCTGTGGCTCAGGCAGCTTTTCGATACCGGCGGATAGGAGAGCAGCGCAAGATCGGCAAGGCTCGCCTCGGGGTTTGCGTAGCGCAGCAGCGCCGCCTGCTGGAGCTTATCGGGCAGCGTTTCGAGCCCGTAGAGCTTATCTATCCGCTTTATGGCCTCCAGCTGCTTTGCCGCGGCCTCAACGACCTTGTCGGCATTGGCAGAATCGCAGTTTACCTTGCGGTTTATGCTGTTTTTCATGTCCTTTTCGACCTTGGCGGACATTATATCCATTGCTGCGACCGGAGCTCCGATGGTCGTGAGCAGATCCTCGATGTGCTCGCTTTTTTTGAAATACAGCAGCCTGTCGCCCTTGCGCTGCGCCTCCTTGGGCGAAAAGCCCATCTCCAGCAGCACCGAATAGGTCTCGCGGCTGACGCTGTAGTGCGTCGTGGCAAGCTCAAGGTGATAGCGCTTTGCCGGATCCGTGACCGAGCCTCCGGCTAAAAACGCCCCGCGGATAAACGCGGCCTTGCAGCAGGACTCCTCGATAACGCCGAAGTTTATGTGCAGCGAGGGGCTGTTCATGTTGTTTCCGACAACGTCGAACACCGCCCGCAGCTTCGCCTCGTCCGTTATCCGGAACGAGTGCTTTACGCCTCTCGCGCTCTCCGGCTCGTCGAAGTCTATGCCGAAGGCGCGGCGCATGAGATGCGGCAGACGTGCCGCGAGCTCGTCGCTTGCCGTCGTTATGCGTATCTCCTTTGCCGAGAAGCTGTGCGCATACAGCAAAACGCCGTAGGCCTCGGCGACGGCGCAGCATTTGCGCTCGACCCGAGGCTGACACAGCTCTGCTTTTACTTTTTGCGCGAAGGTCTTTTCCATTTACTTATTTATATCGCGGTTTATGCTCACCGTCGGCACGCCGAGGCACTTCAAATGCCCCGCCAGAGCCGAGGCGACTGCCACGCTGCGGTGGCGGCCTCCGGTGCAGCCGATGGCGATGGTCAGGCTGTACTTGCCCTCCTCGATATACAGCGGCAGCAGGTACTCTATCATGTCCGTGAGCTTGTCCATGAACACGTTCGACTGCTCAAAGCCGAACACATAGTCCCGCACCGGCGCGTCGAGGCCGCTTGAAAGCTTCAGCTCCTCGACGTAAAAGGGATTGGGCAGGAACCTCACGTCAAACACGAGATCCGCGTCCAGCGGCATGCCGTACTTGAAGCCGAAGGACATGACGTTTACCATGATCGCACGATCGGACGCGGAGTCGGAAAAATAGGTGTACAGCTCGTTGTGCAGCTGGCCGAGGGTCAGATGCGAGGTGTCGATGATATAGTCGGCGATATCGCGTATCGGGCGCAGCTGCTCGGTCTCCTTCAGTATCGCGTCCTCTATCGAGCCGCCCGTTTTCACCGCCAGCGGATGCGGACGGCGCGACTCCTTATAGCGCTTTACGATGACCGCAGGCTTTGCCTCCATGAACAGGATCTTGTAGCCGAAGTCCATTTCCCTGAGCGTTTCAAGGGTGCTGAAAATGTCCCTGATTCCGTTCTTTTCGCGGATATCGGTCACGAGCGCGACCTTCTCGTAGCGTCCCTTCGTCGCGGCGCACAGCTCTGCAAACTTGGGGATGAGCGCAACGGGCATATTGTCCACGCAGTAGTAGTCCAGATCCTCTATGATGTCCGCGGCCTGACTCTTGCCGCCGCCGGACATACCGGTTATTATAAGAAATTCCATAATGTCTCTCCGTCAGCTCTGCTGAGCCCCGCTCTGCCCGCCGGCGGACTTCTGCTTTGCCTGATCGAGCATTTCGTCCATTATCGACTGCTTTCTCTCGCGCCAGTCGTCGATAAGCAGCATGCCCTTGGGATAGATGCGTATCTCCGGCTCAAGCGTTATCTGCGTCTTGTCGTAGACCTCGCGGCGGACGTGGTCGAGCAGCGCCACAACGTCGTCATAGGTTGCCTCGCCCGTGTTCACCGCAAAGCCTGCGTGCTTGGTGCTTATCTGTGCGCCGCCCACAGTGTAGCCCTTCAGGCCGCACTGGTCTATCAGCGCCGCGGCGTAGCCTCCCGCGGGGCGCTTGAAGGCGCTTCCGGCAGAGGGCATATCCAGCGGCTGACTGGCCGTGCGCTTTTCGTTCATTTCCTTCATCCTTGCGCCGATGGCCTCGGGATCGTCGGGCGTGAGCTTGAACACCGCGCCCATGATGGCGCAGTTTATCCTTTCAAAGCCGCTGCGGCGGTACTCAAAGCCGCAGTCGCAGCCCTTGACCTCGGTCAGCGTCTGCGTCGGGATATAGTACACGACGACGGACTCGATAACGTCCTTCATCTCGCCGCCGTAAGCGCCCGCGTTCATCAGAACGCCGCCGCCCACGGAGCCAGGGATGCCGCTTGCAAATTCCAGACCCGACAGGCCGTTATCCCTCGCAAACTGCGCGAGCCTTGCAAGCGATACTCCGGCCTCGGCGTATATCGTGTTCTCCGTTTCGCCGAAACGCAGCTTGCGCAGACCCTCGGTGCTGATGACCATGATATCAAGCCCCTCCTCGGGGATGATGACGTTGGTGCACTTGCCCAGCGTCAGCGGCGAAACGCCGTTCATATGCAGATAGAACATGACCTTCGACATCTCGAAAAGGTCACGCGGCACGGCAAATGCCCGCACCTCGCCGCCGACCTTGAACGAGCAGTGCCCGCGCATGGGCTCGTGCTCGCGCAGATCGAGCTTCGGCATGTTCTCCTTTATCTGTTCTATTGCTTTTTCAAGACCTTCCATAATATCTCCTATCAAAACATTCCGCTGTCAACGGCGTGATCTACGCTCGACGCGAGAGCCTCGGCGGCATTGTAGCCCATTTTCTTCTGGCGGTTGTTCATTGAGGCAAGCTCCAGTATGACGGCAAGGTTTCTGCCGGGGCGCACGGGGATCGTGATGCTCGGCACGGTGATGCCGAGGATATCCTGCGTCTCACTCGTCAGACCCAGACGGTCGTAGGCCTTCTGCTCGTCCCACGCTTCAAGGTTCACCACAAGGTCGATATTGCCCTCCGGCTTTACCGCGCCCACGCCGTACAGATGCCGCACATCGACAACGCCGATGCCGCGCAGCTCCATGTAATAGCGTATGAGCTCGGGAGCCGTGCCGACGAGCCTGTAGCGGCCTATGCGGCGGATATCCACCGCGTCGTCGGCGATGAGCTTGTGCCCGCGCTTTATGAGCTCGAGCGCCGTCTCGCTCTTGCCGATGCCGGAGTCGCCGGTCAGCAGCACGCCCTCGCCGTGTACCTCGACGAGCACGCCGTGCATGGTCGTGCGCGGCGCAAGATGCGTGTGCAGCGAGCTTATAACGTCGGCCATGAAGTCCGAGGTATCCTCGGGCGTGACGAACACGTTGCGGTCGTATTTCTCGGCCATTTCAAGACACTCGGGAAAGACCGACGCGCCGTGGCAGATCACCAGCGCCGAGATATCGTAGCGCATGAGCTCCTCAAAGCAGCTGCGGCGCTCGGCCTCGGTCTTGAGCTCGAGATAGGTGCTCTCGACCCTGCCCACTATCTGAAGTCTGTTGGGGTCGAAATAGTTATAAAAGCCGGCAAGCTGAAGCGCCGGACGGTTCACGTCCGCGACCGTGAGCATGCGCGTTTCGTAGTCAGCCGAGGTGTGCAGCGGTTCAAGCCCGTTTTCTTCGGCTATCGTGCGCAGCGGGACAGAATATTTACTGGCCATATCGTCTCTCCGTCATTTTAATATTTAATATATATAAGTATTATATTATATTAACCTGTAATGCGGCAATTTGCAATGATTTTTCATGCGGCGAAAATTTTTCTTGCAATTGTAAGCGCGTTCTGTTATTATTAATAAGCTGTCTGTAAATGCAAACAGCCAAACACAAGCAAGGAGGTGCTTCAACTTATGGCAAAATGTCAGTTTTGCGACAAGGGCGTTGCCTTTGGCATTCAGGTGTCTCACTCCCACAGGCGTTCCAACCGTACTTGGAAGCCCAATGTGAAGCGCGTCAAGGCGATCGTGGACGGAAGTCCCAAGCACGTTTACGCATGCACTCGCTGCCTGCGCAGCGGCAAGGTCACCCGCGCTGTGTAATAACCTGATATTACCCGAAACAAGCTCGCCGTCCGGCGAGCTTTTTTCGTTGTTTTTTTACTGGCGCATTTGGTCTGCACCTATACGGTAATTGCGGTGTCCCGACCGGAAAGGCTGGAGGAAACAGGTACGTTTCGCCTCCCGCGAGTGCGGAGTAGTGTTGTGGCTGCCCGACCGGAAAGGCTGACATAAACCGTAACGTTTCGCGTAACGCAAGTGCGGAGTTGTGTTGTTGCAGCATCTCAAATACTGCTGCGCACCATGCCTTCCCCTTACGGCATGGTAAGCGCTGACCAAATGGCTGTCAGCGTCTGAGCGGATAATTTGTGCCCTGATTTAGTCACGTTTTCTTGAAATACACAAAGTATTCCTGCGAAAAAGTGCCGTCATCAGAACCCAAATTCTCTCGCCCAGCCATCTGACGCATTTAATCATCGCTTACCTGAGGGGAAGGTGTCGGCGATAGCCGACGGATGAGGTGCTTATCAAATCATTTGCCGTCAGGCAAACACAAATTTATATAAAACGTATTAATTTAGTTGGCAGAAAAAATGAGAGCACAGATTTTAAGGTCTGCGCTCTCGTTTTGCGTCTGATATTAAATTTTAGTGCCAACGTGGCGGAAAATTTAAAATGAAGCGTCGGTTTTAGCTGCGTCAATGCGCCTCCAAAACACCGTAGTGGGATTTGAGGAAGCGGACGAAGCGGCGGGCGGCGGAGGAGGCGGCCTCGATGGACTTTATCGCAACGCCGATGCGCACGACGACGGGCAGCTCGAGCGGAATGGCCTTGACCTGACCCTCGTAGCCGACCAGCGAGAGCGACGACAGCACCGAAACGCCGAGCCCGCCCGCGACAAGCGACAGGATCGTCGCGTCGTCGGTCGCCTCGACCTGAATGCGCTTTGCGTCCTGCGGCAGCAGTTTTTCGGCGTACTGCTCGCGGCAGGTGAAGAACGGCTCCTTGAGCAGGCGCTCTATGGATATGCGCTCGCGGTCCCATTTGAACGCCGGCGGCACGACCGCGACCAGCGGCACCCGCGTGAGCGGTATCCACTCGAAGCCCTCGGCGCAGGACTCATCGACCAGCGCAAGCTGCACATCGCCCCTTTCGAGCAGCTTCGGCAGCTCGTAGCCGCGGACGGTGACCTCGATCTCGATCTCGGGATAAGCCTCCCTGAACTCCTGAAGCAGCGCGGGGAGCTCGGCGCGGGCGATGCTCGCAAAGCAGCCGAGGCTGAGCTGGCAGCTCTGGGTATGGCTCTGCGCGGCGGCCTCATGGCGCAGCGCGTCGCAGGCCGACAGCACATTTTTTATATACGGCAGAAGCTGCTCGCCCTCCTCGGAGAGGCGAACGCCGTGACTGCCGCGATTGAGCAGCGTGCAGCCCAGCTCAGCTTCCAGATTATTAACAAGATGCGTCATTGCCGATTGCGTGTACCCCAGCTCCGCCGCGGCCTTGCTGAAGCTGCCGCGATCGACCGCCATGAGCACTGCGCGAAGTCTTCCGTCATCCACAACGCTCCCACCTTTCATTTATAAACATATAAACATACTTTCGCCCTGCAAATATAACACGATAAACGGACGTATTCAATAACTTTTGGTTAACATTTTGTCATATCGGTGATGAAAAAATTTTGTGCACAGCATTAAAAAATTTAATATGTCAATGAAAAATAGTGATTTCCGCTATCATGAAAAAAATGATATGCTGTATTCAGATTTTTCAGAGCAGTCCGCTGCACTGTAAATCGACAGAGAGAACAAAAGCAAATGATGAAAGAGGAAAAAGCAAATGACACTTCAGAAAAAGAAACACACGGGTCGAGACGTGATCGTCGTCGGCTTTGCGCTGTTCGCAATGTTTTTCGGCGCGGGCAACGTGATCTTCCCGCCGTATCTCGGCGTTGAGGCAGGCTCGGACTGGCTCAAGGGCTTCGCAGCGTACTTTATCGCCGATATCGGTCTTGCAATGTTTTCGGTGTTCGCGCTCCTGCGCGTCGGCAGCAGCGAGGCTGTCACCGCACGTCTCGGCAAGATCCCTGCGGCAATACTCATGAGTGCACTGATCCTGTGCATCGGCCCCATGGTAGCCATCCCCCGCACCGCAGCCACGACCTATGAAATGGCCATCGTCCCGAACATCAGCGGCGTATCCTCCGTTGTGTTCTCGATCCTGTTCTTCGCACTGATCCTGTTCCTGTGCATCCGTCAGTCCGCGGTCGTCGATATCGTCGGCGCGATCCTGACCCCGCTGCTGCTCATCGGCCTTGCGGTCATCATCGTCATGGGCATCATCCACCCGCTCGGCGAGATATCGCTCACCCCGAACGCGGACAACGTCGTCCTCGGCGGCATAAAGGCCGGCTATCAGACAATGGACGCGCTGGCTGCGCTGCCCTTCGGCATAATCATTCTCCAGACCGCAGTCTCCAAGGGCTACACCACCGAGGGTCAGAAGTTCAAAATAGTTTCCGGCTCGGCTATCCTCGCATGTATTCTGCTGCTTGGCGTTTACATGGGCCTGTGCTACCTCGGCGCTACCGTTTCGACGCAGTACGGTCTTGAGATAGGCCGCGCAGAGCTCGTCATGGCCATCGTTGAGGCGCTCATGGGCAAGGCCGGCATGATAATCTTCGGCGTGGTCGTAGGTCTTGCCTGCGTCACCACCGCCATCGGACTGGCAAGCTCCGCAGCCGCCTACTTCACCGAGCTGTTCAACGGCAAGGTCTCCTACAAGGCCTTCGTCGTCATCATCTGCGTATTCAGCGCAGCGGCGGCAAACCTCGGTCTCGACCGCATCGTCGCTATCGCGGCTCCCATTCTGGACATCGTATATCCTCCCGCGCTGGTCGTTATAATCATCTCGCTGGTAATGCCCAAGGTCAACGACTACGTCGCACGCGGCGCGGCTCTGGGCGCGGTCGGCTCGAGCATCCTGTGCACGCTCAAGCTCCCCGCAATGGAGCACCTGCCCCTGTACGACATGGGTCTGTACTGGATCCTTCCGGCGATCGTGTTCGGCCTGCTCGCCCTCGGCCTTGCAGCCATTGTCAAGCCCGAGAAGAAAAAAGCAGCCGCAGAAGCAAACTAAGCCTGAAATCGTCAAAGCTCCCCCGTTCGTGCGAACGGGGGAGCTTTTTCTATACGTTTATACGCGCTTATTTCTTTTTACGAAATATCATGCAGAATGCATCTCGGCAACATGTTCATACGTTTTTTTTGAAAACGTACAAAAGCCTCCGTGTGAACGGAGGCTTGGAGTTTATATTCGGTTTCGGGCTCAGAATTTGATCTCCTTGCCGGCCTTGCGCCACTGCTTAAACTCCGCAACGGCGGTGAACAGAGCATCCGAGGAGGAGTTGATGGCGGTCTCCACAGAGTCCTGAATAACACCGATGATGAAGCCGACACCGACGACCTGCATTGCAATGTCGTTGGAGATGCCGAACAGCGAGCAGGCCATGGGGATCAGCAGCAGCGAGCCTCCGGCAACGCCGGATGCGCCGCAGGCGCCGAGGGCTGCCATGACCGACAGAATGACCGCAACGGGCAGGTTGACGGCTATGCCGAGGGTGTGCACCGCCGCGAGGGTCATTACGGTTATAGTGACCGCCGCACCTGCCATATTGACCGTCGCGCCGAGGGGAATGGACACGGAGTAGAACTCGCGGTCGAGGCCGAGGCTCTCGCACAGGGTCATGTTGACGGGGATGTTGGCCGCCGAGGAGCGGGTGAAGAATGCGGTCACGCCGCTTTCGCGCAGGCACTTGAACACCAGCGGATAGGGGTTTTTGCGGATGGCGATGAAGACCATGATCGGGTTTATGACGAGCGCCGCGAAGAGCATGCAGCCGACGAGGATCAGCAGGAGCCTGCCGTACTCGGTGAAGATGGCAAGGCCGCTTGTGGACACCGCGGTGAACACGAGACCGAGGATGCCGAAGGGCGCAAGGGCGATGACAAAGCGCACGGCCTTGGTGACGGCCTCTGATGCGTCGAACAGGAAGGTCTTTGTGCTCTCGGAGGCGTTCTTGAACGCAAAGCCGAGCACTATCGCCCAGAACAGTATGCCGAGGTAGTTGCCGGACACGATCGAGCCGATGGGGTTGGATACGATGTTGTTGAGCAGTCCCGTGAAGATGGCAACGATGCTGTCGGGAGCGGCATCCGAGGCTGCATCCGTGAGCGTGATGGTCACGGGGAAGATGAAGCTTGCGATGACCGCGATGACCGCCGCAAGGAAGGTCGATATCAGGTACAGCACGATGACCGTTCCGAACTGACTGCCGAGCTTTTCCTTCGACTGCGCCAGTGCGCTGATGATAAGCACGAACACCAGCAGCGGCGCAATGGCCTTCAGAGCGCCGACGAACAGCGTGCCGAGCAGACCTATGCCGGCCGCTTCGGGAACAAGCAGCGCCAGCACCGCGCCGATCACCATGCCGATAACTATGCGCAGCACGAGGCTTACGCTGTTATACGCTTTTACGATTTTCATTTCTCATTTCTCATCCTTTGTTTAAGCTGTGCCGGACTAAGCTGACGGGAGTCGAACCACTGCCGCCTGTCAGCGCCCCTTTTCGGCGCTTTTTGCCCTTTTCTCTTTGATGGGCTGTCGTATTTTCAAGGGCTTTAACGAAGCATGGGTGAAAATCAGCCTGTCAAAA
>CAVFCI010000047.1:0-14916 GCA_963620985.1 Hallerella sp. | reverse complement strand
CATTTTGAATACTTTCAAAATGCTCGGCGGAAAAGTGCAGTCAAAAAAGTCCCGCGAGGGACTTTTTTGACAAGCTGAGAGAGCCGTAAAGCTCTCTCTTTCATTCATTATTCAAAATTGTCCGCCTCGGGCATCATTTCGGCTGAGATGCGCATGAGCATATTGGAGAAAAGCTCGATCTCCTCGGTCGAGAAGCTGTCCTCGATGCGTCCGAGGACGGTTTTGACATAGCTGCGCATGATGTCCGTGTAGTTATAATATTTTTCCGACAGGACGAGGTGATACTCCCTGCGGTCGGTGTCGGAGTTCTGCTTTTTCAGGTAGCCCTTTTTGATGAGACTGTTGACCTTATAGGTCGCGTTTGACTGCGAAATGTTCAGAAATTCGGCAAAACGGCCAATGGTCGGCTCGTTCAGGGCATGGATGACCTCGATCGAAAACGCCTCCATTGCCGACAGCGAGCCCTCGCGCTCACGCACGAGCTCGAAGATCCTTCGGAAAAATTCCAGCTTGAACTTATCGTACACTTCCAGAAAGTTATCTTGCAGCACTCTGACCTCCCCTTTCATCATAAACGGACGGCAACTGTTGCGGATTTTTGAACTATTTTAATACATTTTCGTCAATTTGTCAATTTTTCGTCAGATGAAAATTAAAAAAGACACCGCGTGGTGTCTTTTTTGATCAAATATTTATTTGCGCTTGCCGAACATGCCGCTTTTGGTCTCGACGTTCTCGCCGAGGGAGGCGGCAAAGCCGCGCAGAGCCTCCTTCTGAGCCGCGGTGAGCTTCTTCGGCACAGCTACCTTGACGGTCACGAACTGGTCGCCTCTGCCGCCGGAGCGCAGGAAGGGTATGCCCTTGCCCTTGAGGCGGAAGGTCGTGCCGGTCTGCGTGCCCTCGGGTATGTTGAGCTTTACCTTGCCGTCGAGCGTCGGCACCTCGATCTCCGCGCCGAGCGCCGCAGTCGCAAAGGATATGTCCTGATTCAAAAGCACCGACGCACCGTCGCGCTCTAACCTCGCGTGGGGCTGGACGAGCACCGTGACCAGCAGATCGCCGGCCGGCCCGCCGTTGAGTCCCGAGTTGCCCTGACCGCGCAGGGATATGGTCTGTCCGTCGTCGATACCGGCGGGGATGCTGATGCTGACCTTGTGCTGGCGGCGGATGCTGCCGACACCGTGGCAGGTGCCGCAGGGACTGTGGATGATCTTGCCGCGTCCCTTGCACTTATTGCAGCGCGTGTTCTGCTGCATCATGCCGAAGGGGGTGCGCTGGGTGGTCTTGACCTGACCCGAGCCCTTGCAGTCGGGGCAGACCTCGGCGGTAGTGCCGCTGGCGCAGCCTGAGCCCTTGCAGTCGGGGCACTGCTCGACGCGGGTCACGAAGACCTCCTTCTTCACGCCGAAGGCCGCTTCCTCGAACTTGATGTTCACATTTGCGCGCAGATTCTCGCCCTTGCGCGGAGCGTTCGGGTTCTTGCCGCCGCCTCCGCCGAAGCCGAAAATGTCGCCGAATATATCGCCGAAGCCGCTGAAATCACTGAAGCCGCCGAAATCGCCGAAGCCGCCGAAGCCGCCCTGCCCGCCGTAGCCCTGACTCGGATCAAAGGCAGCGTGACCGAAGCGGTCGTACTTTGCGCGCTTATCGGCATCGGAAAGGATCTCATAAGCCTCATTGATCTCTTTAAACCGCGCTTCGCACTCCTTGTCGCCGGGATGAAGATCGGGGTGATTTTCTTTGGCAAGCTTTCTGTATGCTTTTTTGAGCTGATCCTCGGTCGCGTCCTTGGATACGCCGAGCACCTCGTAATAATCTCTTTTATCTGCCATAAAGCCACCTCATTTTAAAAACGCTCAATATGGGCGCACTGTGCGTGCGCCCATATATCAAGCGGGGGTTGTAATTACTTCTTGTCGTCGTCATCGACCACAGTGTAGTCCGCGTCGTAGTAATCCTGACCGCCGTCAGTGCCGCCGGCCTGAGCGTTGGGGTCGAAGCCTGCGCCGCCCTGAGCGCCCTGCGCCGCCTGTGCCGCCGCCTCGTACATCTTGCCGAACACGTCGGTCAGCTCCTTGGTGGCGTTCTTGATGGCTGCGGTGTCGGTTCCGGTCAGTGCGGTCTTGAGCGCCTGAAGCTTTGCCTCGATCTCGCTCTTGATGCCGGCATCGACCTTGTCTCCCATCTCCTCGAGGGTCTTCTCGGTCTGGTAGACGATCTGATCGCCCTCGTTGCGGATGTCGATCTCTTCCTTGCGCTTTGCATCCTCTGCCGCGTACATCTCGGCATCCTTGACGGCCTTGTCGATGTCCTCCTTGGACATGTTGGTCGAGGAGGTGATGGTGATGTGCTGCTCCTTGCCGGTGCCCAGATCCTTTGCCGAGACGTTTACGATGCCGTTTGCGTCGATATCGAAGGTGACCTCGATCTGCGGAGTGCCGCGGCGGGCCGGTGCGATACCGTCGAGGTTGAAGCGGCCAAGGCTCTTATTGTACTGGGCCATCTCGCGCTCGCCCTGAAGGACGTTTATCTCAACTGCGGTCTGGTTATCCGCAGCGGTGGAGAATATCTGGCTCTTCTTGGTCGGGATGGTGGTGTTGCGTTCGATAAGGCGGGTGCATACGCCGCCGAGGGTCTCGATGCCCAGAGACAGCGGAGTTACGTCCAGAAGCAGAACGCCCTTTACGTCGCCTGCGAGAACGCCGCCCTGAATCGCCGCGCCGATAGCAACGCACTCATCGGGGTTGATGCCCTTGAAACCGTCCTTGCCGGTCAGCTGCTTTACCATCTCCTGAACTGCGGGGATACGGCTCGAGCCGCCGACCATCAGGACCTTGGAGATATCGGAGGCGGACAGGCCGGAGTCGGACAGTGCCTGCTTTACAGGACCCATGGTCTTCTCGACGAGGTGGTGGGTCAGCTCGTTGAACTTTGCGCGGGAGAGCGTCACGTCGAGGTGCTTCGGGCCTGCCGCGTCTGCTGTGATGTACGGCAGGTTGATGTTCGAGGTGGTAACGCCGGACAGCTCGATCTTGGCCTTCTCGGCAGCCTCACGCAGACGCTGCATTGCGACCTTATCTCCGGACAGGTCGATGCCCTCGGCCTTCTTGAACTCGTCAACGAGGTACTTGGTGATGCATGCGTCGAAGTCGTCGCCGCCCAGACGGTTGTTGCCGGCGGTAGCAAGAACCTCGATAACGCCGTCGCCGATCTCGAGAACGGAGACATCGAAGGTGCCGCCGCCGAGGTCGTAGACCATGATCTTCTGATCGCTTTCCTTATCCAGACCGTATGCAAGCGCTGCTGCGGTAGGTTCGTTGATGATACGCTTTACGTCGAGACCCGCGATGCGTCCCGCGTCCTTTGTAGCCTGACGCTGTGCGTCGGTGAAGTATGCCGGAACGGTGATGACCGCTTCGGTAACGGTCTGTCCGAGGTAGCTCTCCGCGTCGGCCTTCAGCTTCTGAAGGATCATTGCGGAGATCTCCTGCGGAGTGTACGATTTATTGTCAACAGTGACCTTGTATGCAGAGCCCATCTCGCGCTTGATGGACGAAATGGTTCTGTCGGGGTTGGTGATAGCCTGACGCTTTGCGACCTGACCTACCATTCTCTCACCGGTCTTGGTGAATGCGACTACCGACGGAGTGGTGCGTGCACCCTCTGCGTTTGCGATAACGACAGCCTCGCCGCCTTCCATGACGGATACACAGCTGTTGGTCGTACCGAGGTCAATACCTATAATCTTACCCATAATATAAATCCTCCTATTTGAAAATCAATAATATACTGAATTAATATAATCAATTCGCTACCTTTACCATAGCGAAGCGGATCACCTTGTCATTGAGCTTGAAGCCCTTCTGGAACACCTCGACGACCTCGTTTTCGCCGAAGGACTCGTCCTCGACGTGCATGACCGCGTTGTGAACATTGGGGTCAAAGGGCTTGCCGAGCGCCTCGATCTCCGTTATGCCGAGCTTTTCGAGGGTCTGGTTGAACTGAACCATCGTCATCTCCACGCCCTTGCGGTACGCTTCGTCGGCAGTCGGGGTAGCCAGCGCGCGCTCAAGATTGTCATACACCGGCAGGAACTTGAGCAGCGTGTCCGCCTTTATATCGGCGTACAGACCCTCGCGCTCCTTCTGGCTGCGCTTGCGGAAGTTGTCGTACTCGGCGCAGAGCCTGAGGTACTTTTCCTTTTCCGCCTGAATGAGCTTTTCAGCCGTCTCCTTGAGCTCGGCCTCCTTTTTGCTCTCCTTCTTCTGCTTTTTGTCTTTTTTCGCTTCCTTGGACTCCTCCTTGGCTTCGTCCTTGGCTTCGTCCTTTATATCCTCGGCCTGAGCCTCCGCCGCTTCTTCCTTTACCTCGGCTTCCTCGACCTGAGGCTCCTGACCGTTTTTATCCTTTTTACTGCTCATCTATAATGTCATCTCCCTTGATTATAAGCTTATTGTGCATTCCCGACGGGGGAACGCCTCCGCCGCCGAGCCGCCTTGACAGCCCTGCCGCGAGAAAGCTCAGCTTTGCGGCGACTGCGGAATAATCCATCCTCGTCGGCCCCACAACGCCTATGAGCCCCTTCGTATTATCGCCCATGTCGTAGCTTGCTATGACTACGCTGGAGTCCTTGAGCTCCTCGGCGATATTCTCGGGTCCTATGAGCACCCGAACCTCGGAGTCTGCGTCAAACAGTCCGCTTTCCGCGTCCGCTATGACGTGGCCGCCGTCGGCGAGGTAGTTCATCAGCTTGTGCGCCTTGTCGGGATCGCGGAACTCCGGCTGGCTGAGCAGCCTGTTCTCGCCCGTTACATAAGCCTCGACTCCGCGCTGGCTCTCGAGCGTTTCCAGAGTAAACGACGCGATGACCGCCGCAAGCCCCATGGTGTCGCCCGCGGCGCGCTCTGTCGAGGATATCAGCAGCGGCGTGACCTTATCGCTCGAAATGCCGGTGAAGTTTGCGTTGAAGAGCGTCGCGAGCTTCTGGATCATCTGCTGATCGACCGACACGGGAAGATTGACGAGCTTGTTCTTAACTGTATTGTTGCTCAGCATCACAACGATTATGAATGTGTTGGCATCAATATAAATAAGATCGAAGCGCTTTATCGTCGCCGGAGCGTAGGCCGCAAGCGCAAGCGCCGGATAATCGGTCAGCTGCGAGGCGAGCTTTCCGACATCGCGCATCTGCTCATCGAGCTGCGTGAGCCGTTCGTTCAGGCTTCGGTTTATGGCCTCGGCCTCCTCAAGGGAAAGCTTCTGCCTTTCCATAAGCTCGTTTACATACATCCTGTAGCCCGCGGGGGTCGGGATGCGTCCGGCTGAGGTGTGCGGCTGTTCGAGAAAGCCCAGCGCCGTGAGCTCGGCCAGCTCGTTTCTTATCGTCGCGCTGCTGCATCCGAGACCGGCAATGCTCGCAATAGCCTTGCTTCCGACGGGCTCCGCCGTTTTGATGTACTCATCGACCAGTGCGCCGAGTATTTTCTTTTTTCTGTCGCTGATGCTCATTTTGCACTCAAGCTCCTCGTCTGCTGGCACTCTTAGCCTTCGAGTGCTAATATAGCACCGTTTCGCGTTCTTGTCAAGGCTTTTGTTGAAAACTTTGCGCAAAAATTTATATATTTTTATTCGCAAGTTTTTGTGGTGCATTCGGACTGTACCTGTATGGCGCTTGCGCTGAAGCGTCAGCCGATAGCTGAGAGCTGAGAGTTGAGAGCTCAAAGTGTGCGGCTGTCGCCGCACGGATTTGAATAGGTAGCCCCTCAGTCATTTCTGACGCAATGACAGCTTACACAGACCGGCGCAGTTTTTGGGCAGCTGCAACAACATTGCTCCGCACTCACGTTACGCGAAACGTTATGGTTTATTCCATTGTTTCCGGTCGGGACACCGCAATAAACGTATAAGTAGCTGCCTCAATGCGCCTGTAAAAAGTAGTGGAAGTTGCATACGGCGCTGAAAATTCTCAGCTTAAAATTAGTGCAAATGTGTTAAAAGTGCAAAAAGGGTATTGACAATCGAAAAAAGCGGCTTTATAATGCGGCTCAAATAAGACAGCACCTGATAGAGGTTGCGGAAACGATGAGTACTCCACGGTATACGCCGGCAAGCGGCTGCGGAGGAAAGGCAATTCCGCCGAAGCGCAGACACGGTTGCCGCCGTTCTGGACGCTGGGACTTCGCTGAACAAGCGTTGGACTGTCACATTTATGTGGAGAGCTATCGAAGGCAATTTAATTTTGGAATTTCTTTTTCAAAGCCTGCGATACCGCTTCGGGTCGCAGGCTTATTAATTTATCCGAAAAGGAGTTCCGAAAAAATGAGAAGAACAAGAAACCTGATCGCGCTGCTTATGGCGGCGGTAATGTGCCTTTGCCTGTTTGCAGGCTGCGGCAGCGACAACGGCGGCAGCAGCAGCGACGATGCCGCAGCGACCGACCTCACGAATGCAACGAGCATAGCAGACCTTGCAGGCTGCAAGATCGCGGCTCAGGCCGGTACCTTCCACGCCGATGCCCTCGAGCAGATCGAGAACGTGCAGTCCTCGACCTACCCCGAGTTTGCAGACCTTCTGACCGCGCTCAAGAGCGGCGCAATCGACGGCTACGTCGCAGAGGAGCCGACGGCTCTGTCCGTCTGCCAGTCCGACGACAGCCTGACCTACATCCCCCTGAAGAATAACGACACGGGCTTCACCGCAACGGCAGCCGATGTCGGCATCGCAGTCGGCCTCAAGAAGGGCTCTGAGCTGACCGCGCAGATAAACGAGGTGCTCTCAACGATCACCGAGGAGCAGCGCGCAGAGCTCATGGAGCAGATTGTCACCCTCGCATCCGGCGGCGAGGTCACCGAGTTTGCCGTCAGCTGCCCCGCTCCCGCAGCCACCACCGGCGTTCTGAGAGTCGGCATGGAATGCGCCTATGAGCCGTACAACTGGACCGACATGGACGGTGAGAGCCTCGGCGCAGTCCCCATCTCCGGCGAGGGCAAGGAGGGTCTGTACGCAAACGGCTACGACGTTCAGATCGCACAGTACATCGCAAACAGCCTCGGCCTGAAGCTTGAGATATACTCCATCGAGTGGGATTCCCTCCTGCCCGCGCTTGAATCCGGCACCATCGACGCTATCGCAGCCGGCATGAGCCCCACAGCAGAGCGCGCACAGCAGATAGACTTCTCCGACACCTACTACGAGTCCAACCTCGTCGTCATCATCCGCAAGTAAGCATAAGCTATCCGAAAGGCCGGTAAACTGCCATGAGCTTTTTAAACGATGTTATTAATATAGTAGTCAAATACTATCCGCAGCTGCTCGACGGCGTGGGCAACACCATGCTGATCGCGCTCATCGGCACGGTCGCCGGTCTTGTGATAGGACTTCTCACCGGCGTTGTGCGCACGGCACCGCTGTCGAAAAACGCGGTGCTGCGCACACTGCACAGGCTGCTCAACGCCGTCATCGCCGTGTATGTCGAGATATTCCGCGGCACGCCTATGATGGTGCAGTCGATGGTCATCTACTGGGGCTATGCCTTCGCCAGCGGCGGCAGCACCCTGCCCCTGATACCCTCCGGTATCCTGATCGTCTCGATAAACACCGGCGCGTATATGGCCGAGATCGTCCGCGGCGGCATCATCTCCATCGACAGAGGGCAGTTCGAGGGCGCGATGAGCATCGGCATGACCCACTCGCAGACCATGTTCAAGGTCATCATCCCGCAGGTCATGCGCAACATCCTCCCCTCGGTCAGCAACGAGTTTGTCATAAACATCAAGGATACCTCGGTCCTGAACGTCATCGGCGTTACCGAGCTGTACTACTTCGCCGGCATCATAAAGCGCCAGAGCTTCGAGACCTTCCAGACCTATCTCGTCATCTGCGTTATCTACTTCATCCTGACCTTCACCATCACGCGCCTGCTGCGCTGGGTCGAGAACAAGCTCGACGGCGACGACAGCTACGTCATATTCGGCTCGCAGTCGGACAGCGCGGCAGAGATCCGCATAAGCAGGGAGGCGTAAGACATGGGCGAAAAAGTAATCGAGCTTGTACATCTTCAGAAGCAGTTCGGCGAAAACGCCGTCCTGCGCGACATAAACCTGAGCGTTTCCAAGGGCGAGGTGCTCAGCATCATCGGCGCGTCCGGCTCGGGCAAGTCAACGATGCTCAGATGCATAAACCTGCTTGAGACCCCGAGCTCGGGGCAGATACTCTATCACGGCAGGGACATCACCTCGCACGATATGAACCTTTCGCAGTACCGCGCCAAGGTCGGCATGGTGTTCCAGAGCTTTAACCTGTTCAACAACATGACCGCGCTCAATAACTGCATCACCGGTCAGGTGTCGGTGCTCAAGCGCAGCCGCGAGGAGGCCGAGGCCATCGCCATGAAGTACCTCGAGCGCGTCGGCATGTCGCCGTATATAAATGCGCGTCCCGCGCAGCTCTCCGGCGGCCAGAAGCAGCGCGTCGCTATTGCCCGTGCGCTGGCAATGGAGCCTGAGGCGCTGCTGTTCGACGAGCCGACGAGCGCTCTCGACCCGCAGATGGTCGGCGAGGTGCTCGACGTTATGCGCTCGCTGGCCGACGACGGCCTGACAATGATCGTCGTCACCCACGAGATGGCCTTCGCCCGCGACGTGTCCACGAACGTTGTGTTCATGTCCGGCGGCGTTATCTGCGAGGAGGGCAAGCCCCGCGATATATTTGAAAACCCGCAGGACCCCAAGACGAAGGAATTTCTCTCGCGCTTCCTGCACGGCTGAGCAGCTGAACAAGTAAAAAAACTGCATCGCACTATTTGTGTGCGATGCAGTTTTTTTCATCTTTATTATCTTTACGGTGCTATCTCTGACCCTTTTCGTAGGGGATGCCCTCCGCCTTGGGAGCACGCGAGCTCTTGGAGGTCAGCGCGAGAACGATAAGCGAGATGATGTACGGCATCATCTTGTATATCGAGCCCGACAGCTGAAGGCTCAGCAGGAAATCGAAGCCCGAATACACGCTCGCCAAAGCGCGGAACAGACCGAACAGCAGCGCCGCGAGCGCTATGCGGTGCGGCTTCCACTGGCCGAAGATCATGACCGCCAGAGCGAGGAAGCCGAAGCCCGAAACACCTGCTTCAAACTGCCATTCGCTTGCACCGGCAATGATGTACATGATACCGCCCAGTCCGCCGAGCACACCCGAGATGAGAACGCCCGACCAGCGCATTTTGTAGACGTTGATGCCGACCGAGTCCGCCGCCTGAGGATGCTCGCCGCAGGCCATAAGGCGCAGTCCGAAGCGGGTCTTGTACAGGATGATGTAGGCTGCGATGAGCAGAACGAGTGCTACGAGCATCATCCAGTTGAAGGTGAAGTCGCCGAACTTGACGAGGAATGCCTCCTTCTGCGAGATATACTGCACGGTGGAGGAAACGTTGTCGGGGTTCTCGGCAGTGTTGATGGCCTTTACAATGACCGTCGCTGCCGCAAGGCCGAGAAGGTTCAGCGCCGTGCCGACGATAGTCTGATCGGCCTTGAAGTTTATGCACGCGACGGCAAGCAGAGACGAGAACACAAGTCCCGCAGCAGCCGAGGCGAGGATGGTGAGAATGACGATGGCCGCCGGAGACGAGCCGGCAAGATACTTCATCGTCAGCGCTCCGCCGAGAGCGCCAACTACCATGATGCCCTCAAGTCCGAGGTTTATTACGCCCGAATGCTCCGAGAAGCAGCCGCCGAGGGCGACGAGGATCAAAACGGAAGCATAAAGAATGGTGTACTGGATAAGTAATGACATTACTCCTTGCCTCCCTTCTGTTCAGCGGCCTGAGCCGCAGCCTTTGACTTTTCCTCACGCTTTGCGGCGATGTTGTTCATGACAAGCTTCATGAACAGGACGAAGCCGCACAGGTAAATGATGATCGAGGAGATGAGGTCGGATATCTGGGTGCAGTACATGCTCTTGTCGAGGTATGCGCCGCCGACCGTTATGTGCTGGATGAAGTAGGACGAGAATATCGCGCCGATGGGATTGAGGCCGCCGAGGAAGGCCGCCGCGATGCCGTTGAAGCCCATTGCGGGGACGGAGGACTGGCCGCAGGACCACTGCTCGAAGCCTGTCAGATAGAAAAGCCCCGCGCCGAGACCGGCGAGGCCGCCGCCGATGAGCAGCGTCAGAATGGTGTTGCGCTTTTCGGCCATGCCGCAGTATTTCGCCGCGTTCTTATTAAAGCCCGTCGCCTTCAGCTCATAGCCGAATTTGGTCTTTTCCATCACGATATATACGATCACCGCGATGATGACCGAGATGGGGATGGCTATCGTGACGTACTGGTTATTTGAAAACAGGGTATCCAGCCCGAGAGTCGGCAGGATCGACTGTGGGCTTATGTTTTCGATATGCTCGGTGTAGGGGCTTGTGCTCTCCTTGACGTTTGTCAGCAGATCGTTCATTGCGTAAAGGGTTATCCAGTTGAGCATGATGCCCGAGATGACCTCGTTTACGTTGCAGTAGCTCTTGAGAATGCCGGACACCGTGCCGAGCGCCGCGCCTGCCGCCGCTGCGATGAGAAGGCAGACCCACCAGGGAAGCTGCCATGCAAGAGCCGCGTATATCGCCATGCCCGCGCCGAAGGCGTACTGACCGGCAGCACCTATGTTGAACAGGCCGACCTTGTACGCAAAAAGAATGGACAGCGAGCACATGATCAGCGGCGCGGTCTTTACGAGCGTGCTGCCGAAATATTTGAGCGCTACCACGCCGTTGGGGTAGTTGAAGAAATTCTTCACCAGCGCTTTTATCGCCTCGCCCGCACCCGCCGGATTTATAAACAGCAGGACTATGTAGCCTATCAGCAGGCCGAGCAGGATGCAGATTATCGACGCGATAAACGACTGCACGCCGTTGTTTTTAAGAAGCGAGCTTTTTTGCTTATTCATGGCCTGCTCCTTTCTTCGCACCGGCCATGTACAGGCCGAGTTCCTCAACGGTGGTCTTCTTCGGGTCAAGCTCGCCGACGATCTCGCCCTCGTATATAACGAGGATGCGGTCGGGCACGCTCATGACCTCGTCGAGCTCAAGCGACACCAGAAGCACCGCACGACCCGAGTCGCGGACCTTTACAAGCTCCTTGTGAATGTTCTCGATAGCGCCGACATCGAGGCCGCGGGTCGGCTGCACGGCGACGAGGAGCTCCGGCTCCTTGTCTATCTCGCGTGCGACGATGGCCTTCTGCTGGTTGCCGCCGGACATGCTGCGGGCGATCGTTATCGAGCCCTGACCGGAGCGGACATCGTACTGCTCGATGAGCCTGTCGGAATATTCGCGTATGTTCTTTCTCTTCAAAAAGCCCGCCGGTGACACAAACTGCGGCTCGAAATAGCTCTGGAGCACCATGTTGTATTCAAGCGAGTAGTCCAGCACCAGACCGTGCTTGTGCCTGTCCTCGGGGATGTGGCTCATGCCGTGGGTGCTGCGGTCGCGTATCGAGGCGCGGCTTATGTCCCTGCCGCAGAGCGTGACCTTGCCGCTTTTGAGCGGCTCAAGCCCCGTCAGACCGTAGACGAGCTCGGTCTGACCGTTGCCGTCGATACCGGCGATGCAGACGATCTCGCCTGCGCGAACCTTGAAGGAAACGTTCTTCACCGCGTCGTTGTGATGCACCTTCGACGCGACGGTCATATTCTCGACATCAAGGATCACGTCGCCTGGCTTTGACTCGTTCTTGTGCACCGTGAAGTCAACGTCGCGGCCGACCATCATGCGCGAGAGCTCTTCCTTGCTGGTGTTTTTGATCTCGACCGTGCCGATGTACTTGCCCTTGCGCAGGACCGAGCAGCGGTCGGCGACCTCCATGATCTCATTGAGCTTGTGCGAGATAAAAAGGATGCTCTTGCCCTCTCTGGCGAGGTTTTTCATTATCTGCATGAGCTCCTCGATCTCCTGCGGGGTGAGCACCGCCGTGGGCTCGTCGAAAATGAGTATCTCATTTTCACGGTAGAGCATTTTGAGGATCTCGGTGCGCTGCTGCATACCGACGGTGATATCCTCGATGAGCGCGTCAGGCTCGACGCTCAGGCCGTACCTGTCGCTCAGCTCAAGAATTTTCTTTCGAGCAGCGTCCTTGTTGAGGAAGCCCAGCTTTTTCGTCGGCTCGTTGCCGAGGATGATGTTGTCGAGCACCGAGAAGCACTCGACGAGCTTGAAGTGCTGGTGTACCATGCCGATGCCGAGGCGGTTTGCGTCGTTGGGGTCTTTTATCTTGACCTCCTTGCCATCCTTCTTGATAACGCCCTCTTCTGCCTGATACAGACCGAACAGTACGCTCATAAGGGTGCTCTTGCCTGCGCCGTTCTCGCCGAGCAGCGCGTGTATCTCGCCCCTTTTGAGCTGGATGGTGATATCATCGTTGGCGACTATACCCGGAAATCGCTTGGTTATATGCAGCATTTCTATCGCATATGCCTGTTCCAAAACCCGAATCTCCCCTTTCGCGTGTAAAGTTCCTTATACCGCAAGGTATTAATAATTAATTATACAATAGCAGCGGGAGCATTGCAATTAAAAATGTCGGAAATGTGAATAGAAATACGAAAATACGAAAAAAGGACAGGCGAAAAATTCGCCTGTCCTTGGGGTATTAACGATCGGATTACAGGATGTTGTCGAAGGTGGTAACGGTAATGCTGGTCTCGGGCATTGCCTCGGTGGAGTTGTCGACCTTGACGTCGCCCTTGAACATTGCAGCTACGAGCGTCTTGTAGTCGTCCTGAGTGAAGTCATCGGACCACTGAGTGCTCTCCATGGGGATCTGAACGTAGTTGTCCTCGGGATTCTCGGAAACGAGGCCAAGGCTCTCGATCTTGCCGCCGAAGTCTGCCCACTTGTCGGCAGAGATAGCAGCCAGAACGGTCTTAACGGTGGGAGCAAGACCCTTCATTGCGGAGGTAACGGTCATGCCTTCGCCGTAGTCGCCGTCGATGATGCCGGCCTGATCAACGTCAACGCCGATCATCTTTGCGCCCTCGACCTTTGCCGCTGCTTCAGCTGCGGATGCATAGATGCCGCCGCCGCAGGCAAAGACGACCTCGGTGCCGTTTGCATACCAGGTATCCATAACAGCGGTGATCGCGGGGTCAGCATTGAATGCATTGCCGTAAACGTACTTGACGGAGACCTGATCTGCGATGTTCATCTCAACAGCTGCTGCGTTTACGCCCTGAACGAAGCCGTAGCCGTAACGGACAACTGCGGGAACTGCCATGCCGCCGAGGAAGCCGAGCTGCTTGTAGCCGAGCTTAACGGCTGCGTAGCCTGCCATGTAGCCGCACAGCTCTTCCTGATAAACTGCGCAGTAGAGATTGGAGGGAACCTCGAAGTCATCGCCGAGGTCGCCGGAGCCGACGTCCAGTGCAACGAACTTAACATCGGGGTAGGTGTTAACGGTCTGCTTGATAGCGTTTGCGAAGGCATAGCCGGGCATTACGATGACGTTGTAGCCGTCGGCAATTGCCTTCTCGATCATTGCAACGCGGTCTGCGTCAGCATCGGAAGCGGGCTTGAAGTAGTTGAAGTCGATGCTGTTCTCGGAGCAGTATGCCTTGCATGCTTCATAGGTGGTCTGGTTGAAGGACTGGTCGGTGATATCGCCGTAGTCGGTGATCATTGCGACCTTCATTGCGGTCTCGTCCGGAGCAGTGGTTTCCTTGGCCTCACTGTCGCCGTTGGAGCAGGCGCAAAGAGCAAAGACCATGCACAGAGCGAGAACCAGTGCGAGAATTCTTTTCATGTTTTTTCCTCCGTATAATTTTTGATTTTTGCGAACAAATGTGGTATGTACACTGCCGCGTACTATGCACAGTATACCACTACCGCAAGGGCAATGGCAAGTATTATTTAGCAATTTGTCTAAAAGCGGCAGCTTTCGGCAAGAATTTATAGATTGTTCATCTTTGCCGCGGTGTCGAGCGCTATCTCCATCATCTGAGTGAAGGACAACTGTCTTTCCTCGGGCGACAGCGCCTCGTCGCGGTAGATGTGGTCGGATATCGTGCACAGGCACAGTGCGCGCTTTCCGGCCTTGGCGGCGTTCATGTAAAGCCCCGCGGCCTCCATCTCGACGGCCATTACGCCCATGCCGCGCCACTTGTCGTTGCTGTCGCAGCCTGCGGGCGAGTAGAAGTTATCGCCCGAGAGGATGTTGCCGACCTTGATGTCAACGCCGTGCTCCCTCGCCGTCTCGACGGCGGTGCTCAGAAGCGTGTAGTCGGCGATGGGGGCGAAGGTGCCGTTGAGCTCAAACTGGTGGGCAAAGTTCGAGTCGGTGCACGCGCCCTGAGCGGCAACGATGTCCATGAGCTTCAGATCGTCGCGCAGAGCTCCGGCTGAGCCGATGCGGATGATATTGTCAACGTCGTAGAAGTTATAAAGCTCCCAGCTGTAGATGCCGATGGCGGGGATGCCCATGCCGCTTGCCATGACGGTCACGGGAACGCCCTTCCATGTGCCTGTGTGACCCTGAACGCCGCGCACATTGTTGACGAGCACGGGGTTTTCAAGGAAGGTCTCTGCTATGAATTTCGCTCTCAGGGGATCGCCGGGCATGAGGACGGTCTTTGCGATGTCCTCCTTCTTTGCCGCTATGTGCGGAGTTGGGATAGGCATGATGTTTCCTCCTCGTATAATAGGTTTTGCTCAGATTATATCCGCAACCCGCCCCTCCGTCAAGCTTTTCACTGGCGCTTTTAGCCTGCACCTATACGCATATTGCGGGTGCCCGACCGGAAATATTGGCATAAATCGTAACGTTTCGCCTCCCGCGAGTGCGGTGCAAGCTTTGCCCGCACCGAAATCGGCGCACCCTGCCTTCCCCTTACTACGAGGGGAAGGTGTCAGCCGCAAGGCTGACGGATGAGGTGTTTATCAAATCAT
>CAVFCI010000046.1:0-15004 GCA_963620985.1 Hallerella sp. | reverse complement strand
GGCAACGTCCACGACAGTGTGGCATGGGACAAGGTATATGACGATGTAACGAGCAGGTACGACGTAGAGTTTGTGGCAATGGATGCCGGTTGCAGCCTTTCTTGCTTTAATTTGCCATAAATCTCGCACACACTGATGCCCGCGTTCTGCGGTGGTAGTCCTGAATTCACTTCAGTTCCTCTTCCGTATGTGCGTTGGGGTGCGGTGCCAGCGTCCGATGAGATTTAGCTTGCAGCGACTCCTTTGTACTGTCGTACCGTTTATTCCACCTCATCAGAGATGCCTTGGAAACATGATATCGCCGGCACACAAAGCCGATGTCCTTCATTTCTCTTTTGTTTGTGTTATACTCCATGGCGATTGAGTCCTTTCGTTAAAGCGCGGTGTGGTAACTTGATTTTAACTAACTCAATCGCTTTTTCTATACCTTTGGTCTCACAGCTATTGTAACGCTACAATGGGGCGCAGTTCATAACTGCACTTGACTTGATTTTGTACTTTTTAGGTTAAAATAGAAACAATTTGTTCGACAAACATGCCCAAATATAGTGACCATCTAATGTTGGGGAAAGTAGAGCGCTTTAAGTCGCCCTTATTCTATGTACAATGGACATGGATACTATAAATAGAAAATGGAGGAGATGATTATCATTTTGAAAAGGTCATGTATTATCTATATTTTTTTGATGCTGTTTATATTTTGCGCCTGTGGAGAAATTGATACTACAGACGAATCACCAAAGAATACAGACATTGTTCAGAAATCAGAAAATAAATATGAAGAAGTTATTGACTTCTATGAGCAACTATGTGATGCATATGGGTTTTTAACGTATGAAATGGTTTATTATCCAGAGAAATGGTCAAACTATATCCCCAGCAACTCCAATGTCTATCATAAAGACTGGCTGTGTCCAAATTTTGATAATTGTGGAGACTATCGTTGCTCTGCTAATGTGAATTATGAGGAAAATTACAGCAACTACACATTGTGCAAAATTTGTGGCGAGACTGAATACTGTTTCTTAGATACAAAAGAAGGTATAATTCATAGCCAAAAAGAAAACTTGAAATTAGGAACAGAAGACTTTTTGACATGCGATGTCAATTATCGCTTTGTTAGTGAAGAGCGTGCCATAGAGTGTGGCTATTCATGTTGCGAGTGTTGTACATTCAAATAAGCGAAAGTTGTACAGCAAAAGTGGACAGATAGAAGAGCGAAAAACTGATTTGGAATAGAATGGTTGATGCTCGAATGCAGCCTTTCAGAGTTGTAGTATAGCTCAATGTACTCCACGATCTTCCTCGCAGCATCATCAAAGCTCAGCTGCCTGATATCCGGCAGCTCGCTCTTAAGTGTCTTCCAAAAGCTCTCTATCGGCTGATTGTCACTCGGTGTGCCTGAGCGAGACATGCTCTTCCTGAAACCGAACTCTCCAACAAGCTGCTTCGTTTTCTTCGCCGAGTACTGACGACCCCTGTCGCTGCGGTATACAGCTCCGTCAGGCCGCTTCGGGTTTCGTCTGACGGCCATCCTGAACGCCCTTTGCACTATTTCTTGACGCTGATGATTGGCTATATCCCAGCCTACCAGCCGTCTTGTCGCAATATCGATTATTTCGCACACATAGATCTTATGACGGCATCCTTCGGCAAGCTTGATGGCGAGAGCCTTGAGCTTAAAGAGGGCTTGAATGTCATCTGCGTACCCAACGAGAGCGGCAAGAGCACGTGGCGCACCTTTATCCGTGCTATGCTATACGGTGTCGACAGCTCAGAGCGCCAAAAGGCCGGTCACCTGCCGGACAAGCTGCACTACGCCCCATGGTCGGGAGTGACCATGCAGGGCGAGATGGAGCTTACCTCAGGCGGCAGTGACATAACTGTAACGAGAACAACGAAATTAAAATCTACGCCCATGCGCGAATTTTCCGACGTCTACACGGGGACGAATGTGCCCGTTGACGGGCTTGATGGTAGCAATGTCGGCGAGACGCTCACCGGCGCATCAAAGGATGTTTTTCGCCGCAGCGCCTTTGTCGAGCAGGGCTCTATCACCGTCACCGGCAGCCCCGATATTTAAAAGCGTATGAGCGAGACTAAAAACCGCCTTGCCGAGCTCAACACCGCCTCGGCGTTAAAGAGAGCGGCTGACAGAGCAGTTTGAGCGGAGCAGGGAGACTTGCAAGCAACTCGAAAACGCAATGACTGATAAGCGCAAGGCCGTTCGCCGTGAGACACTTTTGAACTGCACGATATCCGCAGCGAGATAACCGACGCAAGCAATGCGCACGAAGCCACCGCCGAAAAGCGTGACGTGGCTGCCGTGCACCCCTCAGCGGCAGTCTACTCGGCAGTAGAGCACCGCAGGAGGTCGAGCCAGAGGTCAGATATTAAAAAATGCCTTGAGCTCAAGGCAACGTCAGAGGTCAAGACGAGCCCCACCTTGTTGATCGTGCTCATGGCGCTCGCACTTGCATTCATTGCGGCGGCAGCGTTTGCGCTCCCAGCAAGCGTCAAGCTTTACGGCTTCATAGCGGGCGGTGTGCTGCTTGCGCTGGCGGGTAATTCGTATGCAAAGATCATCAAGGCACGCAGAGAGGCGCACGATGCCGGACGGCAGCGCAAGCTATTGCTGTCAAAGTACCATGTGTCGGACGAGCTTGGCGTAAAGGCCTGCTTCGATGAATATATGCGGCTGTACAAGGAGTTTACCGCCGCTGATGAGGATGAAAAGCGCACGGCCAGAGCGCTTTTCCGCATACGTCTTTCGCAGGAGACGGCCGAGGCGAGAACGCTTCAGGATATCGACTTCAGCGCAGGCGACAACGAGACGGCGCTGAGCTAAAGCGTGAGCTCAACGCCGTGCAGCACAACTGCGGCCTGCTCTCGGCTCACATTTCCGAGATGAAGGGACGCATCGAGACGCTCGGCGCCCCATTGGTGCTCGGCTCGGAGTTTAAAAATATGGAGAGCCTGCACGAGACCGTGCAGGCGGAGTTTGACACTATTGCCCTTGCGGTCGAAACCTTGCGTGAGGCCGATGCCGATATCCAGAGCTACTTTTCACCGGAGCTGGGCAGGCTCGCAGCGCAGTATATGTCCGTCGTCACCGACGGCAGATATGAGGGCGGGCTCATAAACCGCGACTTTACCGCAAAGACGAGGCTCGCAGGTGATATCGTGCCCTGGAGAAGGAGCACTTAAGCGCCGGAATGCTCGACCTCATGTACCTTGCGGTGCGCCTTGCCGTGTGCACATTGGCACTGTCGGAGGATGTATTGTGTCCCCTGATATTCGACGACACGCTCGTAAACCTCGATGCAGAGCGCGCCGCCCAAGCTATGAAGCTCCTCGACGAGATAGCCAAACAGCGTCAGGTCATTTTGTTCACCTGCAAGCAGGTATAAAAAACGCTGATGCACAGGCACGGGTTAATAACGAAGTAATTGTGCAGGATATGGTGAAGCCCCGAATTTAGAGGGGCTTCACCGTGTTTTGCTTTATGCAGAAACATTGAATCGCTTAAGGGCTTCCGTATTTCTTCCATCATCGTTTGCAATTCCTTTTCCGTGGGGATGGAGAACGACCCGACGGAAGTGAAGTAAATATCCACCTTGACCTTTTTGCTTTACTCGTCTTTGGAGTGAACCTCAATGCGATGGATCAGCGTGTTGACTAACTCATGAGTAAGCTGCCGTATATCTGCGTACTCCCTCAGTCCTCTCAGAAGCATACGCAGATCGACCTTGTTCTGCTTCGCCTCTTGCGGTCGTTTGTGACTGCCAGCAACCTGCTCTATGAGTTCCCTCTGCTCTTTCTCGTAATTTGCGGTCATCTTCACAAAACGCCCGTCGGTGATTTTTCCGGAGATGTTTGCCTCGAACAGCCCCTCAATCGCCTTGCCGATGGCTTTGATTCGTCTTTCGCTTGCGGCTGTTGACTGCTTCGGCTTCTGAACATCCGACTGCCGTGCGGCATCGCTGTTTTTCACAATCAAATGCAGAAATACCGACTTATAGCACCGCACAAAGTCTGCAAGATTTTCTATCACTTGTGCCAACACAACATTTCGGATGTAATGAATTTTAGCAGTCGGGGCAAAACAGCAAGCCCGCAAACATACTTGCTTTGTGTTCCGGCGCTTGTGACTGCGCAGCTCCTGCACACGGTCAAACAGCTCCTCTGAAATGATCGGTTCCTGCATGTTGGGGATAACCTGCTGCTCCTCTACGGGATTGTAGATGGTCTTGTACACCTTGTAGTTGACAGCGGTAGTGATGGCATTTACAGCGTAGCCCGTATACTGACGATTAGCGAGAATGTTTTCAATACTGCTGTCAGACCACAAATATGCTGTTATACGGCGGAACGTTTTGCGCCATTAGAGGAAAAAACACCGTGTTTTGCGGCATTTTTACTGGAGTATGCGCAAAAATGCATTTTTATGATTGCAATTTCAAGTTATGTGTGGTAGTATCTAATATGTACAGACTCTACCTCGCATTAAAACAGTACATAAGGACCGATTTTTTATGACCGACGACAGAATTAAAATAAAAAGTTTATATAAGGCGATGCGAGTCCTCGAATGCTTCAACGAGAAGCAACCGCTCAGCATCACCGAGATCAGCGAAAGGCTCGGAATGTACAAAAGCAACGTGTTCGATATACTGTCCACGCTGTCTGCGATGAACTATGTGACGAAGAACGAGGACAGCAGCAAGTACAGCCTCGGCCCGAGTCTTGCCAGACTCGGCAGGGCGGCTGCGGTGTCAAACAATCTTCAGAACATAGCGGCACCCATAGTAAACAGACTGGTGGCGCAGACCGAAGAGACCGTCTATCTGACCATTCCCCTCGGCTATCAGGCATTTTATCTCAACGCCGCATATTGCACTCCCGCAACCGCCGGTGAAGACATCGGAATGATGATGGCCAACACCTCTGAGCCGATGCACCTCACAAGCAGCGGCAAGGCGATGCTGGCTCATATGCCCGACTCCTTCATAGACGACTACCTTTCCCTACCGCTCTGCAGTGAAACGGATTATTCGATAGTGGATCCCGCGCTTCTCCGTGAAGAGCTGGCACTTATCCGCTCCAGAGGCTACGCCATCGATGAGCAGGAGAACACAATCGGACTTCGCTGCGTCGGCGTTGCAATCATGCGCAACGAACACGAGGTTGTAGGCGGACTTTCGCTCAGCGGCAGCATCTCGCATCTCACGAAGGACAAGATTGAGCCTTACGCAAAGCTTCTCAAGGCTGCTGCGGCACAGATCTCCGCAAACCTGTAAGCATAGGGCTTGGATGCCACCGTCAGCTTAAACCGTCTATTTTTGGTGCATGTTGCACAAAAATGACAACTCATATTCATACAATCGTAGCTATTGCCAACCCTGTTTTGGTATGCTAAAATTAATATATCAATCTTAGGGTTGGTTTTTTTACAAGCACATTACAGAACAACGTTCTATAGTGCGGAACAAAGGAAGCTCGCACGTCGCGAACTCTCTTTTAGCGGCTCAGAGGAGCTGCTAAATTTGTTCTATTTAACAGAACCGTGTTCTGCATTGTAAGGAGAGGGGCTGCACCCCTTACGGGTATATCCTACGGAATACCTGATACTTCAAATAGGAGGAATTGAAGGTTATGGCGAAAATCAAATTCAGCACCGAGCGCTGCAAAGGCTGCTTCCTTTGCATGAGCGTCTGCCCGAAGGGTGCCATATCTCCTGCCGGAGTTCTAGGCGAGCAGGGCTATGAGATCGTAAAGGTAGATGAAGAGAAGTGCATCCAGTGTGGCTTCTGCTACAGGATGTGCCCCGATTACGTTATCGAAATTGAGTAAGGAGGAGAAATTACCTATGGCAAAAGTTCTTATGAAAGGCAACGAGGCATTTGCCGAAGCTTGCCTGCGTGCCGGCTGCCGCTTCTTCAGCGGTTATCCCATCACTCCTCAGACGGAAATACTTGAGTATATGTCATGGAGAATGGCTGAGGTCGGCGGTCAGTTTATTCAGACCGAATCCGAGGTTGCGGGCATCAACATGCTTTTCGGCGCAGCCTGTACCGGCGCAAGAGCGCTCACCACATCTTCCGGTCCGGGATTTTCACTCAAGCAGGAGGGTATCTCCTACCTTTGCGGCAACGACATTCCCGCAGTCATTGCGGACGTTATGCGTATCGGCTCCGGACTCGGCGACATTTTCCAGGGGCAGGGCGACTATTGGCAGCTCACCCGCGGCGGCGGTCACGGTGACTACCGCACGATAGTTCTCGCACCGTCATCCGTACAGGAAAACGCCGACCTTGCTTATATCGCCTTTGATCTTGCCGAGAAATACCGTCACCCGGTTCTCATCGGCTCCGACGCTGCTATCGGTCAGATGGTCGAGCCCGTCGAGCTTCCCGTAATGAGGGAGCACGACATCGACACCTACGATTGGGCGGTCGGCCCCAGACAGGTGGGCGAGCCGCAGAAGGTTATTTGGAACACCTACTACACCATCGGTGCTGAAGCATACACCGACTACCTCAAGAACAAGTATGCCGAGATCACCGAGAACGAGCAGCGTTGGGAGTGCGTTGAGACCGACGATGCGGAGATCGTGCTTGTGGCATACGGCATCAGCTCCCGTGTTTCTAAGTCCGCTGTCAAGCTTGCCCGTGCACAGGGCATTAAGCTCGGACTCATCCGTCCCATCACTCTTTGGCCCTTCCCACAGAAAGCGTTTGACGATCTCGGTGATCAGGTCAAGGGCTTCCTGACCGTTGAGATGAACATCCTCGGTCAGATGGCGGACGACGTTAAGCTCGCAACCGGCGGCAAGTATTCCGTTAAGGTTTATGGCGAGTTTGCAAACGTACCCTCCGAGGAAATAATTCTTGACAGGGTCAAAGCAATGCTTAATAAATAAGGAGGGACGAAACTATGAAATGTGTTGTACCCAAGAGCATAAACACCGAGGCTCACATCGGCTGGTGTCCCGGCTGTGGTCACGGCATAGTATGCAGAATGTTGGCAGAGGCGGTCGAGTCTCTCGGCATTGAAGATAGGATCATAATGGTAGAGGACGTCGCCTGCGGCGAATTTGCACAGATGGTCATGCAGTTTAATACCGTTGGTGCAGCCCACGGCCGTCCGATAATCACCGCATCCGGCGTAAAGCGCGCCCGTCCCGATGCGATCGTCGTTGCCCACCCCGGCGACGGCTCTGCCTATTCGATAGGCATGGAAAGCACCATCCACTGTGCGCTGAGAAACGAGAACATCCTCGCTCTCGTCGTCAATAACAGCGTTTTCGGCATGACCGGCGGTCAGATGTCCCCTGCGACCCTCCCCGGCATGAAGACCACCTCATCTCCCTACGGCAGAGACGTTGCGAAAAACGGCAACCCCTTCGACGTCACCAAGGCTCTCAAAGAGTTCGACATAGCCTACCTCGCCAGAGGTGCCGTCGACAGCCCTGCAAATGTAGTTAAAACCACTCAGATGATAAAGAAGGCTCTCAAAAAGCAGATGGACGGCGAAGGCTTCTGCCTTGTCGAGGTCCTCAGTCCCTGCCCGACCAACTGGAACAAGGCACCTGTGGACGCTCTTAAGTTCATGAAGGAGCAGCAGGAGCAGTTCTTTAAGCTCGGTGAATTTGTTGACAAGGAGGCTAAGTAATATGACTGAAATTATTTGCTCCGGTTTTGGTGGTCAGGGCGTTCTGTCCGCAGGCATGATCCTTGCCGATGCCGGAATGGAAGACGGAAAGAACGTGACATGGTATCCGTCCTACGGCTCCGAGATGCGAGGCGGCACCGCAAACTGCAACATCAAGATCAGCGATGAGGAGATCGCCAGCCCCTACTGCCACCAGCTCGACATCCTCTACACGCTCAACGATGCGGCGATCGACAAGTTTGAAAGCCAGGTTCGCCCCGGCGGTATCATTCTCGTCAACAGCTCCCTCGTCCGTCCCGATCGCGAGTTCCGTGGCGACATCAAAGTTGTCATGGTTCCTGCGACGGATATCGCGAACGATCTGCACAACCCCAAAGGTACGAACATCGTCATGCTCGGCGCTCTCGCATACGCATCTCCCGACTTCGACGTCGATTACATGCGAGGCGCAATAGATTACTTCTTCGCAAAGAAAGGCAAGGTAAACCCAAAGAACGCAGTTGCATTTGACAAGGGTGTTGAAGCGGCAAAGGCAAGCATAGGTTGATCCGCACTCGTCCACCCGAAAAAGCATAAAGCGGAGAGACTCTCCGCCCCGGAAAGTAAGAGAGTGATAAAATGGGTAATTTACGACTTGTTGACGGCATCATAATCATCGTCTATTTTGCAATAATGGCTGCGCTTGGCGTCGTAGGCTATAAAAAAAGTAAAACAAGCGAAGACTTTTACGTTGCGGGCAAATCTCTCGGCACATTCTCCCTCGCAGCAATGTGGATGAGCTCATGGATAGGCGGTTCGTCTATTATCGGAACATCCACGGATGCCTTCAATCTCGGCGTCTGCGGAGGCTGGTATGTTGTTATCCTCTCTGTCGGCTGTCTTCTGTTCGGTCTTACTTTCTCCAAGAAAGCAAGCACCGTGGGTAAAAGGCTTCAAACCATCACCTATCCCGCATTTGTTTCTCAGCGTTACGACAAGAGATCCGGTATGATAGTCGTCATATGCTGCTTCCTTGCAAACCTTGCATTCCTTGCAAGCCAGCTTGTCGCAATGGGTAGTATGCTTACGACCATAACGGGCTGGGATGTTTCGACCTGCTTCATCGTAAGCACCGTCGTAACGGTTCTCTACTCCGCCATCGGTGGCCTACTTGCCATCACCTACACAACTTGGATACAGTTTTTGCTGATAATACTGGGAACCGTCATAATCGGCATTCCGCTCTCCGGCAGCGCCATCGGCGGCTTCGATCAGCTCAAAACGCTTCCGCCCGAATATTTTGATCTCGGCCGTGCCGGCTGGGGAACAACGCTCGCGCTTGCCGTAAGCTCGATATTCTCGTTCTTTACGAGCATGGACAGCTACACCCGCTGCTTTGCCGCAAAGAGTCCGTCGGCATCGAGAAGGGGCGCACTGTGGGCGTCACTGGCGATCCTGTTCATTGCGCTCGGCGCAACGATCGTAGGTCTTTCCGCAAGAGTCCTCATGCCTGAGCTTCCCACCGGCAGCAGCGCATACGCTGCAATCGTCTCAAGGTACTTCCCCGCAGGCGTATCCGGTATAGTCCTCGTCGGCGTATTTGCGGCAATCATGTCCACCGGAGTCGTATGCATAAATCTCTGTTCCGCAAACATCACCATGGACATATACAGAGATTGCATAAATCCGAAGGCTTCCGAAAAATCGCTCAAGTACATGGGCATGCTCACGTCACTGCTCATCGGCATCATCGGTGCGGTTCTCGCATGGTGGAAGTACAATGTAATTTCCCTGCTTATGATCGCATTCACCTTTCAGTCGTCCTCCCTGTTCTTCCCGACCGTTCTCGGTATGCTCTGGCGCAAGCCGACCGCAAAGGCATCGTTTTACAGTATGCTCATCTCTCTGATAGTCGTCATACTGTGGCTTGTCGGAAATAACGCCGGTTGGGGCAGTATCTTTGCGATCGATGCCGTCTGGCCCGGACTTCTCTCCTCGGCGCTGGTCTACGTCGTAATGGGACTGCTGTCAAAGCCCACGGAGGATGAACTTGCACGGGCAGACCTGTTTTGTAAAGCAGAATAGATAACATCGAAAAAATACAGAAAGGAAAAAGCACTATGAAGTTTGTTTTTGCTGAAACTCCCGCAACCGTCAGTCAGAGCCACGAGGTGGACTACACCTTTCTGCCCGAAGGTTCGGAATACATCGTCTCCGAATATGACCCCAACGCCCCCATCACCTGCGAAAAGAATCAGAAATTCGTTGCGGATATCAAGGATGCCGACGTTATCATTAACTCCTATGTGTACTTCGGCAAGGAACTTATCGACGCAATGGATCATTGCAAGTGCATAAGCTTCCAGTCCACCGGATACAACGCAGCAGACCTCGAATATGCCGCCTCCAAGGGTGTTGCGGTCATTTCAATCCTCGATTACTGCACTCAGGAGACCGCAGAAAACGCAATTGCATCCATGATGGCTCTCCAGAGAAATACCATAAACTACAATAGAGACATTCAGGAAAAAAGAATTTGGGACTGGACCGCTCACCCCGGTATGCAGCGTGTAGAGGGTCAGACCATCTCCATCATCGGCTTCGGCCGCATCGGTCAGCACGTCGGACGCATCGCAGGCAAGGGCCTGGGCATGAGAGTTCTCGCATATGACCCCTACATTCCTCCTCATATTGCCGATGAGCAGGGTGCGGTTCTTGTCGATCTTGACACCGCCCTTGCAGAAGGCGACGTTATCTCGGTCCACATGAACCTCACCAGCGACAACAAGTACTTCTTCAACAAGGAAACTTTTGCAAAGATGAAAAAGCACCCCATATTCATCAACGAAGGCCGAGGCGAAATGGTAGAAGAGGAAGCACTCAAGTGGGCGCTCGACGAGGGCATCGTAAGAGCTGCGGGCATTGATATGCTCGAATCAGAGGATCCCGACCTCAACAGCTGCTGCCTGATCTCCAATCCTCCCCGCGAGAACCTCATAATCATGCCGCATGTCGGCTACTGGTCCGATACCTCCGACCTGCTCGTGCGCAAGTATTCCATCGAAAATGCGGTGGCATACTGCGAGGGACGCTTCTCAGACGTCAAGGTCATCCGCAACGGCGTGAATAAAATCTGAAAGCGAAAAGGCATTATATCAGAGAAATACGAAAGGATAAGAGCACAATGAAAAAATCAAGGAATTTCCTTGGCATAATGGCCTGCGCATTCCTTTACTCCTCAATGTACCTTCTGCCATACATAAAGTACATATTTTATGATGCGGTAGTGGCTGCAACAGGCTTTACCAACACGCAGATCGGTTTCACCCTCAGCATCTACATCATCGCTGCGATCATTTCAACGGTTCCATCCGGATTCCTTGCCGATAAGTACGACCCCAAAAAGATGCTTGTCATCTCCGGTATCGCCCACACCGTCTTCAGTCTAATGGCGTTGCTGTTTATACGCAGCTATCCGCTTACGCTCGTATGCTTTTTCCTGATGGGCATTTCCAGCACCCTCGGCTTCTGGTCACCCGTTTTCAAGGCGGTCTCCATGGCTGGCAGCGCAGAGGATCAGGGAAAGAACTACGGCCTGTTCGAGGGTCTCAACGGCATAGGCTCGATGCTGTTCAACTTCGGCGCACTTTGGGTCTATGGTCTTGTCACCGACGGCTCCGTTGCCGCACTGAAGGCAGTTTACATCTTCTACATCGCATCCTCCCTCGTTTCTACCCTGCTCGTTGCGCTCCTCTACCGTGCGCAGCTTGATGCGGTCTCCGCAGACTCCAAGGAGGAGCCCCGCAAGAAGGCTACCACAAAGGAGATATTCTCCGTTCTCAAAATGCCCAAGGTGTGGATGTTCTCGCTCATGGTGTTCGGCATTTACGGCTTCTACTGCGGATCGAGCTACCTGACCCCGTACTTCTCCACTGTCCTAGGCGTCAGCGTCGTATTCTCCGGCGCTCTTGCGACTCTTAAAAACTATGGCACCCGCCTTGTCGGTGCGCCCGTTGCCGGAATCATCTGCGACAAGATTGGCCGTCTGAAGTTCCTGAGCATCGCCGCCGTGATCACCATTGTACTTATGATCGCATTCATCCTCATGCCCGCATCCTCCAGCGCTCTCATCCCCATCATGGTTCTTATGTTTGCACTGGCGCTGGTAAATGTCGCAATGAAGGGCGTTCAGTTCTCCGCACTTGACGAGATCGGCGTTGACCGTTCCGTCAACGGCATGGCTATCTCCATAGCTTCCCTCGTCGGCTTCAACCTCCCAGATGTTGCACTTCACCCCATCTTTGGTGCGATTCTCGACGCAAATGAGCCGGTCGCCGCATACAAGATTATCTTTGCTTGTCTGCTCGGACTGCTTGTGCTGGCATTCGTCATGAGTTTCATCCTCAACCTGATGAGCAAAAAGGAGAAAAACTTAAACGCAGCCTAATCACCACCTCTTTATTCCTAAGGGTATGCGGTGTTTACCATGTGCGCCGCATACCCGTCCAACTAACGAAAGGTTTAGACAATGAATAAAGTAACCGACGTAACCGCAGCCGTAAGCCTCGTCAAAAAGGGCGACACGCTCCTTCTCGGCGGCTTTGGCAATGTAGGTGCACCCATGCACCTGCTTTATGAACTTGCAAAACATCCCGAAATCAATGATCTGACCCTCGTAAGCGAGGATCTGCACTACGGCGATCTTCCATTTGTGCAGGGACCTGAGACCCTGCTGCGGAATAAGCAGCTCAAAAAGGTCGCCATAAGCTTCATTGGCCGCCACAAGCCCTTTGAAAATGCCATTAACGAAGGCAAACTGGAGCTGGAATTCATTCCACAGGGAACTCTTGCCGAGCGTCTCCGTGCAGGCGGAATGGGACTTGGCGGATTCTACACTCCCACCGGCGTCGGCACCGAGGTCGAGAACGGTAAGGAGACCAAGGTCATTGACGGTAAAAAATATATACTCGAAAAGCCTCTGCGGGGCGATGTCGCCTTCGTCAAGGCGTATAAGGCAGACCCCTACGGCAACGCCGTGTTCAAGCTCACCGCCCAGAATTTCAACACGGTGATGGCAATGGCTGCCGACACCGTGATCCTCGAAGTCGAAAAGCTCGTAGATGTCGGCGAGATTGAACCCGACAGCGTGCAGCTCCCCGGAATTTTCGTCGACCACATAGTCGTAAAGGAAGGGGCAATGATTTGATGGATAACAGAAACTTCATCGCAAAAAACGTCGCTCGTATGTTTTCGGACGGTGACGTTGTAAATCTTGGCGTCGGCATGCCGACCCTTGCAAGCAGCTATGTTCCGGATGGTATTCAAGTCTTTTTCCACGCAGAAAACGGCGCCGTAGGTGCAGGCGAGGCAGGCGGCTTCCCCTGGGATTCGACGACCCGTGAGAGCCACATCGAATGGCTCGAAGAATACGGCGGAGAAAAAGGAAGCTGGAAGACATGGCACAGAGATCTGTGCAACGCAAGCGGCGAGGTCATAAAGCTTATTCCCGGCGCTGCGTGCTGCGACTCCTGCATGGCGTTCGGTATCGCACGGGGCGGCCATCTTGACGCAACGGTACTCGGTGCGCTTCAGGTCGACGAAGCCTGCAATCTTGCCAACTGGAAGATTCCCGGTGTCAAGCTCAACGGAATGGGCGGCGCAATGGATATCGTCTCTGGTGCAAAGCGGGTTATCATCGCCATGGAGCATTGCACGAAAAAGGGTGCTCCCAAGATCCTTGAAAAATGCACGCTGCCCCTTACTGCGGTCGGCTGCGTGAACACCATAGTCACCGAAAAATGCATCATCGACTGCCAGCCAGGTCGGCTTACCATCGTTGCAAAGGCAAAAAATGTCACCCGTGAGGATATTATCGCAAGCACCGGCGCAAAGCTCTACTTTGCGGACGATGTAGCCGATATGATTGAATAAAAGGAGGCCAATATGAACACCGAGAGATTTGCAGGAAGAGTTGCAATAGTGACTGGCGGCGGCAGCGGCATAGGTGCAGCCGTGGCAAAGAAGCTCGCTCGTGAAGGCGCAGAGATGGTCGTTATCTTCGGCAGAAGGCGGGCAGCCCTCCAGAAAACCGTCGATGCCATAGGCGCAGACCGCTGCTGGCCGATGAGCGTCGACGTAAGCGACGAGGAATACGTTAAAAACGCAATTGCGGAGGTATATGCAAATTACGGTCACATTGATTACCTCTGCAACATTGCAGGCATCCCCGGTCCGAGCGAAAGAGTTGAGGACTACACCTTTGAGGATTTCAAAAAGGTGTACAGCATCAATGTTTTTGGCACCTTCCTTACAATGAAGTATGTTCTGCCCATCATGCAGAGAAACCACCTCGGTTCGATCGTCAACACCTGCTCCTGCTCCGGCATGAGAGGCTACCAGCTTGAAATCGGCTACGGTTCGAGCAAGTTTGCCGTCATGGGCATGACCATGAACGCCGCAGGCGAAAACGGTCACAACGGCGTGCGTATAAACTGCTTTTCCCCCGGCTGGGTCGATACCGAAATGCTTGACAACATTCTCGCCCAGTACGAGGTGACCAAGGGCATAAAGACCGAAAAAACCGCTCTTAAAAACGGAACCATGGACAGACCGAGTACCCCCGAAGAGATGGCGAATGTCGTTTGTTTCCTGCTCTCGGACGAGGCATCCTACGTCAACGGCGCAAACTTCGTCTGCGACGGCGGCAAGACCATCGGATGATCATTTTTGGCGAGACCGTAAATAATCACTACTATTACTTTTCTTATGTCTGTGTCATCATGGATGCTTTCACCAAAGAAGTGCTGGCGTGCTATTGCAGTAACTCCTGCGATACAGATTTAGTTTTGGATGCCTCAAATCAATTGATGAAAAGGTACGGTTCGGAACTGAAGACGGATGCCCTCATCCATTCATACCAAGGATGTCAGTATACGAACTCTAAGTTCGTTACAATCCTGAATTATTACAATCTGCGGCAGTCAATGTCCCGCCATGGAAACTAATGGGACAACACTCCGCAAGAGAGTCTGTTTGGACACATGAAGGACGAACTCCCGTCAGTCGGATCATATGGCCGTTCTGTAATAGCGGAACAGGTCCATGCATGGATTGACTACTACAACAATGACAGATACCAGTGGAGCTTGGTAAAACTGTCTCCTTGTAGTACTACAAATTCGTCACAACCGGCATATATCCGCTTTCCACATTTGAGGGCTTTGCCCCAAGCCCCCGGAGTTTACCGCTTTTGTTTCCGGGGAAGGCGAAGAAAAAGACGAAGCTGAAGCTTCGCCTCAGCTTGTCAAAAAAGTCCCGCGAGGGACTTTTTTGACTGCACTTTTCCGCCGAG
>CAVFCI010000045.1:0-16352 GCA_963620985.1 Hallerella sp. | reverse complement strand
ATCACCCAAACACAGCTCTGCATGAGCTGCATTTGGGTGATGATGCAATCGAGGTATTGAGAACGTGCAAGTTCAACCACCGGCTGCTGTCGGAGCTGATCTGCCACAAGGATTTCCAGCGCTTCATGCTGGATGCTGAGATTTACGTTGACCGGATTGCGGATATGCGGGTCAACGATATGAACGCCGTGCTGGAAGCAGTCCGGCAGATGGCACTGATGAAAAACGGTGGCGAGGAAAATGACCTGCATCTGCGAACGCTGGAGGTCGCGCAGATCAAAGAGGACGAGTATTTCGGAAGCTTGATTGCAGATGACCTGAAAGGTATCCTCCGTGATATTCGAGAGCAGCATCGTCCCGACACCATGACTGCGGATGAAGTCTCCTTTGCAGAAAATATACAGAATCAGTTACAGGATGCAATGAACTTTGAGGGCAGTTCCGAGGAAAGGCAAATTCGGTCATTCCTTGCTACGTTCGGCATTGATTATGACAAGCTCTCGAAAGAGCAGTTCGTCTCGCTGATTGAAATACTCAAACTGTCCAAATACCTGAAAAGCCCCATCAGTCAGCGCGGAAAAACGTCCATGACCCACGGCAAGGGGAAACGGAAGAAACGCTGAAACAAAGGCGGCGCTGCGGCGGGACGGGAGCTTTTATATACCTCTGCTTCCTTTTCCGGACAGGCGGATTTGTTTCTCAAAAATCCTGTATTTGTGCCGCAGCTCACGTCACAAAATCCGCCTGTCCTACTGCCGCGAAAAAGCGTTTGCCGCCACACTCTGCCACACCGCAGAGTACACCGCCAACCCCTTTTCCGCGTCAGCCGGAAGCGAAGGTATAACACACTAGACTTTCCTACGGAAAATCGTGTGCCAACAGGGATGCTCACGCCCCTATTGGAAACCCAGCGTCAAAGGGATGCTCCCTTTGAAATCCCTCATTTTCCTCGCAGGTGCATATACAAACTGCAAAAATGCAGCTTGATAGCACAGCTCGAAAATAAAAACCGCTGCAATCTTCATCTATCAACGAATGAAAATTGCAGCGGTTTATTTACCTCTACTGTTCTGATACTATGGCAAGGCAATTAGTAATCGTTAATTGTTTTTGTGTCTCGAATACTAATCGCATTATTCAAATCGGTTGTAGCATACTTGTAGTCAAAGCCATCATTATCTACCATAATCAGTGTTTCAGGATGATCCACGTATTTGAAGTGCAAACTATACGACCATTCATCGCTACCGTCATGGTATGTAATAATTACTTTATCATTCAGCGTTCCAGAATCAATCTTTAATCGGTCACAGGTTGAATCGCCATTCCCATCCGTAAACCAGTATACATACCCTTCATCAAAATCAATTATCCAATAAATATCGTAGGAGCCTCCTGTACTCTTGTAGGAGAATACGCCGCTATTTCCTTGTTTGGCTGTTTCATAATCATTAGTAGAATAGAACACAGGACTGTTATCATCTTCTGCCGGTATTGTCTCAGTAGTCTTATTAGGATCATCGTCTTCCGGCATATGGTATGTGATAACAATTTCGGCATCCGTAGGGAACACATCCCCGCGATTGAAGTCAGTTTTATCAGCAATGCTCACGCTCTCGACTTCGCCGTCATCCGTCCAGCCCAAGACAATATCATACAGGACCTCGTATTTAATATTGGTAAAGCCCAACGTTTTAAGTGCGGCTGCAACATCCTCATAATTCTTATGCTTATACTCAGAGGCTGCCACATCAAGTTTTACTTCGCCGTCAGCTAATTCTGTCAGGCGATCCACATACAGTGTTTCAACAGACACTTTTTCACTGGAACACGCAATTTTATAAGAAGCCTCGATATCACAATCTACCGTCAGCGTAACCTCACCCTTTACCGAAGATGACTCAGCGCTTTCAAAAGTAAGGGTATATTCACCCGGATCAATGGAAAACTCAAAATCCTGATCCTCTCCATGCGTCAGCGTCCCTTCTTCAATTCCATTCAGAAGCAGATTCACGTCATACTTGCTGAAAATCAGGTTCGGTACAAAATCAACATGGATTTTGACGTTACACTTTGCATAACCGTGATAACGAATGAGAACTTCATCATCGGATTGGAACTCTTGCTCTTTTGTGAAATCTGTTTTGCCGCCCACCGAAATCGCATCAATCGTATTCACCTTATCTACGTCGGTAGCTTGCAGGTCTTCAACTTTCTCAGCTTCAATGTTCGTAAAGCCAGCAGCGTAAAAAGCAGCCTGAATTGTCGTATAATCCTGTTCTAAGCACTCAGCTGCTCCATAAGGAGCAGCAACGGATACGGCAGCTATGGAAGTATCAGATGTTGGATTAGGAGTTGGTTTATTCTTGTTCTCTGTCCCCCAAGAATAGCTCATGACGTTCAGAACCGTAAGCAAAGCAGCAATTCCTAACAGAAGCCATTTGAGCCAAACCTTTTTCTGCTCGATTTTGATTATTCCTCTGTGCATAAGAACAGCAACGACAGATAAAGCAATTTGGAGAACAGCGATAATGATTGCCGCAGTTTTTCCGGATAATAGTGCCACAATGAAAAGCAGGGCAAATACAGCTATCGCCACAGTCGCAATCTTTCCGTATGTACTCAGCTTTCCCCATTTGGCGGAAGTTTTTTCCCTCATTCTATCCGCTAAGGATTTCGGCGGTTCTTTCTGATTCTGAAAATCTTGCACCTGTTCATCCAATGAAATTGGTGGAATATCTTCTTTTGATACAGTTTCCTGTTTCGATGGCATCTCAACCTTATTTCCACAGTATGAGCAGAACTTGGTGTCTTCCGATAGTTCCGCTCCGCATTTTGAACATCTCATCTCTCATTTCTCCTTTATTTTTCCGATGAAGGGATCGGCGGCATAGCAGGGAACAAGGATTTCAACTCATCCACCTCTACGGCTTTTATCCATTGGGGCATTCCGCTTTTCCAAACCAAGCTGTCAGCAGTAAGCTGTCCTGCGGTTACCATCTGTGCCAGTACAGGAATATCAAACGGCCCCGTCGCTTGTCCGTTGACAGCGACGTGATATGCCGCCGCGGGAATCGGAGGAGGTGTCATGCCAGACTGCACAGGCTGTTGAATACCACCCATCATGTGATTCATCGCTCCGGCGATATTTTGTCCAACAGCGCCACCGACAGCCATGCTTGCCATCATTGAAGCCATGTTAAAGCCGGTACCATCACCGCCGCCACTGATATTTACATCATCGGCTCCGTTTGCACCCATCTGACCAAGTGCAGCAGCTCCGGCAACGCCAACCTCTGCCTGCTTCTCGACCTGAAATGCACCGATATTTGCAGTCTGTGTCGCTTTGTGCTGAGCATACTGACCTTCTTCACGCTGAATACGCAGCCGCTCAACATAATCGGCGGTTTCTGCCTGAATCTTTGTCGCGGCAATATTCTTTGTAACTGCCATAAGCTGCCGGTAGCTGTCACTCGCCTTGTCGATCTCAATCGCGGCTATATCAACGCCGGAGACAAGGACACCGAAGCTCTCTTTCAGCCGTTCGCTGATGTCATACTCGATTGCATCGTTGATCTGCGCGATTTTGCTTTCAAGCTGGATCACAGGAATACTGTGTGCTGCCGGTGCGTTGGCTACGCTGTCTTTGACATATCGGCAGGCAGCATCACGAATCTGCTTCTGGAAATCGTCAAGGCTGAAATTGTTCAGCCGATGCAGCTTGATAAACTCTCTGTAATCCGAAATGCTGAAACTAACAGTACCTCTCACGGCAACCGGAACACCAAAATCTGCAAACCTCGGATCATATACATCAAAAAACGGTACACCGAATTTCACCTGAATGATCTTCGCAAGGTTGATAAAATAAACCTCTGCCTGAAACGGTGTGCCACCCTCGTATGCCAGCCCGACAATACTTGCAAGAACGGGGAGGTTTGCTGTTTTAAGAATCTGGTCAAACGGACCTTCAATGAAATCCTGCATAATGCCGTTCTTTTGCCTGTAAACAAAAACAGCGACTTCTCCGTCCTTTACCCTCAGAGACGAACCCAATCGAATAGCGTTTTCTCTGTTTCCCTCACCAAGCTGCACGCCGGCAGGATGCCATTTCCAGATCAGATAGGATGGTTCATCACAGCGGATTTCGTCCATAAATCCGCCTGTACGCTTTTGCTTATCGAATAGTGACATTTCCTTCTTTACCCCCTATCACTTGATTATCGTTTCTTAAACAGGACAATGCCTATTATTCCAAGAATCAAAACACCAATAGCAATTCCGATTGTTACCGCAGGATTCCACAGCAAGCCTAAGAGGAAAAACCACCCCACGACACAGCCTACACCAACCAAAACACCTTTCAGCTTCTTGTTTTTGATTTCTTTCTTTTTTCGGTCGTAAATTGTTTTTATCTGCAAGAAATCCGGGTGCTTGCCCATGGAAATTTCCGCTCTCTGATAAACCTGATCCAGTTTGGAAATCCACGCTTTTGTAACATCGTCATCAATGCCTTTTTTCACATCAATGTTGGATGCTGCCAATATCATAAACTCCATAATATCCTCTTTGGAATTTGGCACAGCAAAATTGATAATCAGAGACGCCTTTTCCTGATTCTTCTGGCTCTCAAATCGCTTACGAGCTTCCTCAGCTTCGTCACCCTCTTTGAAATCTTTACCGAACACCATTTTCATGACCGATTTCTTTTCTTCAAAGGCTGGCATTTTCTGTGCCGAGATATTTTCCAGTTTTACAGCTAACTCTCGCACGGAGGAAGCAGACCGAACATCTCGAATCTCATACCCGCAAGTTGGACATACTGTGAGGAATGATTCCATTACTTCGCCACAGTTCGGGCACTTATGTATATATCCTTCGTAGACTGTCTTTCTTTCCGTGGGATTTCCAGTATAGGCTTGTTCATTTGATGTCCTATGCATTTCTTGAGCATCACCACAAATCGCTTCGCCGCAGTTTTTGCAGAATCGCGCTCCCTCATCCAGCTTGGTTCCGCAGTAAGGGCAGAATTGTTTTTTCATCTTCTCTATCCTTCCAACTTCTGTTTATTGTTCAAACCCCTGATCAGATTCCACTCGTACCGCATCGCATATATCTCCAATGTTGCAATCCAGATAATCACATATGCGGAGCAGGACAGACAACGCAACTTCCTCGTTGCGGCGCATCTTTGTCATGGTGCCGGTCGCTATATTCAGGTCTTTTCTGAGAGTAGCTGGTGAGATATTTTTCTCAATGAGCAATATCCACAGCTTCTTATAACTGATTCTCACGTTGTGCCTCCAATTTATATCCAGAATATAGTATACTGTGCAAAAGTGTGGCTGTCAATGCATTTCATCAAATATGCCGCTAAAATTCGCAACTTCTTGCGATTTTTAGCGTTGTACAGCTCTAAAACAACTGCCGCTCAGAGGCATAAATACCTTTCGAGCGGCAGCTATCTTTCTATACTAAGCAAACTATATTCTTAAATCATCCCAAAGTGACGTAATGCCTCCGTGATCGCTTTTTCCTTCTCCGGTGGGCATTGCGGCTGTTTGGCATTTTCGGATTTCGGTTTATTATAATTCTCACGCTCAATGATACCGTATTTCTGCTTCACCTGTGCGATATAGAGGTGACTGACTTTCAGTCCGGTATGTTCCAAGACGTATTCCCGGATTTCCTCGTAGGTTGCTTTGCTCTCTGCTGAGGTCAAATCCATCTCGTCCATCTTCACTTCAATCTCGATATGTTCTTTACTTTTGAGTTTGGACAATAAACATACCGTCTCTATATGCGCCGTTCGCGGGAACATGTCCACAGCCTCGGCGCGGGCGAGGGCGTAGCCGCAGGAGGCGAACACCGTTATATCGCGCGCGAGGGTAGCCGGATTGCAGGAGACGTACACGATGCGCTCGGGAGCCATGCCGCACAGGGCGCGCACGGCGGCCTCGTCCATGCCCTTTCGCGGCGGATCGACTACTATCGACTCGGGGCGCACGCCCTCGCGCAGGAAGCGCTCGGCGGCCTCGGAAGCATCGGCGCAGATAAATTCAGCGTTCTCTATCCCGTTGCGGCGGGCGTTCTCGCGGGCATTCTCCACCGCCTCGGGGATGATCTCCGCGCCGATCACCCGCTTTGCGCTCTTTGCCAGAAACAGGCTTATCGTCCCCGCGCCGCAGTACATATCCAGTACCGTTTTACCCTCGGGCGCGGCGTACTCGACAGCCTTTTTATACAGGCGCTCGGCCTGCGGGGGATTTATCTGATAAAACGCCTGCGGTGCAAGCTCATAGACTATGCCGCCGAGGCTGTCTCGGACAGTGTCCCTGCCCCACAGCGTGTGGAAGGAGCCCGCTAGGACTGTGTTGCCGCTCGTTTTATTCACGTTGAGGACGATGCCGCTGAGCTCGGGGCAGGAGCGACGCAAATGCCCGATGAGCTCCTGCGTTCTCGCGCCGAAGCCGCCGGAGGCGACGATTACGGCGACCGCATCGGAGGTGTTGACCGCCTTTCGCACATACACATGCCTGACCAAGCCCCTGCGCGTTTTCTCGTCATACGCGGGGATGCCGTTATCGTTCAAAAAGCGCACGACGGCCTCGGCAGCCCTGTCCGCAGTATCGCTCTGGATAAGGCAGCGCGAAACGGGCACGAGTTCATGACTGCGGGGCGCAAAAAAGCCCTTGCGGGCGCAGCCGCCGATATCGCGCACGGCATAGATGCCCTTGTTGCGGTAGTGCCGTATCTCGTCGCTGCCGGTAATGCACTCGATCTGCACGCTCTGGTGCCCGATGTGCTTCAGAGCGTCGTTCACGCGCTGCCTTTTAAAGCGCAGCTCCTCGGCATAGCTCATGTGCCGCAAGCTGCACCCGCCGCAGCGCAGGTAATTTTCGCACTCCGGCTCTCTGCGCTCGGGCGATAGCAGCAGCGGCTCGAGCGCACGGCCATATACCGCCGAGGCCGTGACCTTTGTTATCACGATGCGCCAGCGCTCCCCCACTATTGTTTTCGGCACGAACACCGCCCTGCCGAGGATACGCGCAACGCCGCTGCCCTCGGAGCTGTAAGCTTCGATCTCGGCTTCAAATATTTCGTTTTTCTTTAACTGTTCCATGTCTTCATGATATCACGCCGTAGTATATTTTTCAACGAAAAAGCCGCGTTCTGCAACGCGGCTTTTCATATTCAATTGCAGGTGAACAGTATCACCTGACGGCGCTGCGCGATCTTTTCAAGCAGCGCCATGGTCTGCTTTCTGCGTCCGGCATCGTAGTTTACAAGCGCATCGTCGATGATCAGCGGGCAGTTTGCATCCTCCGGCAGCGCAAGCTCGCACACCGCAAGACGCACGGCAAGATACATCAGGTCGAGTGTGCCCGTGCTCAGATACTCCGCGCTGCGCGGAACATCCGAATTTTTCTCATGCACCGACGCAGAAAAATTGCGGTCGAGCATCACGCCGTCATACCTGCCGCCGGTGACAAATTCCATGTACTCCGTCGCAAGCCTGCCGAGCGCCGGCGAAAAGCGGCTCTGTATATCCTCGTTGGCCTTGCGCAGAGTGTCAATGGCCAGAGCTATCGCCTCGTACTCGGCGGATATCTCCTCATGCTCGGCCTCCATGCGGCTTATCTCGGAGCCCAGCACCAGCGGGTCGCCCATTGCGGCGAGCCTGCCGCTGCGCTCTGCCATAAGGGACGAAATGCGGCTGCATTTTGCCCTCGCTTCGTTCAGACGGCGGCTGAGCTGCGCGGCCTGATTGTCGCCGCCGGTGAAGTCGAGCTGGGTGAGCGTGGTCTTTTCGGCCTGCTCCTGACGGCGGCGCACCATGGCAAGGAGCTCGGCAGTCTCCTTCTCTGCCCGCTGCGCCTCGGCATAGCTCTTATACAGCTCAAGATACTCGTCGAGCCCCGACGCAATATCCTCCTCGGACTCGGCTCTGTATTTTGCAAGCAGCTTGCGCCTGTCCTTTGCCGCGGTATAGGCCTCCGTCCTGAGGTGCGAGGTGCGCACAAGCAGGATAACGCCCGCTGCCAGCGCCAGAAACGCTGCGACGAAAGCGTGGATCATGAAATCCTTCAGCAGGAAACCCGCCGCGACAAGCGCACCGCACAGTATCAGCATGATGACCGCGAGCGCGGGCGAGGCTCTGCGCTCTGATTTTTCTTTGAGCTTCATCGCCTCCGCGAGGTCGGACTTGACCTCGGCCTTGGCCTCCTCGGGCTTGCGCTCGCCTATCGCGCACGCGCACAGCGCCGCACGGCAGGCATCGCGCCGTTCGACGGCCTTATCGTGCCGCTCGGTCGCGGCGTTGAGGTCGCTTCGCACCCCTTGCAGGCTGCTGAGAGCCTCCTTGCGCACGGCCTTCCGGCTCTCCGTGACCTCGGCCTCGAGCCGCTCGCACTCTCTTTTCGCCGCCTCAAGCTCGGCGGACATATCCTCGCGCTGAGACGACGCATCCATGAGCTCGGACAGGAGCTGCTTTTTATGCGAAAGCTCGTCCTCAAGCTCGGGCAGGCGGCCATAGCGGTTGAAGCGGCGCTTGCGCTGCCACTGGCGCAGCACAGCGTCGGCCTCGGTGTAGGAGCAGTCCTCCTCGCCGGTGGAGACGATGGCGCTGATGCGCTTTTCAAGCTCCGCGCTGTGCGTCACGGCAACTCCGCCCTGCTCAATAAACGCGCTGCGGCGGAACACATCGCGGCTGACTCCGGTGAGCGTCTCTCCGGCGTTTGAGCCGGAAAGCCCCTCGACGGGCGTGTTCGTCCCCGTGTACACCGCGGAAAACTCGCGCATCGGCGCGGAGGCTGTTTTCGTCGTGCGCACGAGGGTTATATCGTTTCCTGCGCTTTCTATGCGCATGCTGCCCTGCATAGCCGCGCCCGACCACGGGGCGTAGCGCGTTTTATCGGGCACAAAGCCCGCCTTCTGCCTCTCGGAGCTGTCAATGCCGTAGAGCATTGCGCGGATGAAGGCACACCATGTGCTCTTGCCGCTCTCGTTCGGAGCTGCGATAATATTCAGTCCCCCGTGCAGCTCAAGGCTCTCGCCGTCGAGCTTCCCGAAGGTAGCATCAAGCTTTTTTATCATCATGGCGTACCACCTCCTCGCGCTTATCCAGCGCCGCAAGCCCCCAGCGGGCGGCCTGACTTATCCTTTCGCGCTCGGCATCGGTCCCTGCTGCGTCAAAGGCCGCCCTGAGCCGTCTGAGAAACTGCCCGCGCAGATTATCCTCTCCGGCGCTCTGCCACATATCGCGCTTGAGCACCGTCTCGTCGCGTATCTGGAGCGAGAAAAATTTGTCCTCCAGCGCCGTCCTCACGGCCTCCGTCTGCGGAGGATCGGATGTCTCGCCGCGCAGCACGATACGGTAAACGTCGCTGCCCGTATCCTTAGGCAGCGCGTCCAGCACGGTGCTTATAACGTCGCCGTCTTTAAGCTCAACGCTCAGTATCTCGTATTTTCTCTGCGCAAGGCACACGGGCTTTACCGTGCAGTCTCTGCCGAGGGTCACGATGTAAACATACTTCTCGCCCGTTTCGTCAAAGCCGCGCCCCTCGGGGCAGCCCGGCCATGCGTAGTATGACGCGCCGGCTCTCTTCAGTCCGCTCGCCTTATGTATGTGGCCGAGCGCGACATAGTCCATGCCGGAGGCCGCGATATCCGCCTCGGCAATCGGATCGTAGTTCGACGCGGCGGCGACCTCGCCGTGGATGCACATGACATCCTTCACTCCGGCGCTCTTTTCGGCGGAAAAGCCGTGCAGCATACCGCCGGAATATTTATCGCAGAACGCAGCGCCCCACACCCTCACGCCGAGCTGCGCAAGCTCAACGCATTCGGGCTCCGGCTTTTTGAATATATGCACGTTTTCGGGAAAGCTCACCCGCGCATAGGCCGAGCGCGGCGAGTAGAAATCGTGATTGCCCGGCGATATGAACACGGGCGCGGGAATGCTCCCGAGCGCCTCGGAAAGCGCCTCGGCAGTCTCGGCATAGCTGCTGTCGGAATCCAGAAGGTCACCGGCCAGCAGCACGAGATCGACGTGCTCGGACTGCGCAAGCTGCGCGATGCGGAACAGCAGCTGCCGCTGCTCCTGTCTGCGCTGCGCGGCCTTTGCCGCACCCATTCCCTCAAAGGGCGAGTCAAGGTGCAGATCCGCCGCGTGCAGCAGCTTTAAGCTTCTCATGTAAATCTCACTCCCTCCGCATTCAGGCACTTGCCCGTCTCCTCATCGATTGTGAACACGCAGCCCTCCAGCTTTGCCGGACCCTTGGCGGAATCGTATCTGCGCGGAGGATCGCCGAAGAACTTGCCTATCGACTGCTCGGGCTCTATGCCGATGACAGAATTTATTGCGCCCGTCATGCCGAGATCGGTTATATAGCCCGTGCCGTTAGGCAGGACGCAGGCATCCGAGGTCTGCACATGCGTGTGCGTTCCCCAGACGGCGCTGACCTTGCCGTCGAGCAGGTAGCCCATGGCGCGTTTTTCGCTCGTGCCCTCGGCGTGGAAATCGACGAGAATGATCTTCTCGCGTATCTCCTCCATGTAGCCGTCGGCAATGACGAAGGGATTGTCGGTGTTCGTGTCAAGCGTAAAGTGCCCCATCAGATTCATGACGCACACATCGCCGAAGCTCGTTTTGTAAACGTCCAGTCCCCGTCCCGGGCACTGCGGCGCGCAGTTTGCCGGACGCAGTATCTTGCGCCGCTCGTCCAGATACGGGCGCAGCTCGGTGCGCGTCCATGTGTGGTTGCCGAGGGTTATGACATCCGCGCCGGCGTGGAGTATCATATCCGCCTGACGCGGCGTTATGCCGACGACATTTGCGTTTTCGCCGTTTACGACAACGAAGCCGAGCTCCAGCTCTTTGCGCAGGCGGCGCAAATTTTTTGTAAGATAATCCAGCCCCGGCTCGCCGCAGACATCGCCGACAGCAAGAATTTTTACACTCATCAAAAAATCTCCTCTCCTGGAGTAATGAGTGTAGTATAGCACAAATTACAGCGGTGTAGCAAAACAAAAATGGCCATAATATATTTCGGAGGTGTAAACAATGAACAAAACGAATTTTCTCGTAGGCATGGGTATCGGCGTGGCGGTCGGCTCGCTTGCCGGAATGAGCGTGTCCGGCGCGAAAAAAACGCCGAAAAATATCATCGGCAAAACGCTCAAAACCATGGGCGAGGTAGTGGACGCAGTGTCGAGCTCTATAGGAATGTAATTATTTTGGCCTGAACGTGCGAAAATAATTAAAAAAGGCTTGCATTTCCTCTCCGGTTGTGCTAATATACTAAGGCGCTAAGCGATGAGCGCCGTTAGCTCAGCTGGATAGAGCGTCTGGCTACGGACCAGAAGGTCAGGGGTTCGAATCCCTTACGGCGTGCCAAAAATAACAGCTTCCGTCATCGACGGAGGCTGTTATTTCTTTTCATTCTGACGTAAGGGATTCGAACCCTGAGAGGGTCGGAGCGTTAAGAAAATATGCCTGCGGCATATTTTTAGCTCCGAGGGGCGCAGCAATCGTCAACGCTGCGCAGCCTGCTTCTTCTCATCTTCAAAAACTGTAAAAAATCCGGCACGGGAAAAGCCCGTGCCGGATCGTTTGTTTTATGCGGTTTTCGCCGTGATGGAGACTAGATCTTCATGCAGACGTCCCATGCGCGCCAGATAGCGGTACGCAGGTTGCCGATGGTGACACAGTCGCCGACGCGGTGGATGTTCTTGCCCTTGCCGCCGACAGGTGCGGGAACGAAGCCGATGCCGTTTACGATGTTGTCGTACTCGACCTCAAATACGTTCTTGCCGTCCTTGGAAGCGATAACGACGGTCTTGTCCTTGATCTCGCGGATGGTATGCTCAAGGTAGGTGGGAACCTTGTGATACTCGAGAACATCACGCAGGAAGGAAGCGTTGGACAGGCAGACGTTCTGTGCAGGAACGAGATCCTTTGCGTACTCGACGATGACGGGGTGCTTGCCCTGAAGAACCATCTCGTATGCAGCTTCGCAAGCGGACTGGCCGCCGCCGAAGAAGACCACCTTGTCGCCTACGGGGTACTTCTCACGCAGGAGCTGAGTGAAGGTGAGGCACTTCTCGAAGCCGGGGATCAGCATCTTTCTGGGAACTGCGCCGGTCGCAACGATGATCTCGTCGTAGCCGCGGAGGATGCCCAGATCGTTGATCTCGGTGTTGAAGCGGATGTCGAGGCCGGCCTTCTTGACCTCGTTCTCATACCAAGTGATGAGAGCCTTGTCGTTCTCCTTGAAGCTCATTGCGGAAGCAGTGAGGAACAGGCCGCCGATGCGGTCGGACTTCTCGAAGACAACGGGCTTGTGGCCGCGCTGGAGCAGAACCAGGCCTGCCTCTACGCCGCCGATACCGGCGCCGATGATAGCGACCTTCTTGGGGTTCTTGGTCGGAACGATCTTGTAGCGGTTGTGCTGCATGGTCGGAGGAGTAAGTGCGCAGCGGCCAAGGTGCAGGGAGTCCTCAAGACCCTGAATGTTTGCGGTGCCCTTGTACTTAGCAAAGTTGAAGCAGCCGTTGTGGCAGCGGATGCAGGGCTTGATCTCGTCCTCGCGGCCTTCCTGGATCTTGATGATCCAATCGGGATCGACGAGGTTCTGACGTGCGATTGCGACAGCGTCCAGACGGCCGGCAGCGATCTCCTCTGCTGCGGTCTCGGGCAGCATACGGCCTGCGCATGCTACGGGTTTGTCGGTGAACTTCTTTATGTGCTCAACATCTGCGAGGTTGCAGTTGTCGGGCATGTACTGAGGCGGATGTGCCCAGTACCATGCGTCGTAGGTACCGTTATCGCAGTTGAAGAAGTCGTAGCCTGCGTCGCCGAGGTACTTGATAGCCTTCTCGGACTCGGGCATGTCACGGCCCCACTCTACGAACTCTTCGCCGGGAACGGCGCCCTTGCCCCAGGTCTTGGTGTAGGACTTGACGGAGTAACGCAGGGATACGGGGAAGTCTTCGCCGGCGTATCTCTTGATGCACTGTACGATCTCGACGGGGAAGCGGAAACGGTTCTCGAAGGAGCCGCCGTACTCGTCCTCACGCCAGTTCCAGTTCTCCATGGTGAACTGGTCAAGCAGGTAGCCTTCGTGAACAGCGTGGATCTCAACGCCGTCAACGCCTGCATCGCGCAGCATCTTTGCGGTCTTGCCGAATGCCTCGACCATCTCGTGGATCTCCTTGACGGTCAGAGGACGGGAGAGCATATCCTCCTGCCAACGGTTAGGAGTTGCAGATGCGGAAGCGCAGCTGTAGCTTACGTCAACGATGGGGGAAGCGATCTTGTTGAGGATGGGATTCTTGTTCAGGACGACCATCCAGGGGGTAACTGCCATGGAACGGCCAAAGCCGCCTGCGAGCTGGATGAACAGCTTCGAGCCGGTCTTGTGGTACTCTACCATGTACTCTTTGAGCTGCTTGAACATTCTCTTGTTCTGGTACAGCCAGCGGCGACCCATGGTATCACGGACACACTGCATGCCGGGGAGAACAAGGCCAACGCCCTTCTGTGCTCTCTGGAGCAGGAAATATGCCGCCTCTTTGTCGAAATGGCAGGGCTCAAGCCAGCCAAACAGAGAGGTGCCGCCCATGGAACACTGGACAATGCGGTTTTTTATCTCGACATTGCCGATCTTGAACGGAGTGAATAGGGGTGCGTACTTTTCGTTCATCATATGGTTCTTCCTTCCTTTAAATATGATTGACTAATTTATCACGGTAGACATCGCCGGTAAAACCGCGGTGTCGAACGTTTACAAAATAGTTTCACGCCAAGGGTTGACGTGCCTCTACACAGTAGTGGAGTCAGTATAGCACATTTTTTCACAAATTGCAACCACAATCTGTTCCTTTACCGGCATGTTTTTTGTGCTTTTTGTTGCACACGGGCGCTGCCGAGCGCCCGATTATTCACCATTGCATACATTAAATTATGACGCAGACATGAAAACAGGGCATGCACACACACCCTGTTTTTTCATTTATTAAGTTCTATCCCTCGGTGCGGTAGAAGGTCTGGCCGATAATGAGGCCGCTCGTCGCGTCGATTATATATCTGTAGTCGGTCACCGAGCCCGTGAACTGCACCTTGTAGCACACGGTGTCGCCAAGCTTTATCATCTCCGTTGAGATATCCTTTGCCTTTTCCTGCGTTATGCCTGCATCCGATAGCGCCGTTTCGCGTGCCGCTGCATAGCCGACATAGTCCGAGTCGCTTATTATGCAGCTTCGCAGAGGCGAGATCATGACGATGCACAGCAGCAGCATGACTATCATCTGCGGAGCGCCGCGTCTTAGCCTGCCGCGCCTGCTCGCGCTGCGTGAGCGCCGCAGCGCCTGTCTGCGCTTATCCTTCTCCGACAGGTGAGCGCCGCTGCCGCGTTTTTTATTAGCTTGCTGTTTGAGGTGTTTTCCGCCCGAAGCCAAGCAGCACTCCCCCTTTGCGATAAAGCTGTACAATCTTACTCATTATATATATCGAACCGCCCTTTTGTCAACATAACATCTGATGTATTGAATAATTGACCGGCGGCTGAGCAGGCGTTATAATAAGCGGTGCAATTACAATTACGGCAAGGAGGGGCATTATGATAAAAGATCGCTCCCTTATATGGTGGATACTGCTGCTGTGCGCCGTGGTGTGCAGCGCGGTGCTCCTGTTCAGGCGCGTCTCCGTCGAGGAGGGCGGACGCGAGGTCTGCGCCGCGATGCAGCAGAACTATGTCGATATTCTCGCCCGGAAAAGCGGCATACCCGCCGAGGAATGGCGGGCGCGGCTCGAAAAAGCGGGCGTGAAATACTTCGTTGACGATATCAGCACCGAGCTCCCCGCGCTGCCGCTGATCGAAAACCGTGCGCGCACGAGCCTTATCCTGCCCGACGGCGTGGACGTTAACAGCTATGACGGCCCGATGGTCAAGACGCTGTATATATTTTATAAGTACGGCGTGAGGGTCATCGATAACGATCCGCAGGAGATCGAGGATCTCATGTTCCGCGCCGCGATGGATCGCGGCCTGCGCCTTATTATCCTCACGCCCTTTTACGATGACGAGGGCGAGCTGGTCTCCGACATTGCCGTTTACGAGCGCTGCCTGAACGATCTGGCCGAAAGGCTCGAGCAGCGCGGCCTGAGCTACGGCGAGGGCTTTTCCTGCATGCAGGTCGCACCGGTCAGCAGCCTTCTTCTGCTCGGAGGCGGCATGGCTCCCGTGCTGCTGGGCGCATGGCTGCTCTGCCGCATCATACGCCGCGAGAAGTGGGAAGCTCCTGTCGCGCTCATCGCCGCTGCCGCCCTTGCCGCGTTGACGCTTTGGAACGCCGCGCTCGCGCAGAAGCTCATGATGTTTGCCTCGGCGGTGCTGTTCCCCTGCGTTTTCGCCGTGTGGCTGAAGCGCTTTGCCGAGGGCGAGCCGCCGCAGCTTGCCTCGCGCCCCGTCGCCGTATCCGCGCTGGCGGCGCTCCTTACCGCGACGCTGTGGGGTATCCTCGGCGGTCTGAGCGTCTCGGCGCTCATGTCAACACGCGAGTACATGCTCGGCAGCATCATCTTCACGGGCGTGAAGCTTGCGCTGCTCGCACCGCTCGGCTTTGCCGGTGTCCTGCTGCTCATCCAGCTTCTGTCCGAGCGCCTGCCGAGGAAAAGGCTCATCCGCACGATGCTCGTCTGTGCCCTGCTCCTGTGCGCCGCGGGAGCCGTCATGATCCTGCGCTCGGGCGACGTGAGCAGTCACGCACCGGGCATGGACAAGGTGCTTGCTGTGCGCAACTGGTTTGAATACACCTTTTATGTGCGCCCGCGCTCAAAGGAGATGTTCGCCGCCGTGCCGTGCATCATCGTGTTCGTCTGGGCATGCCGCAGAAGGCTGCCCGCCCTGCGTCTGCTCGGCGGCATGGGCGCGTGCCTCGAGGCGGTCTCGGTCACGAACACCTTCTGCCACGCCGTCGCACCGATAACGGTTTCGCTTATCCGTACCCTGCTCGCCGCCTGCATAGGCTGCATCCTCGGCTTTGCCGCCGTCGGCGTTCTGGAGCTTCTGTACCGCGCCGCCGTAAAGCGCCGCGCTTGAATCGAACACGATCGAATAAATCAAAAGCCGGTACGCCGCATCGGGCGCACCGGCTTTTTATACTCTATGCTCTTTAAGCTGACGGGAGTTGAACCACTGCCGCCTGTCAGCGCCCCTTTTCGGCGCTTTTTGTCCTTTTCTCTTTGATGGGCGACAGCCCATCTCAGACTGTCAAAAACCTATGCTGCTGCGTGAAGATAACCGCGCAGCGGGGGAGCTCGAGGGGTAGCGCAGCGTCGGCGCGGGAGT
>CAVFCI010000044.1:0-16646 GCA_963620985.1 Hallerella sp. | reverse complement strand
CCGGTCATACCACAAGCAGTACGCCGGTTATGTCTGCATCAACGAAATGGGAGACTTCATCAAGCTGCATTATGTGACGGAGCAATTTCCAAAGCTGTTGGATGCAAACGGGCTGCGGCGTATCCGCTTCCACGATCTCAGACATAGCTGTGCCGCGCTGCTTCTGGCAAACGGTGTTCCCATGAAGCAGATTCAGGAATGGCTTGGTCACAGCGGCTTCTCAACTACGGCAAACATCTACGCCCATCTGGATTACAGCTCGAAGCTGACTTCGGCTGACGCAATGCTCAATGGCTTGGGCTTTGCAGCGAACTGAAAAAGAAAAGCCAGCAGCCGGAAAAACCGACTGCTGGCGCAATTTCTGGCGGATAGGGTGGGATTCGAACCCACGAGCCGCTTGCGCGACTACCTGATTTCGAGTCAAAATTCGCTATTTAGAAATAGGCGGAATTAAGAGAAATTGAGTGATGATGGTGGAACTTGAAGAAGCCCGTATTTCAAGGGTTTTTCAAGGGTAAAAGCTCGGAAAATGGAAAAACGTCCGAAAATCAATGAGTTCGAATAATTAGCGGTTTTACTGCTTTTTAGGGGAGAACTGAGCATTTGGGGGAGAACTAGGGGAGAACTGGGGAGACCAAACAAGAAAAAATCGCAGTTCCTACGACTGCGTTTTGAACAGACTTTCATGGGAAACCACCTGCCGTTGACCAATATGAAAAGGTGGTTTGAACATGAAAAATTTAGAAGCGCATTTCAAAGAGATCAAGAAGCAATACCCAAAAACCATGAGCAAGGATCAGCTATATCGGGTGGCCCACATCAGCAAGGCAACCGCACTCTATTTGCTTCAAAGCGGTGCAATTCCATGCAAGGACACGGGTAAAAAAACACGTCGCTATACCATTAAGACAGACGATGTGATCGAGTACCTGCGTCAGAGGGAAATATGCCCGGAAAAGTACAAGGCCAGTGAAGGATGGTACGCTGGGACAGCAGGTGCTAAAAAAACAATAGCTCCAAGCTGCTGGATAACGCTGACTCCTGAGCAGACGAAAAAGTTTGAGCTGTTTTTTGAAGCGGAAATGAAGGAGATGGCGGACCTTATTACAATTGAGGAGCTTGCCGTGTTTGCTGGATACAAATCTACCTCTGTAGTAAACTGGTGCAGCAGCAAAAAGATGAAGGCATTTAAGATTGGAGGGAAATATTTTATCCCCAAAGAGTGTGCTATCAAATATTTAGCTTCAGCGGCAATGTGCCGTAATCCGCAACAGTCGTACAGGTTCAAGCTGTTTGTCACAGAGTTCAGAAAACAATACAACATAAAGTCATGAAAACAGTACATAGCGCGTCTGTTACCCAAAGTAGCGCTTGGGTCGGCAGGCGCGCTATTTTTATGCCCAGATGCGGGCGAAGGAGGTGTTATTGTGAAAGCATACGGGAAGTCATGGGGCTACAACGTATATGACTGCCGGTACTGCCTGTACCGGAAAGGGAAGCTAAAGGGCTGCGTCTACCCGGACGGCTGCTGCTGTCCCGTCCCGCAGAAGCCCGCAAGACGGAACGGCATAGAACAAGTTTACGAAGCAGCTGCGGACAGCGCCGCTCCCGTTTCGGAGTGCGAGGGCTGTCCCTACGGAAGGGCTGCCCCCTGCATCGGATGGTGTACCAAAGAGGTCATGCGCGCCGCAGGGCTTCCAAAGGAGCGTGACAGAAGCCATGTATGACTATTTCTACGGTGCGGAAGCGGAACAGTTCTTCTTTTACCGCATCCCCAAGGTGCTGTTCACGGAGGAACGGTTCAGAAGCGTTTCCGCAGAAGCCAAGGTGCTCTACGGTCTGCTCCTTGACCGCATGAGCCTGAGCTGCAAGAACGGCTGGCTGGATCGGGCGGGGCGTGTGTATATCATCTTCACCATCGAGGAGGTCATGACCGCCCTGGGCTGCGCCGACCAGAAGGCCGGAAAGCTGCTGCATGAGCTGGAGAACAAATGCCGCCTCATCGAGCGCAAGAGACAGGGGCTGGGCAAGCCCAACCTCATCTACGTCAAAAACTTTGTGGAGAAGGATGTGGATAACGCATCGGGCAGCACCGCGCCCTCCCCGGAATCACGATTCCAGAACCGTGAAAATCACGATTCAGGAGCAGTGAAAATCACGGATCAAGAATCGTTAAAATCACGATCTAATAATACTGATAAGAATGATACTGATTTTAGTGATACTGATTCCTTTCCCTTCACTTCGTTCAGGAGGGATCACGGGCGGGAAACGAAAGGAAACGAAGCGGCTCTGAGAGAGCAGTACAGAGAGCTTATTGCGGAGAACATCGCCTACGACGCACTCCTGACAGACTATCCATACGAGCAGGACACGCTGGAAGAAATCCTGGAGCTGCTGGTGGATGTGGTCTGTACGACGAAAAGCTACGTCCGCATTTCCGGCGACGATAAGCCCGCCGAGGTGGTCAGGAGCCAGTTTTTGAAGCTGAACAGCGAGCACATCCGCTTTGTGGTGGGCGGGCTGAAGGAAAACACCACCCGCATCCGCAATATGCGCCAGTATCTTTTAGCCACGCTGTATAACGCCCCTCTGACCATCGGGAACTACTACCGAAGCCTTGTGAGCCACGATATGTCGGAGGGCTTCATCTGAGCCGCAGGCCGCCGCCTGCGGCTTTGGCATTTTCAGGAGGTGATGCGACCGTGCCGAAACAGAAACCCAACGAACAGGTACAGCAGATACCGCTGTCAGAGATTCGTCCCTTCAAGAACCACCCCTTCAAGGTGACGGACGACGAGCTCATGCAGCAGACCATCGACAGCATCATGCAGGTGGGCGTTCTCAACCCCGCCATCATCCGCCCCGCCCCGGAGGGCGGATACGAGATGGTAGCCGGACACAGGCGGCTCCATGCCGCAGACCTTGCGGGGCTGAAAACCATACCGGCCATCGTCCGCAATCTTGACGACGACGAGGCGGTGATCCTCATGGTGGACAGCAACTTGCAGCGGGAAACCATCAGCCCCATGGAACGGGCGCAGGCGTACAAAATGAAGCTGGAAGCGCTGAAGCATCAGGGGAAGCGGGTGGATTTAACTTGTGACCAAGTTGGGCACAAGTTAGATTCCAAAAAATCCATCCAAAAGGTTGCAGAAGATGCAGGTGAAAGTAAGACACAAGTGCAACGCTATATCCGTCTCACCGAGCTTCTGCCGGAGGTGCAGAAAAAGGTGGACAGCAAGGAGATCGCATTCAGCCCCGCCGTGGAGCTGTCATACCTCACCCGCGATGAGCAAAAGCAGTTTCTGGACGCAATGGACTATTCCCAGAACACGCCCTCGCTTTCCCAGGCACAGCGGCTCAAGAAGCTCAGCCGTGAGGGAAAATGCACGAAGGACGCCATGCGCTCCATCATGTCCGAGGAAAAGAAGGAGGAACAGGAGCGCATCACGCTGAGCAGCGATACCCTCCGCAAATATTTCCCCCGAAGCTACACGCCCCTGCAAATGCAGCAAACCATCATCAAGCTGCTGGAGCAGTGGCAGAAAAAACAGCAGCGCCGGAACGAGCGCTGAGAAAGGCAGGTTTATCCATGAACGTAACCATCAACATCTACGGCGACGTACACATCCACTGCGACTGCTGCAACGAGTGCGGCGTGTATGACGACAATTTCGACGACGCCCTCGAAGCACTGCATGAGGCTGCGCCGAATGCGGAGGACGGTGGCGAACAGATCGGCCCGACCGCCGAAGAAGCGGAAGCGGCGGTAAAAGCATTGGCAGCGTTTTTTCTTCCGCTTTTTTCGGAGGAGACCGACGAGGGAGGCGGCGCGCATGAAGGAATTTGACGTGACCATCACCGAAACGCTGAAGCTCACCGTGTCCGTGGAGGCTTCTTCCAAAGAGGAAGCCCAACAGATGGTAAGCGACCAGTGGCACGCCGGGGATCATATTCTGGATGCGGACAATTTTGTGGAGGTGGAGTTCGAGAGCAATGACGGCAGGGAAATATCCGCCGAAAGAGCGCAGGACGACACCCTCGAGGTGCTCATGGTGGAGCCGGGTCAGTACCCGCGCGTGGAGCGCATCGGCTCCGACCTTGCCTCCTTGCAGAAGGCGGTGGACGGCTATATCGAAGCGGTTTACCCATATGACGACCCCGTGGCGCTGATCTGCGGGGAGGAAGCCAAGCTGGAGGGCAAGCCCCTGAACCGCGCCCTGCGGGACGGGGACGGCGATATCTACGATATTGTGGCCGGTAAATTCTTCCTCTGCGGTCTGGGGGATGAGAACTTTGCGTCTCTGCCGAAGGAGCTGCAACAGAAATACGAGGAAAAGTTCCGTCAGCCGGAAGCCTTTTTGAAGATGGGCAGCAAGATTATGGCGATCCCCACCGAGCCCGCCAAGGCTGCGGGCAAAGGCAAGAGCGCTCCGGTGACAGAGCGATGACGGCGCTTTGAGGAGTATGCGGGAAAGGAGGAATGACCCATGCAGGAGGAAGTCGAAAACAGAGCGGTCACGCTGGTCATCAGCGCAACCAAGCTCACGGCACGGCTGTTAAAGGCCGTCATCCTCAAATACCTCGCCAGCCGCAAGGAGAAGAAGCTGGCAAAGGCGCGTGCCGCGCCTGAAAAGCCCACCGGCAAGCAGACGGTGAAGCAGCTTGTCGGTCAGAACCAGGGCGTGTCCAACATTGAGGTCACGGAGCGGAACATCAAGGGCTTTGACCGTGTGGCGCGCAAGTACGGCGTGGACTACGCCATCAAGAAGGACAAAACCGGCGAGATCCCCAGGTATCTCGTCTTTTTCAAGGCGCGGGATGCGGACGCGCTCACCGCCGCCTTTACCGAGTACACCGGGAAGAAGGCAAAAGCAAAGGAGAAGCCGTCCGTCATCCGGATGCTCAGAGCGCTCCGTGCGCCGGAAATTGCAAGGGACGTGACCAGGGTGCGCAACAAGGACAAGGGGCTGGAGCTATGAAAAAGCCGCTGCATATCAAAAAGCTGGTGCTGCCCAATATACCGTATGTCTTTATCGCCCTCTTTGCCACCAAGCTGGGGCAGGCGTGGAGGCTTGCCCCCGGCATGGATTTCTCGGGAAAGGCGCTGCACCTCATGGAGGGCTTCGCCGCCGCGTTCCAATCGGCGCTGCCCAGCTTCTACCCCATCGACCTGTGCGTGGGCGTTGCAGCCGCCCTGCTCATTCGTCTTATCGTGTACGTCAAAGGCAAGAACGCCAAGAAATTCCGCAAGAATCTGGAATACGGCTCTGCCCGTTGGGGCAGGCCCGAGGATATCGCCCCCTATGTCGATCCGAAGTTTGAGAACAACGTCATTCTCACCCAGACCGAGCGGCTCATGATGTCCAACCGTCCCAAAGACCCCAAGACGGCGCGGAACAAAAACGTGCTGGTGGTGGGCGGCTCCGGCAGCGGCAAGACGAGGTTTTTCATCAAGCCCAACCTCATGCAGCTCCATTCCTCGTATGTGGTGACTGACCCGAAAGGCAGCATCGCCGTGGAGTGCGGAAAGCTCATGCTTCGTAATGGCTATAAGGTGAAGATATTCAATTCCATCAACTTCAAGAAGTCCCACCACTACAACCCCTTTGCGTATATCCACAGTGAGAAGGATATTTTGAAGCTGGTCACGACCCTCATCGCCAACACCAAGGGGGACGGGAAATCCGGGGACGACTTCTGGCAGAAGGCCGAGACACTGCTCTACACGGCGCTCATCGGCTATATCCATTACGAAGCCCCCGAGGAGGAACAGAACTTCGCCACGCTCATCGAGTTCATCAACGCCATGGAGGTGCGCGAGGACGATGAGACCTTTGAGAACAACGTGGATCTGGCCTTTAAGGAGCTGGCAAGCCGTGAGCCGAATCACTTCGCCGTGCGGCAATATAAAAAATACAAATTAGCGGCGGGCAAAACAGCTAAGTCGATCAATATTTCCTGCGGCGCGCGCCTTGCGCCCTTCGATATCCAGGAGCTGTGGGAGATCACCATGTACGACGAGCTGGAGCTGGACACCCTGGGCGACCGGAAAACGGCGCTGTTTCTCATCATGAGCGACACCGACAGCACCTTCAACTTCCTCATTTCCATGATTTACAGCCAGTTATTCAACCTGCTGTGTGAAAAGGCCGACGACGTGTACGGCGGCAGGCTCCCCGTCCATGTGCGCTGCCTCATCGACGAGTGCGCCAACATCGGGCAGATACCGAACCTGGAAAAGCTCATGGCTACCATCCGCAGCCGCGAGATTTCCGCCTGTCTGGTGCTGCAAGCCCAAAGCCAGCTAAAGGCTTTGTACAAGGACAACGCCGACACCATCATCGGCAACTGCGACAGCTCCATCTTTTTAGGCGGCAAGGAGCCCGGTACGCTGAAGGAGCTGAATCAGGCGCTGGGGAAAGAGACCATCGACACCTTCAATACCGGTGAGAGCCGTGGACGGGAGGTGTCCCACAGCCTGAACTATCAGAAGCTGGGCAAAGACCTTGCCACGATAGACGAGCTGGCGGTGCTGGACGGCGGCAAGTGCATCTTGCAGCTTCGGGGCGTGCGCCCCTTCCTCTCGGATAAGTACGACATCACCCGTCACCCCAATTATAAGTATCTGTCGGACGCGAACCCAAGGAACGCCTTCGATATCGAAAAGTATCTCTCCACAAGGCTGGTGCCGAAAGCGGATGAGGTCTACGAGGTGTTCGACGCGGGCCGCGTCTGAGCGCACAAGCCCGCCGCCAACTATGCGGCGGCTTTTCATATAGATCCAGACAGATGAGAAAAGACGCCTCCTCGCTTGCAGGGTCGGAACGAATCCACGAACGAAAATTTGAAAGGAGAAGCCGGAATCGGGGCTGCATCGCAGCTTTCGCTCCGGCTCCTGCTGTATCCGCGAGATTTCAACACAACCAATACCCAATGATTCCGGCAACACAAATATGGAATTTTTCAACTCTGCTGTCGGCGTTCTCCAGACCCTCGTCATCGCCCTCGGTGCCGGCCTCGGCATCTGGGGAGCCATCAACCTGCTGGAAGGCTACGGAAACGATAACCCGGGCGCAAAATCGCAGGGCATGAAACAGCTCATGGCGGGCAGCGGCGTGGCGCTCATCGGCGTCATTCTCGTTCCCCTGCTCTCCGGCCTGTTCGGTTAATCGCCCGCAAGAATCCTTCGCGGCGTCCGCCCCCCCGGGGCGGGCGCTGCGGGAAAGGAGGGTAAAGCCCATTGGATTTGATATGGCAGAAATTCACCGAATGGCTGAAGGAGCTGCTGATCAGCGGCATCATGGACAACGTGAACGGACTGTTTGACAACGTGAACAGCCGCGTGGCGGGCATCGCCGGACAGGTGGGCGCTACGCCCCAGGGCTGGAACAGCGGCGTCTACGGCATGATCCGAACGCTGTCGGACAATGTGATTTTGCCCATCGCGGGCGTGATTCTCGCCTTTGTCATGACGCTGGAGCTGATTCAGCTCATTACGGAAAAGAACAATATGCACGACGTGGACACCTGGATGTTCTTCAAATGGATATTCAAGACCGCCTGCGCCGTGCTCATCGTCACCAACACCTGGAACATCGTCATGGGCGTGTTCGAAGCGGCTCAGAGCGTCGTCAACAGCGCGTCGGGCATCATCATATCGGACACGTCCCTGACGTTTAACGAGCATATCGCGGGATTTGAAGCTGCGCTTGCGGAAATGGAGGTCTGGTCGCTGCTGGGGCTGTGGCTGGAGTCCGTGGTCGTGCATCTTTCCATGTGGGCGCTGACCATCTGCATTTTCATCATCTGCTACGGCAGAATGATCGAGATCTACTGCGTGACCTCCATCGCGCCCATCCCCATGGCGACCATGGCCAACCGGGAATGGGGGCAGATGGGCCAGAATTACCTCAGAAGCCTGCTGGCGCTGGGGTTTCAGGGCTTCCTCATCATCGTCTGCGTGGCGATCTACGCGGTGCTGATCCAGAACATCGTGGTGGAGAGCAGCGTCTCGGCGGCCATATGGACGTGCATGGGGTACACGGTGCTGCTGTGCTTCACGCTGTTTAAGACGAGCTCCCTTGCCAGGAGCCTGTTCCACGCTCACTGACGGAGGTGATGAAATTTGGCATACGTTCCCGTACCCAAGGACTTGAACGCGGTGAAAACCAAGGTCATGTTCAATTTAACAAAACGGCAGATTCTGTGCTTTGGCAGCGGCGCGCTCATCGGCGTACCGCTTTTCTTTCTGCTCAAGGGCAGTATCGGCAGCAGCGCGGCGGCTCTTTGCATGATGCTGGTCATGCTGCCCTTCTTCCTGCTGGCCATGTACGAAAAGAACGGTCAGCCGCCGGAGAAGCTCATCCGCAACATCGTGCAGGTGTGCTTCCTGCGCCCCAAACAGCGCCCGTACAGGACGAACAATTTCTACGACCTGCTGAACCGGCAGGATATTTTGGATAAGGAGGTCTACGCGATTGTCCACAAACAAAAACCCCGCAAGAAAGCTCACACGAGCCGAGCGAAAGCAGATCGACGCGGCGATTGCAAGAGCCAAGCGTCAGGATAAGCGAAAGAAGTCCGCCCAGGACAGCATCCCCTTTCAGCGGATGTACCCTGACGGCGTGTGCCGCGTGACGGACAATTACTACACGAAAACCGTGCAGTTTCAGGATATCAACTACCAGCTCAACCAGAACGAGGACAAGACCGCCATTTTCGACGGCTGGTGCGACTTCCTCAACTATTTTGATTCCTCCATCCGCTTCCAGCTCTCCTTCATCAACCTCTCCGCCACGCGGGACACCTACGCCCGGCGCATCGCCATCCCCTTGCAGGGCGACTGCTTCGACAAGCTCCGCACCGAGTACACCGGGATGCTGCAAAGCCAGCTTGCACGCGGCAACAACGGGCTTATTAAGACCAAGTACCTGACCTTCGGCGTGGAGGCGGACAGTCTGAAAGCCGCAAAGCCGAGGCTGGAACGCATCGAGACGGATATCCTCAACAACTTCCGCCGTCTGGGAGTGCAGGCGGAGAGCCTGAACGGGCTGGAGCGCCTGCGCCTGCTGCACGGGATGCTCCACATGGACGAACCGCAGCCCTTCCGCTTCTCCTGGGACTGGCTGGCTTCCTCCGGACTGTCGGTGAAGGACTTCATCGCGCCCAGCGCCTTCGAGTTCAAGACCGGCAGCAGCTTCGGCGTGGGCAGCAAGACCGGCTGCGTATCCTTCTTGCAGATTTTAGCCCCCGAACTCAACGACCGAATGCTGGCAGACTTCCTGGATATGGAAAGCTCCCTTATCGTCAGTATGCACGTCCGGTCCGTGGATCAGGTAAAGGCCATCAAGACCATCAAGCGCAAGATCACCGATTTGCAGAAAATGACCATTGAGGAGCAGAAAAAGGCGGTGCGCTCCGGCTACGATATGGATATTATCCCCTCCGACCTTGCCACCTACGGCACGGAGGCGAAAAAGCTCTTGCAGGAGCTGCAAAGCCGCAACGAGCGTATGTTCCTTTTGACCTTCCTTGTGGTGAACGTGGCGGATAACAAGCAGCGTCTCGGAAACAACGTCTTTCAGGTGGGCTCCATCGCCCAGAAGTACAACTGCCAGCTCACGCGGCTGGACTTCCAGCAGGAGGAGGGCTTCATGTCCGCGCTGCCGCTGGGATATAACCAGATAGAAATTCAACGGGGTCTCACCACCTCCAGCGTGGCGATCTTCGTGCCGTTTACCACCCAGGAGCTGTTTCAGGACGGGAAGGAAGCCCTGTACTGCGGGCTGAACGCCCTTTCAAACAACCTCATCATGGTAGACAGAAAGCTGCTGAAAAACCCCAACGGTCTGATTCTGGGCACGCCCGGCAGCGGCAAGTCCTTCTCCGCCAAGCGCGAGATCGCCAACGTGTTCCTCGTCACAAACGACGATATCATCATCTGCGACCCGGAGGCGGAGTACGGGCCGCTGGTGGAGCACCTGCATGGGCAGGTGGTGAAGATCTCGCCCACCTCTACTGATTACCTGAACCCCATGGATTTGAACCTGAATTACAGCGACGATGAAAACCCGCTGAGCCTGAAATCCGACTTCATCCTGTCCCTGTGCGAGCTGATCGTGGGCGGCAAGGACGGCCTCATGCCGGTGGAAAAGACCATCATCGACCGCTGTGTGCGCTCTGTCTACCGGGAATACCTGAGCGACCCACGCCCGGAAAAGATGCCGATTCTGGAGGACTTGTACAACGAGCTTCGCAGGCAGGATGAAAAGGAAGCGCAATATATCGCCACAGCGCTGGAGATCTACGTCACCGGCTCCCTCAACGTGTTCAACCACCGCAGCAACGTGAATATCCAAAACCGCGTGGTCAGCTTCGATATCAAGGAGCTGGGCAAGCAGCTCAAAAAGATCGGGATGCTGGTGGTGCAGGACGCGGTGTGGAACCGCGTCACGATCAACCGGGAACAGCGCAAGTCCACCCGCTACTATATCGACGAAATGCACCTTCTTTTGAAGGAGGAGCAGACCGCCGCGTATATGGTGGAGATATGGAAGCGCTTCCGCAAGTGGGGCGGCGTTCCAACGGGCATCACCCAGAACGTCAAAGACCTGCTCTCCAGCCGTGAGGTGGAGAACATCTTTGAAAACTCCGACTATGTGTATATGCTCAACCAGGCTTCCGGCGACCGGCAGATTTTAGCCAAGCAGCTCAACATCTCGCCCCACCAGCTCTCGTATGTGACCCAATCCGCCGAGGGCGAGGGGCTTTTGTTCTACGGCAGCGTGATCCTGCCCTTCGTAGACCGCTTCCCCAAGGATACGGAACTGTACAAAATCATCACGACCAAGCTCTCGGAGCAGGTGCAGTCAGAATAGAAACGAGAAAGGATGTGCGAATATGAATAACAACCTGATGATCTTTGAAAACCCGGAGTTCGGAGCTGTACGCAGCATCCTGATCGACGGCGACCCGTGGTTTGTCGGTAAAGACGTGGCTTCCAGCCTTGGTTACAGCAACCACCGAAAAGCCTTGCTCGACCATGTTGATGGGGAGGACAAATTGGATGGGGTAACGATTCGTGACCCCATCGGCAGAGGTCAGAAACCTATCTTTATTAGCGAATCCGGCCTTTACAGTCTCATCCTCTCCAGCAAGCTGGAGCGCGCAAAGAAGTTCAAGCGCTGGGTGACAGCCGAGGTGCTGCCCTCCATCCGCAAGCATGGCGCGTATATGACGGACAGCCTGTTGGATGCGCTGGAGGCGCACCCCGAGGCCGTGCCGGAGTACCTGAACCGCCTGCGCAGCGAAAACGCCCGAAACCGGGAACTGACCCGCCGTCTCCGGCTTGCCCTCCCCAAAGCGGAGTATTACGACGCCTTTGTTGACCCTGCGGACTGCACCAACATCCGCACCACCGCCAAGGAGCTGGACGTTCCCGAAAAGCAGTTTACCCGGTATCTGGAGGAAAAGAAGTATCTGTTCCGGGACAAGAATCGCAAGCTCTTTCCCCGTGCGGTCAAAAAGAGCGCCGGTCTGTTTCTGGTGAGGGACTTCTACACCGAGCGCGGCAAGCTGGGACACTATACCCTCATCACCCCGGCGGGCAAGCGGCATTTTCTGGAGAGAACGGATGAAATTCTGTTTGAATAACGCTTTTAATCCATCAGCAGTCCTATCAGGAGGTGATGAATATGGCAAAACGCTCGCCAAGGCTGATTTTCACCGAGGAAGAACGCGCCCTGCCGGAGCTGGAGCGCGTCGTCCGCAAGGCGGACAGGGCGGCGGTTAAGCTGGAAAAGGCCGAAGCGAAAATTCCCAAGAAAACCGTTAAGGTCAAAAAGCGCGTTGTGGACAGTGAGAGCGGCAAGGTCACGACGCGCCTTTTCTTTGAGGAGGTGGACAAAAAGCGTCCGCCCTCCAAGATGGCGCACGCCGCAAGGAAAGCGCCGCCGGATACCGTCCGCAGCGCAGTCCACCGCAAGCTCCGGGAGGAGGGCGACGACAACCCCGGCACGGAGGCGGCGAACACCCTGACCGAGACGGCGGAGCGCACCCGGCGCATTGCGGAATCGGCGCACCGCTCCCATGCGGAAAAGCCCTACCGCGGGGCGGACAAGGCGGAAGCCGCCGCAGACAAAGCCAATCTCAAGGCGCTGAACAAACAGTACGCGCAGGAATACGGCAGGGCTTCCAATCCCTATTCCCGTTGGCAGCAGAAGCAGGCCATTAAAAAGGAGTATGCCGCCGCAAAGGCGGGAAACGGTGCAAGGCACACCGCACAGGCGTCCGAGGTCACGGCAAAGGCGGCAAGACGCGCCGCCGAGGATACGAAAAAGGCCGGCAGCTTCTTCGTCCGGCACAAAAAGGGCTTCCTCGTTGTGGGCGGCATCACCGCCGCAGTATTGCTGCTCATGACCGGCATTTCCTCCTGCTCCACGCTGTTTCAGGGCGGGATATCCGGCATCGTGTCCTCCACCTACCCGCTGGAGGATGCGGATATGCTGGCGGCGGAAGCCGCCTACTGCGCCATGGAGGACGAGCTGCGGGAATATCTGGACAGCTACGAAAGCACCCACGACTACGATGAATACCACTTCGACCTGGACGAGATCGAGCACGACCCCTATGTGCTCATTTCCATGATCACCGCTCTCAAGGGCGGAGAATGGACGATCAACGAAGTGGGCGGCATTCTGGAGCTGCTGTTTGAAAAGCAGTATATCTTAACGGAAACCGTCACCACGGAGACCAGATACCGAACCGAGACGCGCACCGGCTATTACGCCGACGAAAACGGCGATCTGCAAAGCTACGAGTACGAGGTGGAAGTTCCCTACACCTGGTATATCTGCACGGTCACGCTGGAGAACTTCAACCTCTCCCATGTGCCGGTGCATATCATGTCCCACGATCAGCTCTCCATGTACGCCGTGTATATGAGCACGCTGGGCAACCGGCCCGACCTGTTCTCCGGCTCCGCGTATGTGAACCGCTACTACCAGACCGAGTACGAGAAGTACGAAATACCCCCGGAGGCGCTGGCGGACGAACAGTTCGCCGCCATTATAGAGGAAGCGGAAAAGTATCTGGGCTACCCCTACGTCTGGGGCGGCAGCTCGCCCGCCACCTCCTTCGACTGCTCCGGCTTCGTTTCGTATGTCTACAACAACTGCGGCCTGCATTGGAGCTTCGGCAGGCTGGGCGCGGAGGGTCTGCGGGGCATGTGCGCCTACGTCTCCCCGGAAAGCGCCCGTCCGGGCGACCTTATTTTCTTTGAAAAGACCTACGACACCGCAGGCGCGTCCCATGTGGGCATCTATGTGGGCAATAACAGGATGCTCCACTGCGGCGACCCCATTCACTACGCTTCCATCGACACGAGCTATTGGCGAAGCCATTTTCTCCAGTTTGGCAGATTACCTTAACAACAACCATATCAACGCAAAAAAGGAGGCTGTTATGAACCCGCGACTTGAAAAGCTGCGTCAGGAGCGCGAGAAGCTGGCGGAAAAGCTCACATCGCTGACTGCACGGCTCAAAGCTCTGGACGAGCAGATTCTGAAGCTGGAAAACACGGATATTGTGGGCATCGTCCGCGAGAACGGGCTGACCATTGAGCAGCTCGCGGCGCTGATGGCGATGCTGGAAAAGCGTCCTACGGCGGCGCTGCCCGACGAATACAGAAAAACGGAGGAATTTGTGAATGAAGAATAAATGGAGATTTTTTGCCGTGACGATGGCCGTCGTGCTCTGCATGACGGTCTTTTCCGTTACGGCCTATGCAGGCGGCGGCGATATGGTCGATTCGACAATGGGCGACCCGACCATGGAAAGCCCAACTGCAACTACACAGCCGGAGAATACGAATACCGGTGAGCAGACCCCAAACGGACAGACCCTGACCGTGCTTGTGACCGAAAATGCGGACGGAAGCCATACCGTGACCATCGGGGATCGGAGCTGGACGCTTCCCGCCAAACGGGAGCAGTCCGGAAAGGTGGTCAACGTCCGCACCTATTTGAACCTGCGCACCGGCCCCGGCACGGATTACACCGTGGTCGGGCGTCTGCTCAACGGCGCGGAGGTGAAGGTGCTGGAGGAAAGCAACGGCTGGTACAAGGTGGTCGTGCCGGAGCAGACAGGCTACGTCTGCGGCAAGTACCTTGAAATCATGGATTTTTCGAAAGAAAACAGCGGGAACACTGCGGATACGGCGGGGCTGCTGGAAATTCTGCTGAAATACTGCACTGCTTTCAGAAGTTCTTCATCAGCGCCCCTGACCCCGGACGGCAACCTGACGCTCATGGACGATATCGGCTCCGCTTTCGGCGCAGGCAAGCAGTTCATCACCGTGACGACCAAGGGCGGCAATACCTTTTATCTCATCATCGACCGGGACGATAAGGGCAATGAGAACGTCCATTTCCTGAATCTTGTGGACGAGGCCGACCTGCTGGCGCTGACCAAGGACGGCGAGAGCATCGTCCCTGCCTGCACCTGCACGGACAAATGCGCCGTGGGCAAAATCAACACGGGCTGCAAGGTGTGCAGAACCAATATGAGCGAGTGCGCAGGCAAGGAGCAAACAGCAGAAATTACGCCACAGCCCGCCGAGCCTGCGGAGACCGCGCCCGAAAAGAGTACCGGCGGCGCGGGGCTTGTTGTGGTCGTCCTCCTGCTCCTGCTGGGCGGCGGCGGTGCGCTGTACTGGTTCAAGCTCCGCAAGCCCAAGGCCGACACCCGTGGGGCGGACGATCTGGATGATTACGACTACGGCGAGGACGAGGAAGATGAGGATTACGAGTTTGAAGCCGAGGACGAGACGGACGCCGGGGAGGATGAAGAAAAGTGACACAGACAGTCAGCACAGAATCGCCCATGGAGCTGTCTCCCCGCGAGCGGCTTATTCAGATCATGAAGCGCGAGCAGGCGCTTTTCATTCAGCAGACGCTCTCCCAAAAGCCCGGATACCGGGGCGGCAAGAAAGCCTTTGAATACTTCATCCGGCAGAAGATCGTAAAAGCCGTGGAGGCGGGCTGCGGGGACGCAGAGGCGCTGCTCCGCACCCCCAAGCCCGTCAAATCCATCTACTACGACTTCAAATACTATTTCGACGAATACAGCTACGCAAACTGCGACCTGTATGTGGAGAAGGCCATCGAGGACTGCGGGAACAACACCCTGCGCAAGGAGTTCCTGCGGGCAAAGGGCTGGGACGCGCCGGATGATTTCGATATCAACGATGAGGAGGAATAAAGGAATATGAACGAATACCGATTGGTTGTGTGTGAAAAGCCCTCCGTGGCAAGGAGTATCGCCGCTGTTCTTGGCGCAGGCAGGCGCGGGGACGGCTTTCTTTCGGGCGGCGGCTATCTCGTCTCCTGGTGCTTCGGACACCTTGCGGAGCTTTCGGACGCGGACGCTTACGATGAAAAGTACGGCAAATGGCGAAGGGAGGACTTGCCCATTCTGCCGGATAGCTGGCAGTACACCGTGGCGCGGGACAAGCAGAAGCAGATGAACACTCTGCGCACCCTCATGCACCGGGACGATGTGTATGAAGTGGTCAACGCCTGCGACGCCGGGCGCGAGGGCGAGCTGATCTTCCGCACGGCGTATAATCTCAACAACTGCCGCAAGCGCGTGAAGCGGCTCTGGATATCCTCCATGGAGGATGCGGCGATTCTTCAGGGCTTTGACAATCTCCGCGACGGCGCGGAGTACGACAACCTCTACGCCTCCGCCCTCTACCGCAGCAAGGCGGACTGGCTGGTGGGCATCAACGCCACCCGCCTGTTTTCCGTGATGTACCACCGCACCCTGAACGTGGGGCGCGTGGTATCGCCTACGCTTGCGCTGCTGGTGCAGCGGGAAGCGGAGATCAATGTCTTTCAGCCGGAGAGCTTTTACACCGTCCATCTGGACTTTGACGGCTTCTCCGCCGCAGGCGGGCGCATGAAGGAGCAGGCTGAGGCGGAGCGGCTTGCCGGGGACTGCAACAGCAAAACCGCCGCTGTTACCTCCGTCGTGCAGACGGAAAAGACGGAGAAAGCCCCGGCGCTCTACGACCTGACCACGCTCCAGCGGGATGCGAACCGCCTGCTTGGGTACACGGCGCAGCAGACGCTGGATTATCTGCAAAGCCTCTACGAAAAGAAGCTCTGCACCTACCCCCGCACCGACAGCCGCTATCTCACCGACGATATGGAGGGCGGCGTAAACGCGCTGGCGCTGTGCTGTGCGGGCATCTGCGGCACGGAGCCGCCCGCAGCCGTCTGTTCGGGGCAGGTGTGCAGCAGCAAAAAGGTCAGCGACCACCACGCCGTCGTTCCCACGATGGCGGCGGGCGAAACGGACTTGGAAACCTTGCTCGCAGGCGAACGGGAGATCCTGCGCCTTGCCGCCCGTCAGGTGCTTATGGCGGTCAGTGCGCCCTTCGTCTATCTGGATACCGAGGCAAAGCTGGACTGCGGCGGGAACGCCTTTGCCGCCAAGGGGAAAACTGTGATTCAGCCCGGTTGGAAAGCATATGCGGATGCGGAGCTTACGGACAAGACCCTCCCGGAGCTTTCCGAGGGACAGTTGCACTAGTCAACAAATAATGGACACAAAAGCGAAAAAATTGAACACAAAAAGAT
>CAVFCI010000043.1:0-17982 GCA_963620985.1 Hallerella sp. | reverse complement strand
CATTTTGAATACTTTCAAAATGCTCGGCGGAAAAGTGCAGTCAAAAAAGTCCCGCAAGGGACTTTTTTGACAAGCTGTGTCAGCCGATAGGCTGACGGATGAGGTGTTTATCAAATCGCGGCGTTAGCCGCAACGTTGTTGAAAAAAGATAGTGTGGATTTTCGTCTGCACTATCTTTTTTAGCATTTAATATTAAATTCAGTTCCAACTATACTTGCGCCGAACTCACGGGAAGCGAAACGTTACGGTTTATTCCAATGCTTCGATACCGTGCCACTGCAATCAACGTATAGGTGCAGCCTCAATGCGCCAGTGAAAAAGTGGCGTGTGCTACAATACGATATACACGGCTTGTGTTAACATAAAGTCGTAAACACAAAATCTTGTGTTGCATCGAAACTTGCAAACGCGCCGTGATTATCGCCTCACAGATGCCGCAAAACCGTGCGAAGCCTTGAAGCACCAACATTTTATCCGCGGCGAAAAAGTTTCAAAGCCGGAAAATGCCACTGAAAGATAACTCTCTGTAAAAATGCACACCACAATATTTAGTGGTGACACGGGTTACAAAGCGGTAAAAATAACTACATTTTGTGTTTTTCTATTGACAGGACAATCGGCTTATGCTATTGTTTAAGCCGTTATATAAAAGGAAGTGCGCAATGAAGGTCACAGGAATCCAAAAATTAACGCTTCTTGACTATCCCGGAGTAGTCGCGTGCACGGTGTTTACGGCCGGCTGCAATTTCAGGTGCCCGTTCTGCCACAATGCGATGCTCGTCCTGCCGGAGCAGACAGACGATGACTGCCTCACCGACGACGAGGTCTTCGACTTTCTCAGACGGCGCAGGGGAGTGCTCGACGGTGTTGCCGTGACGGGCGGCGAGCCGCTGCTGCATGCGGACATGCCGGAGTTTCTTGGGCGTGTAAAGGCGCTGGGCTATAAGATAAAGCTCGACACGAACGGCTCGAATCCCGCGCTTTTGTCAGAGCTGATCAGGGACGGGCTCGTTGACCGTGTGGCAATGGACATCAAAAACGCGCCGGAGGCCTATGCAGGGACGATAGGCCTGAAGGAGTTTGACATCAGCCCCGTCGAGCGCTCAAAGGAGCTTCTTCTCGGCGGCAGCACGGACTACGAGTTCCGAACGACCGTCGTCAAGGGCATACACACGATAGAGAGCCTCACGGAGGCGGCAAAGTGGATAAAAGGCGCGAAGGAGTACTATCTACAGCAGTTTAAGGACTCCGGCAGCCTTATCCGGCCTGACGGACTTGCTGCGTACAATGAAAAACAGATGCGTGAACTGGCCGATGCCGTTCGGGAATATGTTCCGGCGGTCGGGCTGAGAGGCGTTTGAGAGAAAATATGGAGGATAGAAGAAATGTATCAGATCATTAAAAGAGACGGAAAGGTTGTCGATTTTGACATCACTAAGATCGCCAACGCCATCAAAAAGGCTTTCGAGGCCACAGACACCGAGTATACCGATGATATCATCGACTTCATCGCCCTCAAGGTATCGGCTGACTTCCTGCCTAAGATAAAGGACGGCTATGTTGCTGTTGAGGACATTCAGGACAGTGTCGAGGCAGTCCTGTCCCGCGGCGGCTATGAGGGTGTTGCAAAGGCGTATATACTCTACCGCAAGCAGCGCGAGAAGCTGCGCAATATGAAAAACACCTACCTCGACTACAAAGAGACCGTCAACAGCTACGTCAACGTTCTCGACTGGCGCGTCAAGGAAAACTCCACCGTCACCTACTCGGTCGGCGGACTTATCCTTTCAAACTCCGGCGCTATCACCGCAAACTACTGGCTCAGCGAGATATACGACGAGGAGATAGGCAACGCCCACCGCAACTGCGACCTGCACCTGCACGACCTGAGCATGCTCACCGGCTACTGCGCCGGCTGGAGCCTCAAGCAGCTTATACAGCAGGGTCTCGGCATTCCGGGCAAGATAAACTCCTCTCCGGCCAGCCACCTGAGCACCCTGTGCAATCAGATGGTCAACTTCCTCGGCATCATGCAGAACGAATGGGCGGGCGCTCAGGCCTTCTCGAGCTTTGATACCTATCTTGCACCCTTCGTGAAGATAGACAATCTCAGCTACAAAGAGGTCAAGCAGTGCATACAGTCGTTCATCTTCGGCGTGAACACTCCCTCGCGCTGGGGAACTCAGGCTCCGTTTTCAAACATTACCCTTGACTGGACGGTACCTGCCGACCTCAAGGACATGCCCGCAATAGTCGGCGGCAGGGAAAGGGACTTCACCTACGGCGACTGCGTCGAGGAAATGGCCATGGTCAACAAGGCCTTCATCGACATCATGATCGAGGGCGACGCAAACGGACGCGGCTTCCAGTACCCGATCCCGACCTACTCCATCACCCGCGATTTTGACTGGTCTCCCACGGAGAACAACAAGCTCCTGTTCGAGATGACCGCGAAGTACGGCACGCCCTACTTCTCCAACTACATAAACTCCGATATGGAGCCCTCGGACGTGCGCAGCATGTGCTGCCGTCTGCGCCTCGACCTGCGCGAGCTGCGCAAGAAGTCCGGCGGCTACTTCGGCTCGGGCGAGAGCACAGGCTCTATCGGCGTCGTAACCATCAACATGCCGCGCATAGCCTACCTCGCAGCCGACGAAGCCGACTTCTTCAAGCGTCTTGACAAGATGATGGATATCGCAGCGCGTTCCCTGAAGGTAAAGCGCAACGTCATAACCAAGCTCTTAAACGAGGGACTTTATCCCTACACCAAGTACTATCTCGGCAATTTTGACAACCACTTCTCCACCATCGGCCTTGTTGGCATGAACGAGGCGGGGCTCAACGCAAAGTGGATCCGCGCCGATATGACTGATCCCAAGTGTCAGGAGTTCACCAAGAAGGTACTCAACCACATGCGCGAGCGCCTGTCGGACTATCAGGAGCAGTACGGCGACCTGTACAACCTCGAAGCAACTCCGGCTGAGAGCACATCCTACCGCCTTGCAAAGCACGATGTCGAGCAGTACCCCGATATCATCACCGGCTCTCACGGTGACACGCCGTATTACACAAACTCCAGCCACCTTCCGGTAGGCTACACCGACGATATCTTCTCGGCTCTCGATATTCAGGACGAGCTCCAGACGCTGTACACCTCCGGCACGGTGTTCCACGCCTTCCTCGGCGAGAAGCTGCCCGACTGGCAGGCCGCGGCAAACCTCGTGCGCAAGATCGCGGAAAACTACAAGCTGCCGTACTACACCATCAGCCCGACCTACTCCGTGTGCAAAAATCACGGCTACCTCGCCGGTGAGCAGTTCACCTGCCCCGAGTGCGGCGAGAATGCCGAGGTCTACAGCCGCATAACAGGCTACTACCGCCCCGTTCAGAACTGGAACGCCGGCAAAACGCAGGAGTACAAGGAGCGCAGGGAGTATAATATCGGGACCTCCGTGCTCAAGCACAAGGGTCCTCTGCACCCCGAGGCAAAGCCCGAGCAGGAGCCTGCCGTCGAGGAGGAGATCTGCAAGGATTCCACCGGCAAGCGCACGATACTCTTCACGCGCGAAAACTGCCCGAACTGCCGCATAGTTTACAGCTATATGGACAAGGCAGGCTTTGAATGCGAGAGGATAATGGCCGAGGAAAATGTTGAGCTCGCGCTGTCCTACGGCGTAAAGCAGGCTCCGACCCTCGTTGTCATTGACGGCGAGCACATCGAGAAATTTGCCGGAGCGGGCGCTATCAAGAGCTATCTTTTCAAGTGAAGGCAAAGAAATGCATGATATAATAATCATCGGCGGAGGGCCGGCAGGACTGACTGCCGCCCTCTACGCCTTGAGAGCGGGAAAAAGCGTTCTCGTAATTGAAAAAAGCACGTTCGGCGGTCAGATAACATGGTCGCCCAAGGTCGAAAATTTCCCGGGCATACCCTCGATATCAGGCGCGGAGCTCGGAGATAAGCTCACGGCTCAGGCCATCGAGCAGGGCGCGGAGCTTGAGCTTGACGAGGTGGTATCGGTTGAGCTTGACGGTGATATAAAGCGCGTAAAGACCGACTTCGGCGGCGTTTTTGAGGCAAGGGCGCTCATCATAGCCTCCGGCGCAAGGCCGCGCACACTCGGAGTGCCCGGCGAGGAGGAGCTCACCGGCGCGGGCGTATGCTTCTGCGCGGTGTGCGACGGCGCGTTTTATAAGGGCAGACCCGTCGCCGTCACGGGCGGCGGAAACTCAGCCCTGCAGGACGCGATGCTGCTGAGCGACACCTGCTCGAAGGTTTACATAATACACCGCAGGGATACCTTCCGCGGCGAGGCGAGGCTTGTTGAGGCGCTAAAAGCGAAGGATAATGTCGAGCTCGTGCTCAAAAGCAGCATAACGGCGCTGCTCGGTCAGGACGAGCTGTGCGGCGTGAGGATCGCCGGCTGTGAGGGCACGGAGCGCGAGCTTGCCGTTGACGGACTGTTCGTTGCGATAGGACATGCCCCCGATAACGGCATATTTTCAGAGCTCATCGACCTTGACGAGGGCGGCTATGCAGACTCCGATGAGAGCTGCGTGACCAGAACGCCCGGCGTGTTCGTCGCTGGAGACTGCCGCAGAAAGACGGTTCGCCAGCTCACGACCGCCGCGGCTGACGGCTCGTGCGCCGCGCTTGCCGCCTGCCGGTATATAGATGCATTAGAATAATATAAAGCCCGGAAGAGCAAACGCTCCTTCCGGACTTTTCGACTGTCGGAGGATATATGAAAGAAAAAAACACCGCATGGATACTGCTCGTGACCGCCGGACTTCTGGAGATCGTCTGGGCGTATACCATGAAGCTCAGTCACGGCTTTACGGTGCTCTGGCCGAGCGTCATAACGATCGTCATACTCGTCGTGAGCTTTTTCATGCTCGCAAAGGCCATTGATACGCTCGGCATCGGCCTGAGCTACGCCGTATTCACAGGCATCGGCGTTGTCGGAACGACGGTGATAAGCATCTTCGTGCTGCATGAGGGCGCAGGCACCCTGAAGCTCGTCTCGCTCGGAGTGCTCATCGTCGGCATATTGGGGCTCAAGCTCTGCGATAAGGAGGACAGTGCAAAATGATGTGGATAGTTCTTATAATCGCAGGATGCTTCGAGCTCGCCTTCACGGTCTGCATGAAGCTGTCAAACGGCCTCAAAAACGTGAAATATACGATCCTGACGGCTGCTTGCTCGTTTATAAGCATCGGCCTTTTGTCGATAGCGGCCAGGACCCTGCCGTTGGGCGTGAGCTACGCCGTGTGGACGGGACTCGGAACGCTGTTCAATGTCCTGTTCGGCATAATCGTTTTCAAGGAGAGCAAGAGCCCGAAGAAGCTCGTTTTCATGGCGCTCGTGCTCCTCGGCGTTATAGGCTTAAGACTTGCATAGAGAGAAAAACGACAGTGAACGAAAACAATTCAAGCTCATATGTGATGCTGATATCCTCAATGCTGATCTTCGGCACGATAGGGATATTCAGAAGATATATACCGATCTCGTCGGGGCTGCTCGCGTTTTCGCGCGGACTGCTCGGCGCTGCGGTTCTGCTGATCTTCGTGCGCGCAAGGGGAGGACGGCTTGCCCGCATCGAGCCAAAGAAGCTCCTGCTGCTTTCGCTTACGGGCGCTGCGATCGGCCTTAACTGGATGTGCCTTTTTGAAGCGTATAACTACACCGGCGTATCGACTGCAACGATGTGCTACTATATGCAGCCGACCATAGTCATCCTGCTGTCTCCGCTCGTTTTCGGGGAGAGGCTCAGCCTAAAGAAGCTGCTGTGCGCCGCCGCTGCCATAGCCGGTATGGTGTTCGTCTCCGGTGTGACCGAGGGCGGGGGAGCTCATGCGCAGGATATCACCGGTATACTCTACGGCCTTGCCGCCGCCGCGCTGTATGCTGCGGTCGTTATAATGAACAAAAAGGTGCAGATAGACGATGATTACGAAAAAACGATAATCCAGCTCGTCTCCGCTGCCGTCATACTCATCCCGTACCTGCTGCTGACGGACGGCTTCTCGGATATACGCCTTGACGCGCTTGCCGTGGTCATGATACTCATCGTCGGCATCGTGCACACCGGCATAGCCTACGCCCTGTACTTCGGCTCTATGAAGGGGCTCAAGGCGCAGTCTGTCGCGGTTTTGAGCTATATCGACCCCGTGTTTGCTCTCATCCTCTCTGCGATAGTGCTGGGCGAAAAGCTCTCCGCCTTCGGCATCCTCGGCGCGGTGCTCGTCATCGGCTCGGCGATAGTCAGCGAGATAAGCTTGAAGAAAAACTCTTAAATGAAAAAATCCTCTGCACAAAACGTGCAGAGGATAATTTTTCTGTCAGCCGAAGAGCCGCGGATGAACGCGATGACCCTTTATATAAATTATTGCGAATTGTTGTGCGTTGTGTTATAGTAAACTATGCGTTTTTGCGTTATCGGAGGTGTGAGTTATGCCCACTATTTTTAAGTGCGAACAAATGCAGAAGAAAGAGCAAGTGGAAAAGTATAAAAACTCTATAATTTTGGGCGACTCACTTGACGTTATGCGGAGACTGCCAACAGGCTCTATTGACCTAATTGTCACATCCCCACCATATAACTTAAAAAATTCATCTGGAAATGGACTGAAAGATGGACGAGGAGGAAAATGGAAAAATGCCTCATTAATCAATGGATATCAAGAGCATACAGACGATATGCCATATGATGAATATTGCAAATGGCAAAGAAAGTGTTTGCGGCAGATGCTTCGGCTTATTCCAGAAGACGGCGCAATTTTTTATAATCACAAGTGGAGAGTGCAAAAAGGACTGCTGCAAGATCGTTCGGAGATTGTAAAGGGATTTCCGGTCAGACAGATTATTATCTGGAAAAGAAAAGGCGGAATTAATTTTAATGCAGGTTATTTTTTGCCAACATATGAAGTCGTTTATATAATAGCAAAACCTGATTTTAAGCTGGCAAAAGGAGCAAATAAATATGGAGACGTGTGGGAAATCATGCAAGAAATGAACAATCCGCACCCTGCACCTTTTCCAACGGAATTGATTGATAGAATCATATCATCAACTAATGCAAAGCTGGTTTTGGATCCTTTTGCAGGATCGGGGACAACAGGTGTTGCTGCCGTTAATAACAATTGTGATTACATATTGATAGATAACAGCGAGAAATATTGCGAGCTGGCAAAGACAAGGCTGGAGGGAGGCAAGTGGAATGAATGACAGCTCTATAATAGTCAAAAATACTATTTATGATAGTCCTTGGCGCAATGCTTATTGGTTTGCGCGTATGCTCTTAAATACAGACCAATACGGAGCTATCGGAAAAAAAGAAGCTTTCATGCGTGCGCTTGCAGGGAAACTTGAGTCTTTACTTGAGTGCGATGTGTTATCGCTTAATGAAAAGCTTGATGTTTGCCGTAATACGCTGATAAAAGAAATCAGAGAATCTGCGCGACATGGTACTAAAGCGGCGCTTACTGCGGAGAATCTTGCCATAGCTTTGGACAAGGAGATCAGCAGTCTGGATGATATAATAGTTTTTGTTATAACGGTAAGATATATTGTTTTGCCTGCCAATGAAGCGCTCCGACGTATTCCGAGTGATGATACAGCCTTTTGCAGAGAGACCGCACAAAGCATACTCGACACACTTGGCAAGACACAGGTTGGAAAGGCAATTAGTGTCTGGGACACTCTCGGTGTTCGTGGATGCCTTGATGCAGAAAGAGTTGAGGTTTTGCACGAATTTACGAAGCTACGCCATAATTTGGATATATTACCTGTTGAACGAACCGAAGTGGAAGATAACGCCATCTTGACAGCTTTTGTTCAAGAATTTGAGAGAAGGGCGGGCCAAAAAAGAAAAAATCGTGCTGGAAACAGCCTTGAAGATGTTGCAACATTTTTGTTTAACTATTACAAATTTGATTCTCACCCAAAACCAGACCATTTCCAAACCGACATCGAGGTAGACAAATGGTTCAAATGCACTGATGGGTGGAGTATTGGAATTAGCTGCAAGCGGACTCTAAGAGAACGGTGGAAACAGGTTTCTTCGGCTGACTCAAATGCTCTATCTAGATACAAAATAAAGCAAATTTGGCACTTAATAACTTACGATAGAGATTTGAGTGACGATAAACTCACAATGTTAGGACAGCAGCGGCAGATTTTTTATTTATCTGATACGAGCGAACGGTATAAGACAGCTTCGCAGCATGTAGGAATGAAAGACTATGTTCGTCCACTAAGTCAACTAATCGACGATATAGCAAAAGAACAAGGAAAAAAGGTGTGAGATTTTTTTCTCACACCTTTTTTAGCTGCAATCTTGCCGAACAGAGCATTTTTGCTGTCAGCCGAAGATGCCGCGGATGAATTCGACGACCTTGTTGACAAACTCCGTCACCGTGTCGGCAACGTTGGAAAGAAACTGCTTTATCTCGCCCTGCTTGGAGACGATGTCCTTGAGGTACTGCTGCACCTGCTCGACCTTTTCCTTGAGAGCGGCGGTGTCGAGCTTTTCCATCGAGCGGCACAGGGATATGAGGCTGTCGATCTGGCTGTCGCTGAGGGAGACGCTGTACTCCTCGGCGATCTTTTTGATCTGCTCGCGCAGCTCGTCGTCAGTCATGTTCTTGGTCTCGTCGAGGATGAGCTTGAGCTGGTTTACGATCGCGGCTGAGTCCGCGCTGCCGATCTCCTCGGCCAGCTCCGCCGTAACGGTGAGCTCCTGCGTGCCGACGAGCTTTGCGTCCTCGTCGAGCTTCTGGCCGCTTATGTCCTCATAGGCCTTGTATATGCCCGTGAGCGCCGCCGTGCCGGAGACCTCGAAGGGCGCGACAATTTTCACGTTTGCGTCGGTGATGCCGGCAGTGACCATTGCGTTCATGTACATATCGGGAGTGCACCATGTGATGTTCTTGACCGTAACGTCAAGCCCCTTGCCCTCGGAAAGCGCCTCAATGTACACGCAGGAGATGCTCTTTGAGCCGATGAGGCTTTCATCGACCAGACCGCTGAGGTACTCGCGCTCCTCGGCGTTGGTGACCGTCAGCTCCTTCACCTCGCCCTGCGAGATGCCGAACTGCTTGTAAACATATGCGACCTCGTCTGCGTCAAGGTCTGCGCCTATCACGGCGCGGCTGCCCTCCACGGCATCGGCATACGCAAGACAGCTGCCGAGCATGAGCACGCAGAGAATAAGGGAAATTACTTTCTTCATATCAAAACCGTCCTTTCACGGAAGTTCATTCATTGTAGTATATGTAAACTTTGATTGTGTTAACTAACTATTAATTGTGCAGGACGATAAATATTAATTTAACGTTCTAAAGTTGTTGACATACTGTGAACGATGTGCTAACATACGCTCATAAATCCTGTGAAACCTCAAGGATCGCAAGAGACTGGAGGCGGAGGATGCTCTGGAGAATCCCGAAAGGGTGCCGAAGGTGTAAGGCGCTGTGCGCCGAATCTCTCAGGCAAAAGGACAGAGGAAAGCATAAATTCAGGTAAATATGTTTTCTAATATGTCTCCGGAGCTGCTGAAATGTTTCAGCAGTTTTTTTGTTGCAAAAAACAAGGAGGAAACAAAGAAAATGGATGCAGTATTAAAAATCGTTCAGACCGTGAACCTTTACCTCTCGGATTATATTCTCATAATCCTGCTGGTCGGCTGCGGCCTGTATTTCAGCATCAGGACCAAGTTCGTTCAGATCCGCTGCTTCGGCGAAGGCTGGCGCAAGGTCTTCGGCAACTTCTCGCTGCACGGCGGCAAGCATGAGGGCGGCATGAGCTCGTTTCAGGCGCTTGCGACGGCAATAGCCGCGCAGGTCGGCACCGGCAATATCGTCGGCGCGAGCGGCGCTATCCTCATCGGCGGCCCGGGAGCTATCTTCTGGATGTGGGTCATCGCCTTTTTCGGCATGAGCACCATCTACGCCGAGGCAGTCCTCGCTCAGAAGACCCGCATCGTAAACCCCGACGGAACCGTCGCAGGCGGACCTGTTTACTATATCAAGAAAGCCTTTAATAACGCATTCGGCAAGTTCATGGCGGGCTTCTTTGCCGTTGCCATCATCCTCGCGCTCGGCTTCATGGGCGCAATGGTGCAGTCCAACTCCATCGGCGAGAGCTGCCAGAACGCCTTCGGCATCCCCTCGTGGATAGTCGGCGCGATCATCGCGGTTATCTGTGCGTTCATCTTCATCGGCGGTGCAAGCCGTGTCGCGGCTGTCGCGGAGAAGATCGTCCCCATCATGGCATGCCTGTACGTCCTCGGCGGCCTTGTTGTTCTTGTCTGCCGTGCAAAGTACATTCCCGAGACCTTCGGCCTCATCTTCAGCTATGCATTTGACCCGACCGCAGTTATCGGCGGCTCGGTAGGCTTTGCGATAAAGCAGGCCATCTCGCAGGGCGTTAAGCGCGGCCTGTTCTCCAACGAAGCCGGTATGGGCTCGACTCCTCACGCACACGCTCAGGCAAAGGTCAAGTGCCCCCATGAGCAGGGCGTCGTCGCAATGATCGGCGTGTTTATCGACACCTTTATCGTCCTGACCATGACCGCACTCGTCGTTATCTCCACTCTGTACACAGGCGACGGCGTGCTTGCAGGAGTCATGACCACCTCCGATACTCTCGACGCGCTGGGCATTGCAAAGACCAACCTCGCGCAGCTTGCCTTCGGCAGCGTATTCGGCGAGAGCCTCGGCAGCGCATTCGTAGCTATCTGCCTGCTGTTCTTCGCATTTACCACCATCATCGGCTGGAACCTCTTCGGACGCATCAACATCGAATATCTCTTCGGCAAAAAGGCTGTCCTGCCGTACTCGATCATAGCTGTGGCCTTCATATTCCTCGGCTCGCTGCTGTCCAACGACCTTGTCTGGGAGCTGACCGATATGTTCAACCAGCTCATGGTCATCCCGAACGTTATTGCCCTGCTCGCTCTCAGCGGCCTTGTCGCCGCCAGTGCAAAGACCGGCAGCAGCGAAACGCTCGAAAACAAGAAAAAGTAACCTGCAGCTCTGACACCCGCATATTTAATAAGCGCTCGGCGAAAAGGCCGGTTGAAACAAGAAAACATACGCCCGAAATGGCACAGCAGGCACGAATATCTGCGTTGCGGCGGCTTGACCCCGCACCTGCTGAGCTATTTCGGGTGCTTGCAGTTTTGAGCGAGGGATTTTTCGTTAAGACAAAATAACAAAATCTCGGCAATGCTTTGTGTATTACCGAGATTTTTTGTGCCGTATGGGCGGAAAAGAGCCGCTCAAAGCCGTGTGTTTTCTTATTTCAGCCGGCCTAAAACCGAGAGCTTATTTTTATATGTATATGTAAAAGCATCCTTGCGTGACAAATTTGCCTGCTTGTGCTAAGTTTAGAGCGAGGTGATGATATGCGAGACATAGGAAAGAACATACGAGACCTGCGCGAGAGTAAAGGCCTTACGCAGGAGGAGCTGGCTGCGCGGCTGTTCGTGACAAGGCAGACCGTGTCAAATTATGAGACGGGCAAAACGAGGCCGGACGTTGATATGATCCTGCGCATGGCCGAGGTGCTGGATGCGGACGCGAACACGGTATTTTACGGCAGACCCATCGACATCGACCGCCGGCGCAGGATAATAACAGCCGTGAGCCTTATCACGGTGACGGCTGTTCTGTGGCTGCTGGAGCTTTATCTGCGCAGGGAGCTTACAGAATACAAACAATCGACATTCATAATCTGGCCGCTGGCGACCGAAGAACTGATATTTAAAACGACGGTAAGAATAATGTTCGGCTACAGCATTGTCAATACCGCACTGCTTGCATTCAAGGGCAAGCCTTTAGTGACGCGATGGACTCATATAGTGAAAATCGCAGCAATAGTGCTCACCGCGGCAGCTTACATAGGCTCTTTGCTTGCTGTATTGGCCTGCGTTATTGATATTCATGAGAATTATTTCATATGGACATATGCGAAAACCTTTTATTATCTAAATACATATTACCCATGGGTCTACGTTGTTCTCGGTGCGGCTCTGGCCGGAGCTTCACTCAAAAAGCCGGAAAATGCAGAACAGGGGAGGGTCTCGTGCAAACCGAATTAGCTGCGCAGCGCGCTCCTGCGCGTATTTATGTGCCGAAATTGTTTTTGCCTGTGCTGTTTTAACGAAATTCTTAACACGTCTTAATAAGGACGGCGGTTTTGACCGCCGTCCTTATGCATCCGTCCTCTCTGCGCTGCTCAAAAATGCATATCCTGCGGGGAAAAATCGCAGACGGCTGCAAGCCGGACTTGACGCAATGCGCCGTTTTTGCAGCCTCGCTGACTGCAAACTTGCAAAAATCGAGCCTTTTGAGCTCTGACGGGATGCATAACGAATAATGAAGCGCTGCATTATGCAAACTGCAAAAGCTTTAACGAAGTCATTCTGCAAGTTTTCAAAATGAGGCTGCAAAACGCAGAATGTTGTGCAGCTTGTACAAAAAGCAAAACCCGTTTTTGTGAAAAACAGTTGATTTTCTCGGCGGGATGACTATAATGAAAATTGCAAAGAGGAAATAAACTCAGAGCCTGAATTTGAAAGGAGCGCACAGCTATGTTAACAGGTATCGGTATTTTCGGAGCAGCATATCTCACCGGCATGATCCTGATGACCGTCAAGGGCATGCAGAAGGCTTGATTGAGTGTAAGATATAGTTTCAAGCTCCCGTTTCGGGGGCTTGATTTTTTATGCTTTCGGCGTGTATAATACCGCGTATGAAAGAGTTGACCGTAAGGCGAAACGACGCAGGTCAGCGGCTCGACCGATTTGTCGGCAAGGCCGTGCCGCTGCTGCCGGAAACGCTGCTGCAAAAATACATAAGGATAAAGCGCATTAAGCTCAACGGCAAGGGAGCAAAGCGCGACACGCGCCTTAATGAGGGTGACGTGCTCAGCCTGTACATAAACGATGAGTTTTTTGAAAAGCCGCGCGAGGAAAATGCCTATCTCAAGGTAGGAAAGCCACGGATAAGCATCGTTTACGAGGACGAAAACATCCTGCTTGCTGATAAAAAGCCGGGCGTGCTGTGTCACAGCGCGGGCGCGTGGGACTATAATACGCTCATTGCGAATATTCAGGCCTATCTTGCGCAGAAGGGCGAGTGGGATCCCAAGGGCGAGAACTCATTTGCTCCGGCTCTGTGCAACCGCATAGACCGCAACACGGGCGGCATAGTTATCGCCGCGAAAAACGCCGAGGCGCTGAGGATATTGAACGACAAGATACGCGACAGAGAGATAGAAAAATACTATCTGTGCGCCGTGCAGGGTCGGCCCTCGCCGCCGAGCGGCAGACTGGAGAACTTTCTTTTCAAGGACGCTGCCAAAAATCAGGTCTATGTCAAAAACCGCCCCGAGCCCGGCGCAAAGACCGCCGTTACAGAGTACAGGCTCATAAAAAGCGAAGGTCCGCTCTCGCTCGTGGAGTGCAGGCTGCTCACAGGCCGCACGCATCAGATACGCGCACAGATGGCTCACGCAGGGCTTCCGCTGCTCGGTGACGGGAAGTACGGCAGCGAGCGCTTCAACAAAAGCTTCGACGAAAAGGGGCAGGCGCTTTACTCGTATAAGATAGAGTTCACCTTCCCGACGGATGCCGGTATTCTGGAGTATTTAAGGGGCAAAAGCTTCACCGTCGGGGGCGTTGAGTTTGCGGAAAAATACTTCGGCGTCAGCAGTCTTGACGGCATTTAAAAAAATCTCGCAAAAAATGCGGAAAGTTGTTGACTTTACGGGATATATTATGTATATTGTTCACGATGCAAAGGGCACTCCGGACGCAGGTCCGAGGTGTCCTTTCTCATATATTTTTATGAAATGGGGGAGGATAAATGTCCAAAGAACTCATTCGCCTTGTGAATTGTCAAATGGCGTTTGACGACGAGATCGTTTTAGACGATATTAACATTTATTTTAACGACAAGGAATTTCTCACGCTCTTAGGCCCGTCCGGCTGTGGCAAGACCACCACGCTCAGGATAATCGGCGGCTTTATAAAGCCTACAGGCGGCGACGTGCTTTTTGACGGCGTGAGGATAAATGATGTCCCGCCTCACAAGCGTAAGGTCAACACGGTCTTTCAGAAGTATGCGCTGTTTCCGCATCTTGATGTGTATGAGAACGTGGCCTTCGGCCTGCGCCTTGCAAAGCTCTCGGAGGAGGAGATCGACGAGCGCGTTACGGAGATGCTTGAGATAGTAAGTCTCAAGGGCTTTGAAAACCGCAGAGTGTCGCAGCTCTCCGGCGGCCAGCAGCAGCGTGTGGCGATAGCCCGCGCGCTTGTGAACCGACCCAAGGTGCTGCTGCTCGACGAGCCGCTCGGCGCTCTCGACCTGCGTCTGCGCAAGGATATGCAGAACGAGCTCAAGCGCATCCAGCAGGCGATGGGCATCACTTTTATATATGTAACGCACGATCAGGAGGAGGCGCTGAGCATGTCCGACACGGTGGTTGTCATGGACAAGGGGCGCATCCAGCAGATCGGCACACCCGAGGATATCTATAACGAGCCGAAAAACGCCTTTGTCGCGGATTTTATCGGCGAGAGCAATATCCTTGACGGCATAATGCTTGAGGACAGGCTGGTCAAATTCTTCGGGCGCAAATTCAAATGCGTTGACTCCGGCTTTGAGAAAAACGAGCCGGTGGATGTCGTCATCCGTCCCGAGGATATCGACATTGTCGCTCCCGACGACGGACACCTGTGCGGAACGGTCACCTCCGTGACCTTCAAGGGCGTGCACTACGATACCATAGTTGATTTCAAGGGCTTCAAGTGGCTCATCCAGACGACCGATTTCTACGAGGTCGGCTCGTATATCGGCATCCGCCTCGAGCCCGAGGATATCCACATCATGCACAAGAGCGAGTACTCCGGCCAGTTCGGCGACTACAGCTCCTATTCTGCAGAGTACGATGAAATGGACGACCCCGACCTTTATCCGGAGGACGCGGAGGAGAACGAGGAGTCTCCGGAGGGCGGCGAAGATGAAGAATAAAGCTCTTGCCGCGCCCTATCTCGTGTGGATGGCGCTGTTTACGATAGTGCCGCTTGCCATAGTCGTCTACTATGCCTTCACAGATGCCTCCACGGGCGAGTGGACGCTTGCGAATATCGCAAACCTCGGCAACTATATGCCGATACTCATAAAGAGCATATGGCTCGCGCTCATCTCATCGCTTATCTGCATCGTCATCGGCTACCCCGTGGCGTATTTCATCGCAAACTGCAAGGAGACGACGCAGCGCTTCCTGTATATGCTCGTCATGCTTCCGATGTGCATAAGCTTCCTTCTGCGCACCCTTGCGTGGGTCGCGCTCACGGAGGACACCGGCATCATCAATAACTTCATAACGGCGCTCGGCCTTGAGCCGCTGCCGCTTATCCGCAATAACGGCGCCGTCGTGCTCGGCATGGTCTACAACTACCTGCCGTACATGATAATGCCGCTGTACACCGTCATAATGAAGATCGACCGCCGCCTTATCGAGGCCGCGCAGGATCTCGGCTGTGACGGAGTGAACGTGTTCCGCCGCGTTATACTGCCGCTGTCAGTGCCGGGGATAATATCCGGCTTTACGATGGTCTTCGTTCCGGCCGTATCGACCTTCTATATCTCGCAGAAGCTTGGCTCGTCGGGCACGACGCTCATCGGCGACGTTATCGAGAGCCAGTTTAAGACCGCGTATAACCCGAACCTCGGCGCGGCGCTCAGCCTTATCCTGATGGTGATGATATTCGTCTGCATCTGGGTCATGAACCGCTTCGGCGATGAGGAAGGGGAGGTCGTGACGCTGTGAAGAATTTCAATAGGGTATTTACCGTCATCGTCCTGCTGTTTCTGTACATCCCGATGATAGTGCTTGCTGTCGGCTCGTTCAACAGCGGCATGGATATCGCGGTGTTCAAGGGCTTCACGCTGGATAACTACGCAGAGCTTTTCCGCGACAGTGTGCTGCTGCCGCTGCTTTTAAACTCCGTCATCGTCGCGCTTTTGTCCTCGATATTCGCAACGATCCTCGGCACGGCGGCTGCCCTCGGCATACACTCGATGGGGCCGCGCCTTCGCAGCTTCACCATGGGCGTGACGAACATCCCGCTGACTAACCCCGAGATCGTCACCGGCGTATCGCTGGCGCTGCTGTTTGCCTTTGTCGGAACGATGATGAAGATAAACAACATCCTCGGCTTTACAACACTGCTGATAGCGCACATAACCTTCAATCTGCCCTACGTCATACTCTCGGTCATGCCGAAGCTAAAGCAGATGGATCCCAATCTGCGCGAGGCTGCGCTCGACCTCGGCTGCACGCCCTGGCAGGCGTTTTACAAGGTCGTTATCCATGAGATAACTCCGGGCATCGTCTCCGGCGCGCTCATGGCCTTCACCATGAGCCTTGACGATTTCGTCATCAGCTATTTCGTCTACGGCCCGCGCTTTGTCACCCTGCCGGTCGAGATATATAACTACACCAAAAAGCCCTTGCAGCCGAAGATATACGCTCTGTTTACGCTGCTGTTTGCTGCGATACTCATCGTCATGGTGCTCATGAACCTTCTGCAGGAGCGGGACGCAAAGCGCCAGCGCGAAAATCGCAGCGCCTTCCGCCGCGGAAAGAAGGTGGGCGTATGAAAAGAGCGATACCGCTGCTGCTGTGTGCGGTCATGCTGCTGACCATGCTCCCCGTGCAGGCCAAGGCCGACGACGTTACCATAAACGTATATAACTGGGGACAGTATATCTCCGACGGCACCGACGGCTATATCGATGTCAACAAGGCCTTTACCGAAAAGACCGGCATCAAGGTAAACTACATGACCTTCGACTCGAACGAGACCATGTACACCAAGCTCAAGACCGGCGGCAGCACCTACGACGTTATCATACCCTCGGACTACATGGTAGCCCGTCTCATAGCCGAGGATATGCTCGAGGAGCTCGATTACTCGAATATACCAAACTATGCACTCGTGGACGAGGCGTATAAAAACACCTCCTTCGATCCCGAGAACAAATACTCCGTGCCCTATACATGGGGGACCGTCGGCGTGATATACAACAAAAAATACGTCGATGAGGCCGACCTCGGCTCGTGGGATCTCCTGTGGAATGATAAGTATTCCGGCAAGATCCTCATGTTCGACAATCCCCGCGACGCATTTGCGATAGCGGAGCTCATGCTGGGTATAGACATAAACTCCGAGGATCAGGACGAGCTGCGCTCGGCGGCCTATAAGCTCATCGAGCAGAAGCCGCTCGTGCAGGAATACGTCATGGATCAGATATTCAGCAAGATGGAGCGCGAGGAGGCATGGATAGCGCCGTACTACGCAGGCGACTATCTGCTCATGGTGCAGGAGAACCCCGACCTCGGCTTTTACTTCCCCGAGGAGGGCTATAACCTCTTCATCGATGCTGCCTGCATCCCCAAGGGCTGCCAGAACAAGGCCGCAGCCGAGGCGTATATAAACTTCCTGTGCGACCCCGAGATATCGGGCGAGAACCTCGATTACCTCGGCTACTCAACGCCGATATCCGAGGCAAAGCAGTATATGGATCCCGAGACGGCATCGAGCGAGATAGCCTATCCCACCGAGGAGACGCTCGAAGGGGGCAGAGCCTTCATTAACCTCTCCGAGGACACCAGCCGCTTTACCGACTCTCTCTGGCTCGAGGTAAAAACTCAGGGCGGCGTGGATACCTACGCGATAGTATCCATGTGCGCGGTCGTGGTGCTGCTCGCTGCGTATTTCCTCATCCATAGTGTGCGAAAGAAAAAACGCATAACCAACCGCTGCCGGAAGTGGAAGACGTAAAAATGTAAAAAAACTCGGCAATACCGTGCGTATTGCCGAGTTTTCCAGCTTGTCAAAAAAGTCCCTTGCGGGACTTTTTTGACTGCACTTTTCCGCCGAGCATTTTGAAAGTATTCAAAATGCT
>CAVFCI010000042.1:0-18112 GCA_963620985.1 Hallerella sp. | reverse complement strand
ATCTAACTCGAGGCGGGTCTTGCCCCCTCGAGCTCCCCCGCTGCGCGGTCATCTTTACGCAGCAGCATAGGTTTTTTGACAGTCTTTGCAGCGTCTCGGTATCGCGAGACGCTGCTTTTTTTAATGCGGCTTACATATTTTGTTGTTAATATGCACAAAAACGGGAATGGATAGTGCACAATATGTCGAAAATGTATAAATAAGTTGAAGTTTAATGTTACGAGTGATAATATTATAACATCCAGACTGCTGAGATGATTTGACGCAGTTATTTGAAACGGGGGAACACTATGAGAGACCTGAAGCATCTGATTTACTTTGAAAGTCTCCTGAGGGAGGCCAACAATGCGCTTGTAAAACAGGCGTGCTCTGAGGGCAGGCTGGCGCTTGCCTACAACTGCTCTTACATACCCGAGCCGCTGCTCGATATCGAGGGCTGCTTCGGCGTAAGACTGCGCGCACCGGGCTGCACGAATCCGGATCTTGCGACCTATTACATGACAAACCGCTCCTGCCCTTATTCCAAGAGCATACTCGAGCGTGCCTTTGAAGGCGGATACAATTTTATCTCCGCCCTCATCGGTCAGGAATGCTGCACCACGATGAACCGCATGGAGCAGTATTTTGATTACTGCAAGCTCATTCCCAACGAAAAATTCTTTACCGCCTGCATCGACATGCCGATAAAGAAGGGCGACTGGTACGCCGGCTACTTCCGCCGCCAGATCGAAAAGAAGATAATCGCACCCATGCAGGAGACCTACGGCATCGACTATTCCGAGGAAAAGCTCATGGCTGCGATAGAGCGGCACAACGAGATATGCAGGCTCATTACCGAGATCGGCAGCTACCGCAAGCTCGACGAGCCAACGATCACAGGCTACGAGTTCCACATCATCCAGCTCGTGACGCTCGTGTGCCCGAAGTATCTCATTGTAGATAAGCTGCGCGAGACCGCCGAGGAGCTGAAGACCCGCGAGCCGGACGAGAAGCCGGATTACAGGGCGAAGGTCATGCTCGTCGGAAGCGAGATAGACGATCCTGAGTTTACGAAGCTTGTCGAGATGTGCGGAGCGCGCGTCGTCGCCGACCGCTACTGCTTCGGTTCGCTGCCGGGCAGGGAGGAGATAGCTGTCAAGCAGGGACAGCACCCGCTGGACGCGTTGGCCGAGCACTATATGCTCATAAACGAGTGCCCCCGCGCTATGGGCACGGAGAATATCATTGCCCGCAAGCAATATCTGTACGATATCGCAAAGGAATACAAGGCTGACGGCATCATACTTCAGAATATGAAGTTTTGCGAATACTGGGGCTATGAGCGCGCGATCGCCGCAAAATGGCTGGCCGAGGGTCTGAACGTCCCGTCGGCGATACCGACCTGCCAGATAGAGCGCGACTATGCAAACGCGGCCACGGGTCAGCTCCGCACGAGATTTCAGGCCTTCGTCGAATCGCTTGAGATCAAGAAAATTCAGGCCAATTGAGGAGGGGAACAGCTATGTGGAAAAGAAAGATCAGCATCAAAGAGCAGTACGGCAGTCTTGAGCACTTCCTCAAGGGTGACGAGCCCTGCCATTACATAGGCCAGAGATATATCGAAGGCACGAACTTCTATGCCCGCCGCGAGTGGCGTGGCGTAAAGGATACGGCGTTTGCGTTTTATAAATGGCTGTGCACATGGGTCAAGATGGCGATATTCGTCATGCATGATCCCGTGCGCATTGCAAAGGCGTTCTGGAAATACCGCTGGCTGTCGGCATATCTTGCCGCTCCCATGATGGTCGATAAGTGGATAGAGGGCGACCGCGGCGAGGCGCTTCGGGCAGACCTCTACGCTCTCGACTGCATGATCTCCGACTCGACCGATACCCTTTGGAAGAGTCTGAGAGCCGACCGAAGGCTCGGCAAGACCAAGTGGACTGACGTGACGGTCGCATTTGACTACACTCTGCCAAAGCACATAATCTTCGGCTTCCCGGGGCACTATGCAATTAACATGCAGCAGCACGCGGCCTTCATGCTGCCGCTCATGCGCAAGCAGCTCGGCTGCTACTATGTCGATCAGGCCGTAGCCTGCGGCATACCTGGCGATATGTGTACGCTGCCTCTGGTCGAAACCGGTGTCGCCGTCGAGAACGAGTATCCCGATATCGGTAACTGCTGGCTGACGACGAACAATCCCTGCGACGCTAACATGATGGACAACACCGCAATGTGGCGCGCACTGTCCGGTGACGGCAAAAAGGCCGTGCATGCCTTCACCTCGCCGCTTATGTACGACGATCCGACCACCAAGGAGCTCGGCATACACGAGGTATATTCGGCGATAGAGTTCCTTGAGCAGCAGTTCGGCGTACCCTTTGACTGGGATGCCTTCATCGAGCATATCGAGGATACAAACGAATTTAACCGCGGCTCGCTGAACCGCTGGGATATCTACGCAAAGAGCGATAACGGAGCGCTCAACTCCGTCGTTCAGGGTCTGTTCCGCATTTATTTCTATCAGCAGGGCGGCACGAAGTACTTCAAGAAGGCAAATAAGAAGATAAATAAGGTCTTTGAAAAGTGCGTGCGCAATAACATACATCCGTTCCCGCTTGCGCGCCACCGTGCGCTGGCATGGTCCTGCGGCTCGACCTACTACGCCCACGGCGTACAGTGGCTGTACAACTGCTGGGGCATCATGACCGTCATAAATATGGATTCGCTCACGGGTCATAATATCGTCGATACCACCGACCGCGACACCATGATGAGCGACATTGCCGACTGGCACGCGAGAACGCCAATGCGCACCCACACCGTCGGCGGCAACCGCCACCTCATGCAGATGTGGGAGACCGCCGAGAAGTTCAACTGCGATACCATTATCATGTACGACGATATCGGCTGCAAGGGCATGGCCGGCGCTCAGGGACTGCTCGAGGAGGAGTTCCACAAGCACCGCGACAGATTCAATATCATCTGGATGCCGCATTCGCTCATGGACTGCCGCATAGTTCCCACGAACGAGGCGCGCAAGACCGTCAATCAGTATATGCAGAGCGTTATGCACGAGGAGCCCGTTGACCCGACTCTCGTCGATTTTGATGATGAGATGGGCTGGTAAGAAAGGAGAAGCAGCATGAAAGCATTGGCTAAGATAATGGGAGCGGGCAGCCTTACGCTCGCTGCGCTATTTGCGGTATATTATTTCAATCTCGACATGCGCCTTATGCGCAGCGTCATCGTGCCGTTTTTGGATAAGCATTATGACAGCGTAAAGCGCGAGCACCTGATCTGAGGAGGCGGAACGATGAGCTATACAAATCACAATATCCTCCCGAGAGCGCTGTCCTACGAGGAGAAGGAGAACAGAAAAAAGGGCATATACGACAGCTTTGCAAATTACCTCGTGTACTGCCCCAAATGCAAATACGTCGTCAAGACCAATATGTACATCCAGCGCGCCGAGGCGTATATCGGCGAGCTGCACGAGCGGGGCACTGTCTGTCCCAAGTGCGGAGACAATGCATGGACGCTCGGCTATCCGCTCGGAACGCTCACGGGCTTCGTTAAGTTCTCATGAAAGTTCAATTTTTGAAAGCATAGGCTTGTAGATAACGCCGAAAAAAGTATATAGGCTGGACTTTAGCTCTAAAATGCTTTATATTTGTGATGAGGGGGACGGCTTCCGCCGCCCGAAAAAATGATAAAGGAGACCATTTGAATGAAGAAAAGACTATCGCGCCTGCTTGCGTTCATGCTTGCGCTGTGCATGCTTGTAACGCTGATGCCCGCAGCACTTGCGGATGGGGATGAGGTGCAGATCCTCTTCCTCGACACATCCGATGTTCACGGACAGCAGTTTGCAACTGACTACACCAAGGACGCAGATCAGTCCGGAACGCATTATCAGTCCATGACGCGCGTTGCGACTTATATAAAGCAGCAGCGTGCCGAGTACGATAACGTGTTCCTCAGTGACTCCGGCGATACCGTTCAGGGCACGCCGCTGACCTACTACTACGCTTTCATGCAGCAGGATGCACAGGATCCGGCAATGAAGGTCATGCGTATGCTCGACTATGATATGTGGGTCGTCGGCAACCATGAGTTCAACTACGGTCTGGATATACTCCAGCGCCAGCTCGACTACCTCACCTCCGAGTCCACCGAGACCGAGTCGCAGGTCGGCGTTTCCATGGCAAACTACCTCGACGCGAGCAGCAACAGCGACGAGAGCAAGGACTGGAAAACATGGAACGGCTATGCGCCCTACGTCATCAAGGACTATGACGGCGTAAAGGTCGCTGTTATGGGTATCGGCAACCCCAACATCTCCAACTGGGACGTTCCCGAGCACTGGGAGGGCATTTATTTTGCCGGTGTTATTGAGACCTATAAGCACTATGAGAAGGAGATGCAGGAGCAGGCAGACCTCATCGTTCTCGTCAGCCACAGCGGCATAGACGGTGATTCGAAGCTGTCCGACTTCATCCGCGAGCTCGTTTCCACGACCGACAGCATCGACCTCGTTTTCTCCGGCCATGAGCACCGCAACGGCGTTACCATGATCGAAAACACCGACGGCAAGGAGATCCCCGTCATTTCCCCGAGCACCAAGGCCGCAGCAGTAGGCCGCGCACTTTTCACCTACAATAAGACCACCGGCGAATACACCGTTGACGCACAGAGCGTTCCCATGGCAGAAAAGAAGACCGCGCTCTATGAGCCCGATGCCGAGCTCGTTGCGGCTCTTCAGCCCTATGAGGACGCGACATGGAACGACTACATGCTCGAGAGCATCGGCACGGCAAGCGGCAACTTCACGGCAAGCGGCCTCGGCACCGGCCCCTCGGCCTTCGTCGATCTCATCAATCAGGTGCAGATATGGGGCGCGTATGACCGCGGCGGCGTGAATACGCCCGACGATACGAGCGATGATACGCCTGCGCAGCTTTCCATCACCGCGCCGCTCACCTCCGGCAATGCCGAAAACCTCATTTCCGAGGGCGATATAGTGCTCGGCGACATGTTCAGCCTGTACCGCTACGAAAACTGGTTCTATCAGATAACGATGAGCGGCAAGGAGATACGCACATGGCTTGAATGCTCGGCCTCCAAGGTCGTGACCAACGACGACGGCAGCTACGGCATCAGCGGCGGACTGACCTATTACGATGTTATTTACGGCGACGGCTTCAGCTATGTCATTGATCCGAGCGCTCCCTCCGGCAGCCGCATTTCCTCCATGACCTATAACGGCAAGGAGATAGCCGATGACGATACCTTCACCGTCGTTATAAATAACTACCGCTTCAACGGCGGCGGCGATTACATCACCTACATCAATGAGCACGGCTGCGACTTCACTCCCAACGACGAGAGCCGCGTTATCTACTCGACCCAGTACGACATGATACAGGGCGAGGATAAGGGTCAGGCGCGCAACCTGCTTGCAGATTACATCAAGGAGCAGGGCACCATCACGCCCGAGATAAAGTCCACATGGAAGATCGAGGCCAAGAGCTTTGAAAATCCCTTCACTGACGTATCGGAGAGCGCATGGTACTATGACAGCGTGATGCAGCTTGTCAAGAGCGGCGTTGTAAAGGGCACGAGCGAGAGCGAGTTTACTCCCAATGCGGTATGCAGCCGCGCTCAGGCCGTCACCATGCTCTGGCGTGCAGCCGGCAGCCCCGAGCCCACCGCAAAGACCACTTCCTTCACCGACGTGAAGGCTGGCAGCTTCTATGAAAAGGCCGTTCTGTGGGCGGTAGAGCAGGGCATCACCAACGGCACGACCGATACCACCTTCAGCCCCGACGCTCCCTGCGTCCGCGCACAGATCGTGACCTTCATCTGGCGCGCAAACGGCTCCGAGGATGCCGGAACATGGTGCGATTTTGAGGATGTCCCGCAGGTCAACAGCTACTACGCGATCTCCGTATCGTGGGCAGTAGAGCAGGGCATCACCAATGGCACAAGCGACAGCACCTTCAGCCCCAACGATGTCTGCACCCGCGCACAGCTTGCGGTATTCCTCGCAAGAGCGGAAAAGTAAAAAAACGCATATGTAAATTAACACGGCAGGAGCGAAAGCTCCTGCCGTGTTGTTTTATTCCCCCCCCATTACAGTGCCCGCACGAATATGCAGACTGTAACAACAATAAAATGATTCAGACACACACCTGCGTTGTGTTGTGATATTACACAAAAAAGCGTAAAAATAATATACAAAATGGAGAAAGTGCATAAATATATTGAAATAAAATGCCTGAAATGCTAAAATGTTAACAGACACCATTCCGAGGAATGGAAACGGGAATAAAACATGAAATGGGGGAGTTTAACAATGAGAGACCTGAAGCATCTGAACTGGTTTGAAAACCTCCTTCAGGAGGCGAACAATGAGCTCATCGGTCAGGCCAAAAGGGAAGGGAAGATCTGCGTCGCGTTTGTCTGCGAGAACACGCCGGAGCCGCTTATGAACCTCGGCGGTACCTTCGGCATCCGCCTGCATGCACCGAACACCGGCTCGATGGATATCGCAACATACTACATGACGAGCTTCCTGTGCGAGACCTCGCGGGCACTTCTGGAGCGCGCCATCGAGGGCGGCTTCAACTTTGCCGACTGCGTCATAGCGCCGGACGGCTGCACGATGATAAACCGCTGCGTGGAGAACATGGAGCTTCTCAAAACCATGGGGGAGGGCAACGATAAGTTCTTCCATGAGTTTATGGAGATACCGCTCAAGGCAGACGATAACGGCGTTGAGCTGCTCACGCTCCAGTGCAAAAACCACATACTAAAGCCGCTGCACGAAAATTACGGCATCGACATTTCCGATGCGGCGATACGAAGAGCTGTTGAGGAGCATAACCGCGTCTGCCGCGTCATAACAGAGATCGGCAGCTTCCGCAAGGAGGCAAAGCCCCGCATCACGGGCTATGAGTTCCACATCCTGACCCTCGCAAGCTACGTTATGCCGCAATATCTCATTATCGACAGGCTCGAGGAAACGCTCGAGGAGATAAAAACGCGCGAGCCCGAGGATAAGGAATACCGTGCAAGGATAGCCGTCGTCGGCTCCGAGGTCGATGACAGCGGCTTTATTAAGCTCATCGAGGAAACCGGCGCGTATGTCTGCGCCGACCGCTTCTGCTTCGGCTCACTGCCCGGCAGAATGGAGATAGCGCTCAATGACGAAGAGGACGCGCTCACGCAGCTCTGCCGCCACTATGTCTATAACGGTCACTGCCCGCGTATGTTCAACATGGAAAAGGTCTATGGCCGCAAGGCGTATGTAAACGACATTGCAAGGGAATATAAGGCCGATGGCATCATATACCAGCAGATAAAGTTCTGCGACCCGTGGGCATATGAGCGGCTTCTCGGCTCGACCATGCTGCGCGAGGATTATAACTATCCCGTTCTGTCCGTTGACAGGCCGTATAACATAAGCTCATCCGTCGGACAGATGCGCACCCGTGTTCAGGCGTTTGTAGAGAGTATTGAGATCAAGAAGCTTCAGGGAGGTGCAAAGTAATGGCGATCGTAGTAAACGATAAGGAGCGCAAGGGCGAGAAGCAGCTTGGCGTTCTGTATGATCAGGGCAAGGTACGCCGCCGCCGCGAGTGGCGCGGTCTGAAGGACACGCTGTATGATTACAGCCGCTGGCTCTATCTTCTGTCGATACTCGCAAGGGTCATAATAAAGCCGCGCAACGTGAAGGCGATGTTCCGCTACAGATGGTTTGCAAACTACCTCGCCGTGCCTCACATGCTCGATAAATTCACCATCGGCCTGCGCGACGAGCCCCTGCGCATAACCCACACGGCCATGGACTTCGTCGTAAAGGACGTTGCCCAGTGCATAGATAACTCGATAAAGGGCGACCGCAGAACCGGCAACAATGTAAAATACTCCGAAAAATGCGTCCTCTGGGACGAAAACGCAATGACAGCCGTCATGATGGGCTTCCCGACGCTCAACTGCATCCTGCGCGAGGTGCCGACGATGTTCTCGGCAAACCTGCTCAACCAAAACTCGGGTCTGCACTACCTTGATGTTGCCCAGCAGTTCGGCATCCCGGGCGATGTGTGCCCCATGCCGGAGGCGGAGCTCGGAGTTTCCATCGACGACGACTTCCCCGTGCTCGGCAAGTGCGCCGTTCAGGTAAACACGACCTGCGACGGCTCGCTCATGGGCAACGGGCTTATCGCAAAGCGCCTCGAGCGCGAATACGGAATACCGACCTTCCAGCTCGTAGCGCCCATGCGCCACACTCAGGAGGATGTTCAGCGCTACGCCGCAAACGATGTCAAGGCCGCCATAAAGTTTATAGAAGAGAAGACCGGCGAGAAGTGGGACTGGAACGCATATTTTGAGTGCGCCAAGCGCGTAAACAATACGACGCGCAACCGCGTGAGCTGGCTTGAGGTCAACAGCACGCCGTATCCGCAGTTTGTCGGCGCGGTGTTCTCGCTGTATAACGACACAAACTACATGGGCAACTGCGGACGCTACCCCGCCTTTGTCGAGATAGACAGGAAGATAATGAAGCTCGTGCAGCAGGGCTATAAGAACAAGACCATGATGGCACCCGAGTACCGCCACAGATGCATCGTCTGGGGCGTGCAGCCGCAGTATATCATAGATATGCTCTACTGGATGATCCAGTGCTGGGGCGTTGTGCCGCTGACGGATATGCTCTCGATGGTCATAAGCGAGGAGATAGCCGAGGAGGATACGCCCGAAAACCGCGAGCAGGCATATTACGATATGGCGTGGCTCACGATGAACATGATCATGCGCAACCACACCCACGGCGGCTACAAGGTGCTCGTTGACGAGCTCTGGGAATACTGCGAGAGGATGAACGCCGACATGGTCATGATGTGGGAGCACATGTCCTGCAAGGCGCTGACCGGCATGCACGGCCAGTTCGAGGAGCAGGCGAGAGAGCGCGGCATACACCTCGTCTGGGTCTGCCACGACCTTGCCGATCCGCGGGTATATTCCCGTCAGGCGATCCGCGAGCAGTTCAATCAGTACATGCGCACCGTTATGCGTGAAGAGCCGATAGACCCCACTATAGAGGTCCTGCCGGATGAGCACGCATGGTAAGGAGGAGAAACGATATGTCAAAACTTAAAATGCTGCCCATAAAAATGCTCGGCGGCGGAGCGGGACTTTTCGCCGTGACCTTTGCGATATACTTCTTTAACCTCGATATGAAATTCCTCGCCTACTGCGTCGAGCCCATCCTTCTGTGGAACTACGACCGCATCCCAAGAAAGCAGTATGTGTAAAAACTCAAACGCCGCTCGGACTGAGCGGCGTTTTCTACACGTTTATCTTGCACAGTATTTCGTCGAGCGCGGCGGCGACCTCATCGCGCGAAGCCGACATTCCGCCCTTTAGCCACTCTTCCAGAACGCCCGTTATGCCGGAAACAACGAAAACAGACTCCATAGCGTCATATCGGACGTTGCCATCAGGGTGCAGCAGGCGGTTTTCGTTTATGACCTTTTCGTTCAGCTGCCGTGTGATCCGTTGAAGCGAGGAGCGGTTATCCTCTCGGCTGAGCAATAAAAACAACTCGCGCTTTTCCTCTATGTAAGCTGTCAGCCCATAGGCAAGCCTTCTGCTGTTCTCCCTGTCTGTCGAGGGAAAAGCATCCTCAAACAGCCTGTACAGTCCTGCACCGGCCTCGTTTTCGACCTTGCCATAAAGCTCGTACACGTCCGTGTAATGCAGATAAAACGTGCCGCGTCCGATGTCAGCCATGCGGCATAGCTCCGCAACGGTGATCCTGCCGAGGCTTTTTTGCCCGAGCAGAGTAAGAAAGCTGCTTTCGATCGCCTTTTTTGTTTTCCTCGTTCGCCTGTCCTCCATAGCTACCTCCCGTGAACAGCTTGCGATAAGCTGTGCAGTAATGCACGGCTGTCTTAAAGCTGAGTATTGGCTTATGCGCATAGGCTTATTATACTGCATACATGCGCATTAGTAAACAGGTGTTTATAAAAATTCATGCGTATAGGAGGACAATTAAAATGATCGAATACCGTGAGGCAAGACCAGATGAAGCTGCATATATCTCAAAGCTTGCAACGCTGTCGTTCGGGCACTACCCGTTCTTTGACTTTGCTTTTCAGCGTGCCTTTGACAGCGAAAATGAGTATTTTACTTATATCGAAAAGCTGCACAGGGTGCACACGCGGGCGAATATGAAGCAGCATAAGTGCTTTGTCGGAGTAAGAAACGGAGGGATAGTTTCGGCGGCGCTTCTGCAAGACCCATCCAAAAGACGCATAAGCGTTTGGGACTATATCCTGTCGGGCGGCGTGAGCCTGCTGTTTCCGGTCGGTTTTTCAAAAATACTTGATTTCTTCAGCATTTCCGAGGAGGGACACCTTGACTGTGCAGAGCAGCATCCAAGCGCATGGTATATTGAGCTGTTGGCGGTAGACATGGGGATGAAGGGCTGCGGCCTCGGCAGCGGCATGATAAACGACTGCCTGATACCGTATATAAAGAATAACGGCGGCGGAGAGCTCGCCCTTACTACGAATACTGAGAAAAACTGCACATTCTACAAAAGGAACGGCTTTGACTGCTTTGCAGGGCGCAGCCTCACGCACGGCGGGCAGACGATCCAAAACTGGAGCTTTGTGAAAACCGTATGACGAAAAACCACTTCGGTCAGATGATCTGAGGCTTTGCTCTTAAATCTCCTTCGTTTCTCCCTCGAATACCACGCAGGTCGGACCGGTGAGATACACGTCATGCACAGAGCAGCCCGCGTGCGTGAGCGAAACGAACAGCTCGCCGCCGGGCATGGATATCCTCACGTTCTCGCCGGATACCAGCCCCATGAGCGTCAGCGCAGTCGTGATGCTGCCGCAGCCGGTGCCGCAGGCAAGGGTGAAGTCCTCAACGCCGCGCTCGTAGGTGACGGCCTTTATCCTGTCCCTGTCTGTGAGCCTGACAAAGCTCACGTTTGCACCCTTGGGGAAGGCGGGGGAGTACCTGAGCGCCCTGCCGAGTTCGCGAAGCCCGTCCTCAGGCACGCTGTCCCAGTCGTCTTTGATAAGCACTGCGTGAGGGATGCCGGGCTCGCCGAGCTCTATGTACGCGCAGATGCAGCCTTCTGCCTCACGGTGAAGGTCGATGACCGAGGGATCGTTGAGGCGTATGCGGTAGAGCGATTTATCCATCCGCTCGCCGGTGACGAGACCGGCTGTCGTTTCTATGCGCTGCGTATCTCCGGCAAGGCCGTGCTCATAGCCGTAGCGGGCAATGCACCGCGCCCCGTTGCCGCACATTTCGCCGAGACTGCCGTCGGAGTTATAAAACAGCAGCCGGTAGTCGGCATCGCCCTGCGCCGGAGCTACGAGCATGAGCCCGTCCGCGCCTATGCCTGTCCTGCGGCTGCACAGCGTTCGTGCAAGGCAGGGGACAGAGGAGAGCTCAAGCTCCTCCGTGAGAGTGTTTATTATGACAAAATCGTTGCCTGCACCGTGCATTTTTGTAAATTTCATATTGACCTCCATGTTCGTTAGAAAATAAATTATAGTGATTTCGCCTAATAAGGCTCGTTCGATACTTGAATTTGCCGACATACTATTATATAATATCACCAGCTTAGACGCAATATTGTTTCAGGAGTGTTAAAAATGACCGATTTTAAAGCATTATACGCTGAAAAACTTATAAGTGCGGAGGAGCTTGCAAAGCAGGTGGAATCCGGCTGGGTCCTGGGCATGGATACCGCACCCTCGCAGACACCGGCAATTATGAACGCAATCAGCGCAAGAGTCAAGAGCAGCGACGTAAAGGGCGTTCAGGTGCAGACCCTTCTTGACGCATACCCCTTTGAGTTTTACACCGACCCCGAGCTCTTCGGCAAGATGACAGGCTTCTCGTGGTTCAGCTCCGGCTATGCCCGCAAGGCCGTAAACGGCGGCTGGGCGGATATCCTGCCGACCTATTACCGCGATATACCGCGCCACATCCGCGCCGAGTACGAGTACGATGCCTTCTGCGTCGAGGTCTCGCCCATGGACAGCCACGGCTACTTCAGCCTTGCACTCAACGGCTCCTACGCCGAGGCAATGATCGACAAGGCAAAGAGAATATTCGTCGAGGTAAACGAGGAGCAGCCCAGATGCCTGTGCGGAACTCAGCTCCATGTTTCTCAGGTTGACGCTATAGTCGAGTATAACCACGAGCTGCCCGTCCTGCCTCCCGTCGTCATCGACGAGGTCAGCCAGACCATAGGCAACCTCATTGCAGAGCAGATACCCGACGGCGCGTGCATCCAGCTCGGCATCGGCGCTATTCCCGACGCTACCGGCATGGCGCTCAAATCAAAGCACGACCTCGGCATACATACCGAGATGTTCACAGACTCCATGGTCGAGCTCATTGAGTGCGGCGCTGTCAACAACTCCAAAAAACAGATCCACCGCGGCAAGACCGTCACGACCTTCGCTTACGGCTCCAAGAGGATCTACGACTATGTGGACGATAACCCTGCAATGGAGATACTGCCCGTCGATTACGTCAACGATCCCAACGTCATCTGCAAGAACGACAATATGATATCCATAAACGCTGCCATCGAGGTTGACTTCTTCGGTCAGGTCTGCGCGGAGTCTGTCGGCACAAAGCACATGTCCGGCTCCGGCGGCCAGATCGACTTCGTTCGCGGCGCATGCCAGTCCAAGGGCGGCAAGAGCTTTATTGCCTTCACCTCCACCGCAAAGGGCGGCACGATAAGCAAGATAAAGCCCATCCTTACCCCGGGCGCTGTATGCACCACCTCGAAGAACGACGTTGACTACATCGTCACCGAGTACGGCATTGCGCATCTGCGTGGCCGCAGCCTCGGCGAGCGCACACGCCAGCTCATTGCCATCGCCCATCCCGATTTCCGCGACGAGCTCAGCTTTGAAGCCAAAAAGCGCGGCATAATCATCTGATGCTTATACGAAAAAGCTCCTACCATTAGGCCGGCTGAGACAAGAAAGCGCACGGTTTTGAGCGGCTCTTTTCCGCCCATACTGCATAAAAAATCTCGGTAATACGCAAAGTATTGCCGAGATTTTGTTATTTTGTCTGAACGAAAAATCCCTCGCTCAAAACTGCAAGCACCCGAAAGGGCTCAGCAGGTGCGGGGTCAAGGCGCGGCGGCGCAGGCATACTTTGTGTATACCAAGCCGCAGCAACGCAGACATTCGTGCCTGCTGTGCCGTTTCGGGCGTATGTTTTCTTATCTCAACCGGCCTTTTGGGCAGGAGTTTTTTTATGCGCGTTCGCCTTTATATTTTCTCCTTGTCGCCATGCCGCCGCGGATGTGCCGCTCGGCCTTGTTGATATCAAGCAGCTCCCGCACCTGATGATACAGTGCCGGACTGACCGTTTTCAGCCTTTCGGTGAGATCCTTGTGTACGGTGCTTTTTGAAATGTTAAACTGCCTCGCGGCTGCTCTTACCGTCGCCTTGTTTTCGATGATATATTCGGCAAGCTCGCAGGCGCGCTCTTCAATATTTGTGTACACATGCACCACTCCCCAAACTCACATAGTCCATGTATATGATAGGCCGAGTGCGCTTATGCGGCTTAATATACAAATACATAAACGCAAAAATGTACACAATGACGAAAATCCGACACTTGCCAATAAAGTGACAAGATAGTATAATAAACATGGATTTGGCCGCGTGAGCGGCCTGTGGAGAAAATGCTCTAAGGAGGAGAACAATGAAAAAACGCATTATCAGCCTGCTTATGACAGCCCTTATGCTCGTTTCGCTCGTGCCCTTCAGCGCGATGGCGGCGGTCGATCTCGGCGGCATAGGCGATATCATAGGAGGCGGCAGCAGCGGAAGCGACAGCTCGGTGACAATAAGCTTCACCAAGCAGCCGCAGAACGTTACCGCTGCAGTCGGCGAAAAAGCTGTGTTTACAGCCGAGGCGAAGATCGAGGGAGGCCTGTCCATCGGCGGAATAGACCTCCAGAAGGTGAAATATATCTGGGTCGATGCCGGTACGATCATCGACGCAGGCGTTCTTCTGAAGCTGATATCCGGCATCAGCGGCGATAGCAGCGACAGCAATACCTACACCATCGAGAACGTAAAGGCAGAGGACAACGGAAAGCAGTTTAAGTGCATCGCATATGGCGGAGCTCTCTCCGGCACAAGCAAGACTCCCGCCTATGCGGTCAGCGAGGCCGCGACCCTGACCGTCACAGGCGGCACAACGCCGTCACCCTCGCCGTCGGTGAGCCCCACACCGTCTGAAACAGCTACGCCGTCTGTAAGCCCGAGTATAGACCCCGACACCTGCACGCACAAAAATCCCGAGCATCATGAGAAATCGGACGGCACATGCGATCCGCATATCGAGTACTGGTACTGCCCCGACTGCGGAAAGTATTTCACCGATGCAGCATGCACTAACTCCATATCTCACGCCAAGCTCGATAACGGTCTGACCAAGGACAAGAATAACCATACCGATCTGCAGAAGCTGCCCGCAAAGGCCGCTACCTGCACCGAGAAGGGCAATGTCGCGTGCTGGTACTGCTCCGGCTGCGATGAGTATTTCGCTGATGCCAGAGGCACATCCGAGCTGAGCAAAAGCGATGCTACGACCGACAAGATCGACCACGAATATACATGGGAGGCCGACGATACGGGTAGCTCGCACTATAAAAAATGCGTGATGTGCGGCAAGACCTCCGGCACGGACAAGCACTCCGGCGGCACGGCAAGCTGCAAGACGCAGGCAGAATGCGAAAAATGCGGCGCAAGCTACGGCGAGCTGGATAAGACCAATCATGTTAATTTCGAGTATAAAAACGCTGTAAAGCCCAGCGGCACCGCACAGGGCTACACCGGCGACAAATACTGTGCCGACTGCGGTACCTTCATCGAAAAGGGCGAGTATTATTATGCTCAGTGCTCCGGCGGCTGCAAGGATATACAGCTTGTCAAGGGCACGCCCAAGACCTGCACCGAGGACGGCACGATAGATTACTACCAGTGCAGCAAGTGCAAGAACAAATACAGAGACGAGAAGGGGACCATCGACCTGACCGAGGAGGAGCTTGTCGATAAGTGCACCGGCCACGATCTGCACCCCGGCACGATCACGCTCGGCAGCATAGACAAGAACAATCTCAAGCAGACTGCGTTGAACCTCGGCATGAGCACCCCACAGATCGTGCAGATGATCCGCGACGGCACATTTAACATGGATAATATCCTCGGCTCGCTCAAGGTCAAGGACATCGACCATTGCAGCGATGATCAGTATCATTGGCTCGGTTGCCAGCGCTGCGGCAAGACCCTTGAGGATCTGCGCACGGAGCTCGAGTCGCTGAACCTGACCGTGGATGAAAGGTTCTATGAGCTCAGCCGCAAGACCGCGCACACCGGCGGCACGGCAAACTGCAAGAATAAGGCTGTCTGCGACGAATGCGGCGACGGATACGGCGAGCTTGCAGCGCACAGATATAACGCCGTCGTGACCGCGCCGACCTGCACCAAGGGCGGCTATACGACCCATACCTGCGCGACCTGCGGCGACAGCTATACGGACAGCGAGACGGTAAAGACCGGCCATATCATAAGCTACGGCGTGTGCGAAAGCTGCAAGGCCAGATTCCCCAATCCCTTCTACGATATCAGCGGAAACGACTGGTTCTACAGCGCCGTCATGTGGGCCTACTATAACCAGCCGCAGGTAACCTCCGGCGTTGATGCAAGCCATTTCAAGCCCAAAGCACCCTGCACCCGTGCGCAGGTGGTCACGTTCCTGTGGCGCGCAGCGGGCAGACCGGAACCGGTCGGCAGCACAATGAAATTTTCCGATGTCCCGTATAACAACACCTATGCGCCCTACTACAAGGCGATCATTTGGGCGACAGAGCAGGGGATAACCACGGGCACGGGAGACGGCAGCACCTTCTCACCGAATGCCACCGTAACACGCGCCCAGTTCGTGACCTTCCTCTGGCGCTATGCCGGTGAGCCCTCGCCGAGCAATATGAGCACGAGCTTCTACGATGTTTCGGCAAACAGCCCGTATTATAAGGCGATCCTCTGGGCTGCGGAAAATAATATAACCAAGGGCAAGACCGCAACGCAGTTTGCACCCGATGCGGCCTGCACCCGCTGCGAGGTCGTGAGCCTCATGTTCCGCGCATTCAGCACCGGCGTCGTAAACTGAGGGCAGACAGTTAAAAAAAGCACGGCGCAGCCGTGCTTTTTTAACGAAAAATGTGTTGAAATATACCTCGCGGGATGATATTATATAAAATACTTTTTAGTGACTAAGGAGCAGACCCATGAGAAATGAAGCTATGAACCTTTCCAAAAACGAAATGATGATGGTCATGCACGATCAGGAGCAGGAGATAGAAAAGCTCAAGGCTCAGGTCGAGGAGCTTCAGTCGAAGCTCAACGGATATGAGATAAAGGTAAGCGAGAGCGGAAGCCTTGCCGAAGCCGCCGCAAAGGTCAGCGGCCTGTTTGACGCAGCGCAGCTCACGGTCGATACATATCTTGAAAATATGAAGCGCCGCGACGAGGAGGCCGAGGAGCTTTTCGCCGATGTCCAGAAGCAGGCCGAGCAGATAATCGCCGAGGCCGAGGATGTTGCGGCAAAGCGTCTCACTGCTGCCGATGCCGAGATAGAGGAAAAATGGGCGGTCATCGAGAGCCGCCTGCTCGTCATGTACGAGTCGCACAAGGGACTTCAGGAGCTCGTCGAGTCCGGCATATTCACAGTCCCAGGCAAAAACTGAACGCGCTCTAAACCCCGCAAAGCATTGATAAATAAAGAAAATCCCGCAGCTTCAACGGCTGCGGGATTCGTTGCATATTGGAGCGGATGAGCAGGAGCAAGCCCCGCAGAAAGCATAGGAGAGTATGTCCAACTCCACCGAAGCAGAGGCTGTTGCAGAAAATGCGCAGGTGCGCAAGGCCGTGCCATCGTTGACGGCAAAAAAAATCGGCAGAGCCGATCAACCCGCCCGAAGATACGAACGGGGAATACTCTGCCAATGAGGCAGCTGCCAACGCCGCTGGTATATTTCCGCACGTCACGAAGGCCTTTTCACTTCGTCCCGATACACTAACCCCGACGAATACGTCAAAGTCTATACCTTTGCAACGAAGCACCTCATCGGATAATACGGTATCACAGAATGAGCGACTTGTCAAGAGCAGATACAAGGCTTTAGCGGCGAATCCTATAGGTGCGGCGTTCAGACCGAACGGTATTGACAACGTAAGCAATATAGGCTATGCTGAAACATCAGACAGTAATCAGGAGGGAACAGTAAATGCAGGAACTCAATCAGGTGTTCAAACCGCAGACAACGGAGGAGCGACCCTTGACGGCGACGGAGGAGCTGGAACGCGACTGGATGGGCTGTCCGGGCGACGTGAAGCTGGTGAACTCCTTCAGGGGGGACGGTTGGACGGACGAGAAGATACTGAGCTTCCTAAAGTCGTTCGCCTAAGTGCAGAGGATAACAAGTCAATATAGAATAGCGGCATTATTTGCTGCTGTAAAACTGCTGTAAAATTGCGCGCTAAAAGGCATCTTTTCCGGCTGAAAAATGTATTTTATCGGCGCTTTTTGCTTTGCGGTAAAACCCCGCAAAGCATTGATAAATAAAGCAAATCCCGCAGCTTCAACGGCTGCGGGATTTGTTGCATATTGGAGCGGATGACGGGAATCGAACCCGCGCTGTCGGCTTGGGAAGCCGATGCCCTGCCATTAGACGACATCCGCACGGAGTGCTTTGAAGTAGCCTGAAGCCGCTGAAGGCACAGAGCCTCGCTGCACGACTCCGCTGCTTATTTTACACCCTGAGCAGGCTCTTGACAAGCCCTAATTTAAAAGCATTTTTCACCGCACAGACTGTCAAAAAACCTCTGCTGCTGCGTAAGCTGACGGGAGCCGAACCCTACCGCCTGTCAGCGCCCCTTTTCGGCGCTTTTCGCCTTTTTCTCTTTGATGGGCGATAGCCCATCTGCATCAAAGAAAGCCGAAAATCACACGAAAATTGTCAGCTGACAGGTGCAAGCAGTTTTGACAG